>CAZKNJ010000129.1:0-1503 GCA_964554185.1 uncultured Planctomycetales bacterium | reverse complement strand
AATGGCCGCCGCCGGCAAACTCCCGCCGTGGTATGGGGAGGTTTCGTAGGGGCACAGCATGCTGTGCCCGTCGCGCTCTCCCGATGAAGCACCCCCACGGGTAGGCGGGGCTGACCAGCCCCGCTCCATGTACTCCCGACTGCCGTCAAGGCCGGGCTAGTCAGCCCGGCGTACCCTTATTCAGTGTCAGCGGTGTATTCACGGCGGCTGTGGAACGGGCACAGCATCCGCTGTGCCCCTACAATCACTTCTCCGCCCTCTTCCCCTACTACTTACTACTTCCTACTTCAACCGCTCCCCACATCTCTTCCACTACGGCCTCCATCTGCTCCCTACCCCATCCCGCCGGCACGTAAACCTCCGCCAGCGCCTCGCCGCGCTCCACCGCGTCCCCGCGTTTCACCCGCAGCACCGCGCCGACCCAGGGGTTTACCGCGTCCTCCTTGCGCGTGCGGCCGGCGCCCAGCCGGTGGCACAGCTGTCCCACCGCCAGCGCATCCACCCTTGCAACTATCCCATCCGCTTGCGCCGCAACCTCTACGCGCTGCGTCCGCTCGCCAATGCGCTTCATCTCTTCCGCGAACGCGTCCAGGTCTCCGCCCTGCGCCGCGATGAACTCGCCGAACTTCGCCTCCGCCGCTCCAGTGCGCACCACTTCGCGCATCCTCCCCGCGCCTGCATCTTCATCCGCTGCCAAGCCCGCGAGCGCCAGCAATTTCCCGCCGAGCCGCGCGCACAGCGCCGTGACCTCGCTTTGCGTGTCCCGCGCCCGCAGCAAGTCCCACACCTCCTGCACCTCCAGCGCATTGCCCACCGCGCGCCCCAGCGGCTCGTCCATCGCGCTGAGCACCGCCGCGACCTGCGGCCCGAACTCCGCCGCCACCGCGATGAGCTCGTCCGCGAACTCCCGCGCTTCCGCTTCGTTGGCGAAAAACGCGCCGCTGCCGTACTTCACGTCAATGACGATGTGCGTCGCGCCCGCGGCTATCTTCTTGCTGAGGATACTGGAGACGATGAGCCCCCGCTGCGGCACCGTGCCGGTGGCGTCGCGCAGCGCGTACAGCTTCTTCTCCGCCGGCACCAGCCCCTCGCTCTGGCTCATCACCACGCAGCCCACCGCGCGCAACTGCGCCAGCGCCTCCCCGCGCGTGAGCGCCGTGCGGAAGCCGGGGATGCTCTCCAGCTTGTCAATGGTGCCGCCGGTGTGCGCCAGCCCGCGCCCGCTCATCTTCAGCATGCGCCCGCCGGCCGCGGCCACCATCGGCGCGAGCATCAGCGTGGCCTTGTCGCCCACCCCGCCGGTGGAATGCTTGTCCAGCACGGGATGCAGCTCCGGCGGCAGCTCCCAGCGCTCGCCGCTCTCCACCAGCGCGCGCGTGAGGTGCACCGTCTCCGCGTGCGACAGCCCCCGCCAGCACACCGCCATCAGCAGCGCCGCCATCTGGTAGTCCGGCACGCTGCCGTCGTTGAACCCGCGCACCGCCTGCTCAATCTCCGCGCGCG
>CAZKNJ010000128.1:0-1612 GCA_964554185.1 uncultured Planctomycetales bacterium | reverse complement strand
TACATCCTCCACACCCCGAACTTCGCGTCGGGGATGGGCGCGTTGAGCGAAGCGGCGATGCCCAGCGCCAGGATGTCGCGGGTCTGCGCCGGGTCAATGATGCCGTCGTCCCACAACCGCGCGGTCGCGTAGTAGGGGCTGCCTTCGTGCTCGTATAGCTCGATGGTGGGGCGCTTGAACTCGGCCTCCTCCTCCGGCGTCATCTGCGGCTTGCCCTCGCGCGCGAGTTGGTCCTGCTTCACCGTCGCCAGCACGCCCGCGGCCTGCTCGCCGCCCATCACGCTGATGCGGCTGTTGGGCCAGCTCCAGAGCTGGCGCGCCCCGTATGCCCGGCCGCACATTCCGTAGTTGCCCGCGCCGAAGCTGCCGCCGACCATCACGGTGAACTTGGGCACGTTGGCGTTGGCCACCGCGTGCACCATCTTGGCGCCGTTCTTGGCGATGCCCTCGGCCTCGTACTTCTTGCCGACCATGTAGCCGGTGATGTTCTGCAAAAACACCATCGGAATCTTGCGCTCGCAGGCCATTATCATGAAGTGGGCGCACTTAACCGACGAGTCGTTGAACAGGATGCCGTTGTTGGCCAGTATCGCCACCGGGTAGCCGTGGATGCGGGCGAAGCCGTTCACCACCGTGGTACCGTAGTCGCGCTTGAACTCGTGGAAGCGGCTGCCGTCCACGATGCGGGCGATGACCTCGCGCACGTCGTAGGGCTTGCGCACGTCGGAGGGGATGATGCCGTAAAGCTCCTCCGGCTCATAATAGGGGTCCTCCGGCTCGGTGCGGTCCAGCTCCCACTTCTTCGGGCGGTTGAGGCCCTCCACGATGCTGCGCGTGATCCGGATGGCGTCAGGGTCGTCCAGCGCGTAGTGGTCGGCCACGCCGCTCTGGCGCGTGTGCACCTCGGCGCCGCCCAGCTCGTTGGGGGTGCACTCCTCGCCGGTCGCGGCCTTCACCAGCGGCGGCCCGCCGAGGAAGATGGTGCCGTAGCCCTTCACGATGATGGCCTCGTCGCTCATCGCGGGCTGGTAGGCGCCGCCGGCGGTGCAGCTACCCATCACCGCGGAAATCTGCGGGATGTTGCGCGCGGAGAGGATGGCCTGGTTGTAGAAGATGCGGCCGAAATGCTCCTTGTCGGGGAAGAGGTCCGCCTGCAGCGGCAGGAACACGCCGCCGGAGTCCACCAGGTAGATGCACGGCAGGTGGTTTTCCAGTGCAATCTCCTGCGCGCGCAGGTGCTTCTTGATGGTGATGGGATGGTAGGTGCCGCCTTTCACCGTCGCGTCGTTGGCCACGATGATGCACTCCACGCCGCAGACGCGGCCGATGCCGGTGACCAGCCCGCCCGCGGGCACCCAGGAGTCGTACAGCTCCCAGCCCGCCAGCGCCGAGAACTCCATCCACGGCGTGCCGGGATCCAGCAGCAGCTTGATACGGTCGCGGACGAACAGCTTGCCCTGCTCCAGATGGCGCTGGAGATACTTGCCGCCGCCGCCCTCCTTGACCTTCGCCAGGCGCCCGTTGAACTCGGCGGCCAGCGCGCGGTTGACGCGCTCGTTTTCCTTGAATTCGGCCGAACCGGTATTTACCTTGGTGGGGATGCGCTCCATGG
>CAZKNJ010000127.1:0-1650 GCA_964554185.1 uncultured Planctomycetales bacterium | reverse complement strand
CGAGCGGATGACCTCGTAGGCGGCGGCCACGCCCGCGCCGGGCTTCTGCGGCTTTCTAAAGTCCAGCGCCTGCGCCCCGCAGAGCAGCTGGATGGCGACGACGGTGGCCACGTTCTTCAGCACTTCCTTGCACTTGCGCACGGAGACCGGCCCCATGTTCACATGGTCTTCCTGGTCGGCGGAGACGCTGATGGAGTCCACCACCGCGGGGTGGCACAGCACCTTGTTCTCGCTGATGAGCGCAGCCTGGGTGTACTGGGAGACCATCATGCCGCTGTTGAGGCCTTTGCCCTCCACCAGGAAGTCGGGGAGGCCGGAGAGCACCGGGTTCATCATGCGGTTGGTGTGCCGCTCGGAGAGGCTGGCGACCTCCGCCAGCGCAATTGCCAGAAAGTCCATCGCCATGGCGGTGGACTGGGCGTGGAAGTTGCCCGCGGCCAGGTGGACGCCCTCGTCGGGGAAGAAAACGGGGTTGTCGGACAGCGAATTGAGCTCAAGCTCAATCTGCTTGCGCACGTAGTGATAGGCGTCAATGGAGGGGCCGATGACCTGCGGGGTGCAGCGCATACTGTAACCGTCCTGCACCTTGCCGGTGGGGTCGGCCATTATCTCGCTGCCGTAGAACAGGCGGCGCAGCATCCCCGCCACCGCAATCTGGCCGGGGAAGGGGCGGTGCTGGTGGACGAGCGGGTGGAACGGCTTGAGCACGGCCTTGAGCACGTCCAGCGTCATGGCCATGGCGATGAGCCCGTTCTTGATGACGCGCTCGGCTTCGTAGAGGATGAGCGCCGACTGGCCGGTCATCATCTGCGCGCCGTTGATGAGCCCCAGCCCTTCCTTGTAGGACGGCCGGATGGGGACGAGATCGGCCTTGCGCATGGCCTCAAAGCCGGGCATGCGCACGCCTTCGTAGAACGCTTCGCCCTCGCCGAGGACGACCATCGCGAGCTGCGACATCGGGCTGAGGTCGCCGCTGGTGCCGACGGAGCCCTTCTCGTACACCACGGGCACCACCCCGCGGTTGACCATTTCAATGTAGGTTTCCAGCGTCTCCAGGCGCACGCCGGAATGGCCTTTGGCCAGCGTGTTGGCGCGGCAGAGCATGGCGGCGCGCACGTCCTCCGGCGGCAGGATGTCGCCGGTGCTGGCGGCATGGCTGTAGATGATGCGGCGCTGCAGCTCCTCGCCCTCTTCCTGCGACACGCGGATGCGCGCGAGTTCGCCGATGCCGGTGGTCACGCCGTAGATGGCTTCGCCCTTCTCCACCAGCTGTTCCACGAACTGGCGGCACCGCTGCACCAGCGCCCTGGACTCGCCGGTCAGCGCGATCTTGTCGCGAAGGCGCGCGGCGGAATGAACCTGCTCAATGGTAAGCCCGTGTCCATCAATGTGTACGGTCATGCAGACTCCTCGGTGTTGGCATAAGAGACGGCGGCTGGCGCCGGACAGGGGGGATTATACTCCTATATGTGAAAATAATCGTTAACTCGCGGCGGCAATCCGTGCCACGGCCGCGGCTTGCGCTGCGGGGATTGCGTGGTAAAATACCTGGCCGCAAACACGGGGACGTGGTGTAGAGGCCTAACATACCTGCCTGTCACGCAGGAGACCGCGAGTTCGAATCTCGTCGTCCCCGTTCTATTAGACTCT
>CAZKNJ010000126.1:0-1717 GCA_964554185.1 uncultured Planctomycetales bacterium | reverse complement strand
TGCGCTAAAGTGAATCCCATGGCCAACCCGCAGCCCAACCGCCGCCGGCGTTCAATCTGGGTGCCCATTTTGTGGGCGCTCATCCTCGGCATGGCGCTTTACATAGTCTTCACCGGCAACGCTCGCAATCCCGCCGATTCCGCATCGCCCGCACCCGCAGCCACGCCTCCGCTTGCGCAAGCGCAAGGCGTTACCCCCCGCGAAGGCGGCATCCCCGCGCGCCCGCAGCTTACGTCCGAGGTCGTGCGCGTGACCGTCAACGACGCCGCCAAGCACGAGGTAGCGGTGGACTATGCGCCCAAAGACGTGCAGACGGTGGACCATCCGCCGCTCTACGCCTGCGCCTTCATCGGCGAAGGCGGCCTGCACGAGCCGGAGGGCGGCCTGGGCCTGCCCGCGCGCATGACGCTCAACGGCTACTGGGACCTGGTAGAGTTCATCCCCGGCGAGCGCGAGACCTGGCGCGTCGCCCCGCTGGACAAGACGCTCACCTCCATCGGCGCCTACTTCCGAGCCCACGGGAAGCTTCCCGCCGACGCCTTTGGCCTGATGGAGAAGGAGGGCATCACCAGCCTGGACATCTTCAACGCCCTGGACGCGCCCTCCCAGCGCACCATGCTGCTGCCCTACCTTAACTTTGTTGAGAAACGCATCGTGCGCATCAACCCGAAATCCCCCGCCGTCCCCGGCGACCTCTACCTGAAGCCGGTGGCCGCCCCGCTGGATAATCCCGCGCTGAACGATTTCATCCGCGCCAATACCCACCTCGACCGCAGCCATGCCTTCGCCCTCACCCTTTACGGCGAGGACGGCCTCTTGCTGGAAGGCTTATTCTTCCCGCTGAAGTAGCCGCGAACGCTGTAGGGCGGGGACCTGTGCCCCGCCGTCTTGATCCCGGGTAGGCTGGGCTGACCAGCCCAGCCCATGAGCTATTCAGGCAGTCCATTCCTTCAGGGCTGGCTCTTCTCTGTCCATCAACCAACAACGAGTGGCCAACAACCGCTTACGCGCCCCTGCTATAATATCTCCAGGGGGTAACCCAATGGCAAAGCAAGCGGCAATAATAGCGCTCATCGTGGGGGCCTGCCTGGCGGCCTCCGCCTGCGGGCTGTCCGCGGAGGAAAGACTCCGGCTCTCGCTGAACGGCGAGGTCATTCCGCCCGTTTTCTACGAGGTCTACAAGGGGACCGGCGAGCGGCAGGACACCATCCTGTTTGAGATCACCTACGACCGCGCGAGCGGCAGCATCTCCGGCCCGTTCCGTCGCTTTGTAGTGCCCACCGCCGGCAGCAAGGACATCGTGCAGGCGCTTTCCGGCGAGGGCGGCGAGGACGAGCTGATGCTCTTCTTCAGCGCCAACAAATACTGGGACACCGACCTGCACGGCTTCTGGTTCACCCGCGCCGAACGCTTGCAGACCCGCGAGGAGAAAGGCAAGACCATCGTGTCCATGCGCCTCAAGCCGCTGGACCAGATACCGATGGACGAGCTGCGCGGGCGCAACGAGATGATCTGGTACTCCGGCACGCTGCTGCAGGCGGCGGCGACCCTGCGGCAATCCGGCGTGCTGGGGACCGCCGGCATGTACTCGCCTTTCTGGGTCGTCCGCAACCCCTCGCGCAAGCGCGCCAATGTCGTGTTGCTGGACGACGGCAAATCCCTGGACCAGCTCCTCTACGTCGCCGGCGCCAAATCCCGCGAAGAAACGGACTTCTAG
>CAZKNJ010000125.1:0-1766 GCA_964554185.1 uncultured Planctomycetales bacterium | reverse complement strand
ATGCCCGCATTCATCACCCGTCCCGTAGTAATGGGCCGGAACTACGCCTTGTCTTCCGGTCACTATCTCGCTTCGGCTGCCGGCGCGCGTATCTTCGCCCAGGGCGGCAACGCCTATGACGCCGCCGCTGCGATGTGCCTGTGCCTCAACCTGCTGGAGCCGCAAAGCAACGGCTTGGGCGGCGAAGTGCCGGTGCTGCTGTGCTCTGCGGCGGAACGGCGCGTCTTCGCCGTCAGCGGCCAGGGCTGGTCGCCCGCCGCGCTCACGCTTGACTGGTGCCGTGCGCACGGCGTCACGCTCATCCCCGGCGACGGCTTTATCCCCGCCTGCGTGCCCGCGGTCATCGGCACGTGGACTGAAATACTCGCGCGTTTCGGCACATTGAGCTTCGCCCAGGTCGCTGCCCCGGCGATCGAGCTGGCGGAGCAGGGCTTCCCCGTTTACGAACAGCTACACGAGTCACTCGCAGCGAATGCAGCGAAGTTCACCGAGCGCTATCCCACCACCGCCGAGGTCTATCTGCCACAAGGGCGCGCGCCGGAAACCGGCGAGCTGCTGCGCAATCCCGCCTGGGCGGAAACGCTCAAGCTCCTCTGCCATGAGGAGCAGGCGGCTGCGGCGCAAGGACGCAGCGCCGGACTGGAAGCCGCTCGCAAGGCGTTCTACGAAGGCGCGTTAGTTGAACGCATTCTGGACTTCATCACCACTCACGAGGTCCCCGACGAATCCGGCGCGCAGCATAAGGGCCTGCTTTCCTACGACGACTTCGCCGAATGGCGCGCAGTGGTGGAAGAGCCGGTGTCGCTGGAATTTGCCGGGCTCACCGTGCACAAGTGCCCCCCGTGGTCGCAGGGGCCAGTCTTCCTTCAGCAACTTGCGCTGCTCTCAGGTTATGACCTCGCGGCACTGGAGCACAACTCCACCGATTACCTGCACACGCTCACCGAGTGCGCCAAGCTCGCCTTCGCCGACCGCGAGGCTTACTACGGCGACCCCGCGTTTGACACGGTGCCGCTGGACGTGCTGCTCTCCGCTGATTACGCAGAATCTCGCCGTAATATCATCGCCGGCTGCGCTTCCGCCGAGCTCATCCCCGGCCGCGCCGGGATTAATCCGCCAGACGTGGATTACTTCAATGTCGCCGCCGACAACGCGCGCGCCCTCGGTCTGGAACCGGGCACGGCGACCGGCAAAGGCCACTCCCACGCCCACATCGGCGACACGACTTACCTCTGCGCCGCCGACGCGCAGGGCAACCTCGTCTCCGCCACCCCCAGCGGCGGCTGGATCGGCTCCTCGCCGGTCATCCCCGGCCTGGGCTTTCCGCTGGGCACCCGTGCGCAGATGTTCTACCTCAACCCCGCGCGCCCCAACGCGCTCGCCCCGCACAAGCGTCCGCGCACCACGCTGACCCCCACGCTGGTCACCCGCGATGGCGCGCCGCTGCTCGCCTTCGGCACACCCGGCGGCGACAGCCAGGACCAGTGGACGCTCCAGTTTTTCCTCAACCACACCGTCTTTGGGATGAACCTCCAAGCCGCGATTGACGCGCCCACCGTCCACTCCGAGCACTTCCCCTCGTCGTTCTATCCGCGCCGGGCCTATCCCCGCCGCGTCGCTGTTGAAGAGCGCATCCCGCCCGACGTGCTCACTGCGTTGGAGCAGCGCGGCCACGAGCTCGTTTCCTCTGGCGGCTGGGCGCACGGCAAGGTGCAGGCGGTGCGCATTGACGCGGACAACGGCGTCCTTTCCGCCGCCGCCTCCCC
>CAZKNJ010000124.1:0-2019 GCA_964554185.1 uncultured Planctomycetales bacterium | reverse complement strand
CGGTTTCCTCTTGCTCAATCTGGCCGTAGCCGGACGCGATGGAGAACTTGATGGGGAATCCCGCCGCCGGTCGCCCGTCCTTGTAAGTCAACCGTCCGGTCAGCCGCGAACACGAAACGCTGTCCGCCGGCAGCGCTTCCGGCTGCGCAATGACTTCCAGGTCAAAGATATCGGGGCGCGTCATCGCGGAAGTGACCCGGCGGTTGAACTCCATCGGGTCAATCAGCTCCACCGTGACCTCGGCGGTGAGGCTGGTGGGCAGTGTTACCACCATGCTCTTGCCAGTCTGCACATCCATCAGCTCAAAGCGGTTCGTCACCGCCACCCGCCCAGCGCGGTAGGTGAACGACGCCTTGCCTTCGCTATCCGTCACCGGCTCGTCGGGCATGGCGCTGCCGGAGCCTTCGGCCAGCAGCAGCGCGAGCATCCGCCCCTTTACCGGCTTGCCCGCGGCATCGGTGAGCAGCACGCCAATCTCCGCTTCGCTTTCGCCGTCGGCGGGCACGGCAGCGCAGTCGCTGGTCACTACCGCATGGAATGCGCCCACCTCGCCTTCAGCGATGACGATGCGCTCCGCCTGGCCGAACAGCGGTGGGAGAGTCGAGAGGTCAACTACCTGCGCGAACGCCGTGGCTGAGAATATGAAGGCCCCCAAAAACGCCCAGAGTATCCCGCGCATTGCGTCTTTCCCTTGAGGCCCGCCCCTTGCGGCCTCACTCATATTATACCGTGATATCGCGCTCAGTTAAAGAGACTACGCGCAGAGCGTTTTTGTTCCATTAACGCCTAGAGGGTAATCACTCGCTCAGACTTCATCAGTAGGTCAACTATCTCCTGCATATTGCTGCGCCGTCCTACCCTCAACTTGTCGGTCAGCTCAAAGTGCGCCAGGCAGGTGCCGCAAGCCGGCAGGTCAACTCCCGCTTGCGCCAGCAGTTCCAGCGAGTCAAGCACTTCCGAGCCGTTGCACACCAGCTTCACGCCGGTGTTGTAGAACACGATGATGTCGGGCTTGGTCTCGGCGGCCGCCAGCTTCAGAAAAAACGCCTTGATGAGCTTAGCGCCCAGCTCGTCTTCTCCCACGCCCATGCAATCGGATTTGATCATGAGTACTTTCGCCACGTTGCCCTCCGGGATTTCGTCCGTCAAGTTATTCTAATCACAATGCACTAATCCTATGCCATACATAGAAGCAATCAACCACACTTCCCCGATGCATAGCCCGTTTCTATCACACCGCCTGAGAGTATCCGACTGGGGGAGAAGGTAGAATAGCCGTATGGACAACGCTATTCCCACCGGCGAGCGCAACCAACTCGCCCTCATCACCGGCGCCACCAGCGGCATCGGTGCGGCCTTCGCCCGGCTGCTGGCCGCCGAGGGCTACGGCCTCATTCTGCACGGGCGGCGGCAGCCGAAGCTGGAGCAACTGGCGGCGGAACTCGCCGCCCAGCATTGCGTACACACTGAAGTCCTGTTGACCGAACTCAGCGAAGACGCGGGCATCCGCCGGGTGGAGGAGCGCATCCTCGCCGCGCCGCAGCTATCGCTGCTGGTCAACAACGCCGGTTTCAATGCGCGCGGCAAGCTCTGGGAGGCCGACCCCGCTGGAATGGAGCAGGTAATAACCGTCCATTGCACCGCGACCATGCGGCTGACCCGTGCGGCGCTGCCGGCGATGAGGGCGCGCAATGAAGGCGCGATAATCAACGTCTCGTCGGTCGCGGGCTTCATCGCTTCGCCCGGCAGTGTGAACTACGCCGCCAGCAAAGCATACCTCATCCGCTTCAGCGAGGGATTGGCGCTGGAGCTGCGCGGCACCGGCGTCATGGTGCAGGCGCTCTGCCCCGGCTACACCCGCACGGAGTTCCACTCGCGCCAGGGGATTGATCCGACTCACGTGCCGCCATCCATGTGGATGCAGGCGGACGAAGTCGTGGCGGAGTCGCTGCGCTGCCTGCGCCGGGGCCGGATTATCTGCATCCCCGGCGGGCGCAACCGCTTCGCGGTCGGGCTGGC
>CAZKNJ010000123.1:0-2106 GCA_964554185.1 uncultured Planctomycetales bacterium | reverse complement strand
GCGGTCAGGCTCTCACGTACTCGCGCTTGAACTCCTCAAAGTCAATGCTCATTTCTCTTTTCTCCTCGCCGGCCTCTACCAGCACGCAACTGGTGGAGATGTCCCAGTCCACCACCTTGACCGCCAGGTCCTGGGCGTCCTTCCGGCGGAAGACGCGCCCGGACTTGGTGCCGAGCACGTCGCTGAACTCGCGGTAGACCTCCAGCTCGTAGGCCAGGCAGCAGCGCGGCTTGCCGCACATTCCGGCCATCTTGTTGGGGTTGTAGGAAAGCTTCTGCTGCTTGGCGTACTTGGTGGGCACCTTCTCGGGGAAAAGCTCTGGCCGCGCCTTGCAACACAGGTGCAGCCCGCAGGGGCCGACAAACGCGTGAAACATAAACTGGTCGCGCAAGTTGAGCTGGTACAGCTCAATGCGGCGCTTGAGGCGCGTTGCCAGCTTCTTCACCAGCTGGCGGAAGTCCACGCGCCCCTCGGCGTGGTAGTAGAAGGTGACCTTGCCCAGGCCCAGCGCGTGGTCCAGCCCCACGACCTTCATCCCCAGGCCTTCTTCCTGCGCGAACTCGGCGAAGACGCAGCTGAACTCGGCGTCCAGGTCCTTGTTGCCCTGGGCGCGCTCCAGGTCTTCCAGGTCGGCCAAGCGCGTAATGGTGCCCATGCACTCGCCTTCGGCGGGACCGGCGCGCCCGCGCAGAATGCCCAGGTCCAGCCCGTAGTCCGCCTCCACCACCACGGAGCGGCCTATGTGCTCATCCAGGTCTTGCAGCGCGCGGAAGCTGAAGGCGCGGCGAAGCTGGCCGATGCGCACGGTGTAGAACCGCTCGCCGGCGGGCTTCTGCGGGGCTTCGGCCGGCGCGGATTCACCCTCCGCATCGGGAGCTTGTTCCGGCAACTGGTCGCGCTCTTGTTCCATAATCAGAAACCCGCGCCTCTGCGCACGGGCTCCTTGATTCTAACACCGCCCATATTGATGAGCAAATAATCCACCACCTGCTCCGGCCGCAGGTTCACGTCCAGCATTCCCCGCGCATCCAGAAAGAGGTCTGTGCTGCGGCTGGCGAGCGGGGGCCCGCCCTCGCGCTCCACCCGCCAGAGCGTCACCTTGAGGAAGTCCAGAACCAGCTGCAGGGCATCGCGCCCCAGTTCGCGCTCGCGTTCGCCCGCCACCGGCACCTCCTCGCCGTCGGGCGTCTGGGCCGGTCGCCGCCACGGCAGCAAGTAGAAGCCGCGGGGCACGTCTCCTTCTTCCACCCGCAGCAGCGTCTTGTGCACCAACTCCGCCAGCGCGAGCAGCGCTTCGCCCGCCGGGTAGAGCGACGCGGCGGTGAACTCCTTGCGCACGACGCCCGCGATGCGCCCCATCACCGAGGCGACTTTGGGCAGCAGATCGGCGTCGCTGAGCAGCACTTGGGCCAGCCCCGGCCGCCCCTGGGCGAACAGCGCGGCGTTGCGCGCGGCGGTTTCGCCCACGCCCTGCTCCTGCAGCCATTGCGCCAGCTCGTCCTCCGATTCCGCGAGGAAGCGCACTTCCAGTGAGCGCGAAGCGATGGTCGGCAGTAGCAATGACGGGCGGTCGGTGACGAGGATGAACAGCGTGCGCTCCGGCGGCTCCTCCAGCAGCTTGAGCATCATGTTGCTCAGCTCCTCGCTGAGCGCGTGGCACTCCTCCAACAGGAAGAAGCGGAACGGCAGCACGCTGGGGTACAGGTAGGCGTCGCGGAAGCCGTCGTGGTCTTCGCGCACCTGCTTGACCGTCAGCTCGCTGGTCTTGGGGCGCACGCCCACGAAGTCGGAGCTGGCGCCGGCCTCCAGCGCGCGGCAGTTCGCGCATTCGCCGCAGGGCTCCAACTTGCGCACCGCGCCCTCCCGGCGGTTTTCTGCGCACACCAGCGACTTGACGAACCGCCAGGCCGCCAGCGCCTTGCCCACCCCGCCGGGACCGGTGAGCAGCAGCGTGGCGGGCAGCTGCTCGCGCGCCAGCAGTTGCTCCAGGAACCTGAGCGCCACCTCGTTGCCGCAGAAATCCGCCGGTGCCGGCATCAGGGGCATTATACGCGACGCCGAGTAGGCGGGGCTTCTATCACGGATGGGGGGCATCAGCGTCAGGTG
>CAZKNJ010000122.1:0-2125 GCA_964554185.1 uncultured Planctomycetales bacterium | reverse complement strand
TCTACTGGAAGTACCCCCTCGGCGGCTTCGGCGTCTGCTTCCGGCTGGGGTAGGGGATTGTTGTAGGGCGGGGACCTGTGCCCCGCCGGACACTGATGGTGGCGCGGGCGACTCGCCCGCGATTCCGCGCCCTTTGGACCATCCCCACCCACGTACGCGGGGCTTTAGCCCCGCTGATTCTCACAAGGCTAGTCAAACCCCTTGACTATTGGATGCAAAACGCATACAATTGGATGAACAATGCATCCAATTTCGCTAAGTCCGATGCTGGATTGGCTTTTCCCGCAAGTCCGGGCGGCGATCCTGGGAAGGATGATGCTCAATGGTCGCGCCCGGTATGCCCGCGAACTGGCGCGCGAACTCGGGGTGAACCACGCGTCGGTGCGGCGCGAGCTTAATGGCCTGGCGGAGGCGGGTATTCTCACCCGTGAGCGCTCGGGCAACCGCGTCCACTATTCCCTCAACCCCGCCTGTCCCATCTACCCCGAACTCAAGATGCTGCTCATCAAGACGGTAGGCCTGGCGGACGTGTTGCGGGAAGCACTGCAGCCTCTTGCCGGGCGCATCAAGGTGGCCTTCATCTATGGCAGCTTTGCCCGCGGCGAGGAGCGCGTGGACAGCGACGTGGACGTGATGGTCATCGGCGACGCATCCTTCGGCGAGGTGGTGCACGCGATCTATGACACCCAGAAGACTCTGCGCCGCGACGTAAACCCCAGTGTGTATCCTGTTGCCGAGTACCTGGAGAAACTCGCCGCCGGGCATCACTTTGTTACCGAAGTGCTGAAGGGCGAGAAGATCTTCCTCATAGGAGACGACCATGACCTTGCAGAGCTGGTGCGATAACGGCTGGCTGTTCCCGCACAACGCAACCACAAAGGAAATCACGAAGGTTCTTGGTGTGGCCGACCGGGACTTGGTTGACTGCGCGAGCCGCGGTTTCAGCGACGACAACCGTTTCTCCATTGCCTACAAGGCCGCGCTGGCATGTGCGAAGGCCGCGCTGGCAGCTGCGGGCTATCGCGCGACCACCGCCTCTGGTCATTACCGGATGATTGCATCGCTTGAGCACACGCTTCACCTAAGCCCAGACGACATTGAGCAGTTCGATTCCTACAGGAAGAAGCGTAATATCAGTGAGTACGAGGAGAGCGGTCTGATAACAAGCGCCGAGGCTTCAGGGATGGTGGAGTTCGCGCGGAAACTGCGTATTCTGGTTGAGGATTGGCTCCGAGCCAACCACCCGCACCTGCTGGCGGCTAACGACTGACCGCTGATAGCTGCTACAATAACCCCCGATGCCTGAGGGCTCGCGCAGAATCGGCATAATGGGCGGCTCGTTCAACCCCATCCACCACGGCCACCTGGTCGCCGCGCAGGAGGCCAAGGCCAAGTTCGGCTTGGAGCGCATCATCTTCGTGCCGGCCTACCGCAACCCGTTCAAGACCACCGCCGAGCACGCCCACGAGATGGCCTCCACCTTCCACCGCTTCACCATGGTGGAGCTCGCGACCTCTTCCAATCCCGACTTCTACGTCTCCAGCTTTGAGATTGACCGCCAGACGCCGAGCTACGCGCTGGACACCGTCAAGCACTTCCGCGAGGAGTTCGGCCCCAAGGCCGGCCTGTACTTCATCACCGGCACCGACGCGGTAATGACCATGCCGCGCTGGCTCGGGGTGGAGGAGTTCGGGCGCTACTGCGAGGTCATTGCGGCGACGCGCCCGAGCTACATCCCCAACTACGAGGAGTTCCTGGCGAGCGTGGCGCACCTCAAGCTGAAGATTTACTTCATCACCATCCCGGCGCTGGAAATCAGCTCCAGCGACATCCGCGACCGGCTGCGCCGCGGCCAGCCCATCCGCTACCTCACCCCCACCAGCGTCGCCATCTACATCGAAAAGTACGGCCTCTACCGCGACCCGCAGTAGGGCGCAAGCGCGAGTGGTGGCGCGGGCGACTCGCCCGCGATTCGCGACAGTCCCGGACAATCATGCCTACACTCATGTACGCCGGGCTTTAGCTCGGCTCATCCACTGGCCTTTTAGGTTTTTCCCCTCTTATAGGTGCTAATAATTCGCCCAATATATGCTATAATGTAAAGTGCGGGCGGCAATACTTGCCA
>CAZKNJ010000121.1:0-2140 GCA_964554185.1 uncultured Planctomycetales bacterium | reverse complement strand
ATGGCTGGAGAAGCTGAACGGGCTGCGCAACAGAATGCTGCATTTCGGGACTTTTGTGTTAAGGTATCCCTCTCTTGACCATATAGTAGGGAAGATGATCCTGCCCTTCGCTCAGAAGATGCTGAACCTGCCTAGGTTTAGTGGGTTCGAAGCCATCTGGAAGTACAAACCACCGGCGTGTGGTGTTGACCCGATAGAAGAAACCGTCAAGCACTTCGCCACTGAGAAGTATGACCTCGGTAAGGTCGCGCTTCTTAAGGAGCTCGGGGCATCCGCTTACGCTAACCCTCTTGTTGACACAAGCCACTTACCTGCCGATTTGGCTGGGAACTTCTTCCCCAATGCAGAAACCATCGCTCGCGCAAAGAGCCTTGCTAAGGCAGAGAGTACGGGTCATATTCGACAATGCCCGATCTGCGGAGTAGAGGCTATGGCAGTCCACGAAGATATTGAAGCGGAGGACTACAATCCGGAAAGCGGTTACTCAGGCAAAGCCTACAGCTACACTTACAGGGTGCATTGCACATGCTGCGGTTTCGATATATCTGATCCTGGACTCATGAGGAATCCGCGCGAATACGGACTCCCCATAGAAGGCTTCTGGGAGTCCAGAGACCTCGACTAGCATTTCCCCTACCCCGCGCCCGCAGGCAGATGGCGCTGGAGGCTGGCGAGCATGCCGCTCAGCGCCCACATGGTCACCATGGAGCTGCCGCCGGCGCTGAGAAACGGCAGCGGCAGGCCGGTCACCGGCGTCACGCCGATGGTCATCCCCACGTTGATGAACAGCTGGAAGAACATCACCGCCAGCACGCCATACACGATGAGCCGCTGGTAGTCGCCGCGCACACGTTTGGCCAGCGCCAGTATCTTCCAGAAGTACGCGCCGAACAGCGCCAGCACCGCCAGGCAGCCGATGAAGCCCCACTCCTCGCCCACGGTGGCGAAGATGAAGTCCGCCGCCTGCACCGGGATGAACTGCCCCTGGGTCTGGGTGCCGTGCAGGTAGCCCTTACCCCACATGCCGCCGGAGCCGACCGCGATCTTGCTCTGGTTCACGTGGTAGCCGCTGCCGAGGATGTCGCGCGAGGGGTGGACGAACGCCATGATCCGGTCGCGCTGGTAGTCCTTGAGCACGAACCAGCCGGGCAGCGCGATGAGCACCAGCGCGGCGAAAAAGCCGATGAGGTAGCGGCGCGGCAGCGGCTTGACCCACATCACGGTGACGAACAGCGCGAGGAACACCATCGCCGTGCCCAGGTCGGGCTGCAGCACGATGGGGATGTACAGCGCGATGAGCACGCCCAGCGCGGAGAAGAAGCGCCGGCCCTCCTCGCTGCGGGCGTATTCGCTCAGGAAATACGCGAGCAGGAACACGGCGAACAGCTTGGCGAACTCCGAGGGCTGCACCGTCAGCTCGCCCAGCTTGAGCCAGCGCCGCGAGCCGTGCGCCACCCATCCCACCGCCAGCGTGAGCAGCAGCAGCACTTCAATAGGCACGAGGAACGGTAAGAAGTTTGCGGGCTTCACGCCCACGCGGATGCGCGCGATGAGCAGGTAGAGGCCGACGCCGGCGGCAATCCACAGCACCTGCATCAGCGCCGTGCGCGAGGGCATGGCCGAGCCGGTATAGGTGGTGGAGTACAACGCCAGCAGGCCGATGAGGCTGAGCGCCAGCGGAAAGGCGAAGTGCCACGCCGCCACCGTCTGCCAGAAAGCCTCCCGCCGCATGCGCATGGGTAGATGATAGCATCTGGGGCAGACCCACTCGTTCTAAGGCCGGGTACGCCGGGCTGACTAGCCCGGCAATGTTGCCGCCGCTGGGAGTCCCAGAGCGGGGCTGGTCAGCCCCGCCTACCCAGGTTTGCAGTGAAATAGGGAAAAGTACCCGCCTCTGCTCCCCGATGCATCTGGAAGCAGGCGTAAACCACCCGCTACTCCGGTGCGGCCAGCAACGCGCGGATGCGGCGCTCCACTTCCTCCCCGGCCTGCTGCACCAGCGGGTGCATTTCCTCGGACAACGTGAGGTTGTCGTGAACTTCAATCGCATAGATGCGGATGTTGGTGGGCATATGCAGCCCCATTTCCCGGCCGAACTCAATGGCGTCGCGGAAGCCGATGCCGTGAACCGTGAGCAGGT
>CAZKNJ010000120.1:0-2232 GCA_964554185.1 uncultured Planctomycetales bacterium | reverse complement strand
TCCTTCTCGCCGCCGAACGCGCCGCCGATCTCCGCGCCGCTGGTGCCGATGTTCACGTTGGCGATGCCGCAATCGCTGCCGGTCGCGCTGAGGAAGCGCTGCGCCTCCCTCACGTCGTCGGTGAAGATGGCGCTGGACAGCCCCTGGGGCACGCCGTTGTGCAGCGCAATCGCTTCGTCCAGCGTGCGGTATTTCATCACGTAGAGGATGGGCGCGAAGGTCTCCTCGCACACCATCGGCAGCTGCCGCGGCGTCTCCATGATGCACGGCGTCACGTAGCAGCCGCCGGGGTAGCTCTTGCCGTCGAGCTTCTTGCCGCCGCACACGACCTTGCCGCTCTCGCCCTTCACCCGCTCAATGGCCCCCATCATCGCGTCCACCGCGTCCGTGTCCACCAGCGGCCCCATGAGCGTCCCCTGCTTCAGCGGATTGCCGATGGGCACCTGCTTGTAGGCCTTTTCCAGCGCGGCCACCAGCTTGTTCTTCACGGTCTGGTGGGCGATGATGCGGCGGGTGGTGGTGCAGCGCTGGCCCGCGGTCCCCACCGCGCCGAAGAGGATGGCGCGGATGGCGAGGTCCATATTCGCGCTGGGGGTGACGATGATGGCGTTGTTGCCGCCCAGCTCCAGGATGGTGCGGCCGAAGCGCGCCGCCACTCGCTCCGCCGCGTGGTGCCCCACCCTGGTGGAGCCGGTGAGCGACACCAGCTTCAGCCGGTCGTCGTCCAGCATCACATCGCCAATGTCGCCGCCGCGGCCGACCACCAGGCTCATCAGCGCCGGGGGCACGCCGTTGCGCTTGAGCACGCGCTCGGCGATCTTGGTGACGGCAATCGCCGTGAGCGGCGTCTTGCTCGCGGGCTTCCATATCATCGCGTCGCCGCACACCGCCGCCAGCGCAGCGTTCCACGACCACACCGCCACCGGGAAGTTGAAGGCGGAGATGATGCCCACGACGCCCAGCGGGTGCCACTGTTCCATCATGAAGTGCCGGGGGCGCTCGGAGGGCATGGTCAGCCCATAAAGCTGGCGCGACAGGCCCACCGCGAAGTCGCAGATGTCAATCATCTCCTGCACTTCACCCACGCCCTCGGGCAGTATCTTGCCCATCTCCAGCGTGACCAGCCGGCCGAGGTCTTCTTTGTGCTCGCGCAGTTCGTGCCCCAGCTGGCGCACTACTTCGCCGCGCTTGGGCGCGGGTATCTCGCGCCAGTATTCAAACGCCTGCTGCGCCTCCCGCGAGATGCGCTCGTAGTCCCTGGCGGTGCACTGCGTGACGGTGGCGATGAGCTTGCCGTCAACCGGCGAGACGACCTCCAGACTGCTGCCGCCGCCCAGCCACCGGCCGTTGAACCCGCCGGGGTTGACCTTCTCGATTCCCAGCCGCTTCAGAAATGGATATGCCATGTGGAAGTTCCTCCTGCGGATATTCTAGCGATGAATGCCGGTCTCCGCAAAGGACGGAGTGGTGAACTCCAGTTCATTACACCACTGAATCTCGCGACCTGCCGCAGGCAGGCAAGCCTGGAGGTTTACCCGCCTGGGCGGGTTTACCCGCGAAACGGGTCGCGAGTCCAGCGTTAGGGGAACCGGGCTGGTGGGTGTGAAAACTGGCATCGCCCGTTGAATTGGAACAAATGGCCTATTGGCGAGTCTAATAAGTGTAAGCACATGTGCCTACGGGCACAGAAGAGGGGAATATCATGGTCAAGTCAGCAACACTGCGGCTGGCGGTCATCACCGCCGCGCTGTTGTGCGTGGTTGCACTGGCGTTTGCGTCGTGCGGCGGGAGGGGACATCGTTGGAGCGGCGGCCAGCCAGAAGGGCTGGCAAATCCTCCAGCCGCCGATTCACCGCCGGACGGTGGACTTCAGTCCACCGATTCCGCGCTCGCGGAACTGGACGCGCTCGCGTGTCCCGCAGGCGTGGACGCGGCGCTGTGGGCGGAGTTGAAGGAGGCGCTGGCTGCCGGTCTAACAACCGACAACCAACTGCCAACAACGCGCTTCGCCAGCACCCCGCCCACCGGCGAGGCGAACCGTGTGAATGATCTCTCCATCGCCGACAACGGCGACGGCACGTTCACCTTATCCTGGCATTACCGCAATCTGGGCGATTACGACCAGAACGGCACGGTCGGCATCAGCGACATCACTCCAATCGCCATGCACTTCGGCGAAGCCGTCCCAGAAGAAGATGTCAACCGCAACTCCATCCAGGCCGTCATTGACGG
>CAZKNJ010000119.1:0-2378 GCA_964554185.1 uncultured Planctomycetales bacterium | reverse complement strand
TGGCGCGGGCGCAGCCTTGGCGACTACGACCTGGGCGGCGCGGTGGCCATCGCCGACATCACGCCGCTGGCGCAGCACTTCGGCCAAACCGTTCTCTACGAAGACAGCGTGCCCGTGGCGAGCGGCGACAACGAGTACCTCGCGGCGATTGACGGCGACGGCAGTGGCGTCATCAACATCGCCGACATCACCCCCATCGCCCAGCATTTCAACCAGGAGCTGGCGGGCTACCGCGTGTATGTGGGCTACCGGCCGACCGGCGCAGCGGAGACGCAGTGGGACGAGCCTTACCGCACGCCGCCGGGCGAGCCGGAGGCCACCGCCACCGTGCCGTTCAACGCCAGCCGCAGCGAGGGCGAGGTGCAGCGCTACAGCTTCTCCTTTCTCATGCCGCTGGATTACATGGGCCAGTTCGCCGTGCGCATCGTGGCCACCGACGGTGTGGACGAGGGCGCGCTGCTGGAAACGGGGCTTTATGACTACGAAGTGGAGACGGACACCGAGCCGCCATACTATGTGTCCGGCGCAACCGGGCTGGACGCCTTCGCGCGTGACAGCGCGGCGGAGCTTAGCTGGGGCGTGTGGGAAGACGCGCTGAGCATGCCGGTTTATATTGAACTGGCGTGGGGAGAGGCGCCGCTGGGCGATCCGGCGGCGGCGGAGAATCACGTGACGGTGGCCGCGGCCACGCAGCTGGACACGGTAGAGGGATTGGCGAACGGCACCGATTACGAGTTCGCCGCCCGCTTCAGCGACAGCGCGAATCCGCCCAACTACACCGCCTGGACGCCAGCAGTGGCGGCGACGCCGATGGTGCATCTAAGCCTGCCAGCGGACGGCGTGGCGCAGGTGGCGGCGGCCGGCGTGGCGCCCAGCATTGACGCCTTCATCGAGCCGGGCGCCGATTGGGATACCGGCGCGCCGGTGGTGGTGTACCGCGACGACTCAGCCGCATTGATCTACGCTTACTACAACGGCTCCGGGTGGACGCGAAATGACACCGGGCTGGGAACCGGCTACAGCCTGCACGCGCTGCGGGTGGTTGACGGCGTGCCGTACCTGGCCGCCGCCACCACCACCGGTGGCATTGACCTCCTGCGGGGCAGCCTGGACGGCACCCAGTGGGACCTGCTTGACAGCGCCGCCACCAGCGCTCCCAGCGCACTCGCGCTGGACTGCCTCAGCGACGAAGTGGGGCCGACAAAGCTCGTCATCGGCTATGTAACGGGCGGCGCCTTCAACTGCGCGACTTTTGATCTGGCCAGCGAAACGCTCGATGTCGAAGAAAACGTATATGCGCCGGCGGACGATATCCTGTCCATGCGGATGGCGGCGCGGCCCAACGATGAAACGCTGGAGGCCGTTATCTGCCACGGCACGGTGGATGTGCAGGCGATAGAGATTGACACCGCGCTCCGGCACCTGCGGCGCGAGGCGGATGGAACCTGGAGCGGCAGCGATATCGCGGTCCCGCCCGACAACACCAATCCGCGCGAGCCGGTGGCGGCGGACCTGAGCTTCAGCGGCGACGACCTGACCGCCGTCACCGTGTGCGCCGTGCGCAAGATTCAAGTTCCGCTCACGAGCTACTTCCTGCCCGTGCTGGATCTGATGGGGATGGCGCCGATCAACCTGCCGGACCTCAACCCGTACTGGGTGCCGGTCTTCTACGGCGAGACCTTCTTCAATCCGATCGGCCTGACGATGACGGTGAGCTGGGGGGCGTTCCCGGAAGCGGCGCGGGGATTGGACAACGCCTTTGCCTTTAACAAAATCGCCGGCACTTTCACGCTCTCGCTCAACCCGGTGGAAATCACCGGCGGCACGGTGTCGCCGTCCTGGCGCGAGACCCTGTTCAAGTACGGCGGCGGCTGGAGCGATGAGCCGCTGATACTGCCCGGCGGAATCAACCACGACGCGGTGTCGGACGGCGCGGGCGGCTGGCAGATGGCGTTTGTGGAAACCGCCACAGTGGATATCACAGACCTGCTGGGCGGCGGCGGGCTGCCCTCGGGCGCCATCACCTACTTCCGCAACGAGGAGCCGGAGGTATAGAGCGCGAGCTGAAAGCCAAGGCCGATTTCTTCGACCGCCTGGCCGGCGAGTGGTCTGCGCACGGATACAAGCCCGAGGAGGTGGGGCGCATCCGCACGCTGATGGCGCGGGCGCAAATCGCACCCGGGATGAGCGTGCTGGAGCCGGGCTGCGGCCCGGGGCTGGTGACGCTGATGCTGGCGGAGCTGGTGGGGGAGGCGGGGCGCGTGCTGGCGCTGGATATTTCCGAGGAGATGGCGCTGAAGTGCGGCGGGCGCACGGCGCACCTGCCGCAGGTGGAGGTGGCGCACGGCGCGGCGGAGGAGCTGCACGGGTTGAGCGGC
>CAZKNJ010000118.1:0-2385 GCA_964554185.1 uncultured Planctomycetales bacterium | reverse complement strand
GAATCGGTGGACTGAAGGTTTACCAGCCCCTCTGGCTGGCCACCGTCCGGTGGTGCGGATAGGCCGCCGCTCCCCGTAGGGTGCTTCCCCTTTCCGCACGAAACAAATGCCAGTATGACCGCGCACAACAGCGCGACGGTGACAACCGCCAGCTGCAGAGTTGCCGATCTGACCATGATATTCCCCTCTTCGTGCTCGTGGGCGCACGTATGGCTGCATACTAACAGACTCGTGAGAGCGGAAGATGTTCCATCGGCCTCCATCAGAGGTTGGCAAATCACGGGCGGGGACGCCCGCGCCACTGGAAAGGCCCCGGCGTACCCCATAAGTAGCACAGCGTTGGTAGAATAAGGTGTGGAGGAAAAGTGGGAAGCGATGCTGCGGTCGGTGCCGCACGCGCCCGGCGTCTACCAGTTCAAGGACGCGCGGGGCAAGCCGCTGTACATCGGCAAGGCGGTGGACCTGCACGACCGGGTGCGCCAGTACTGCGCCCGCACCGACAGCCGTGTGCAGATGGTGCGGCGGCTGATGCGCAAGGCCGAAAGCGTCACCTTCATCGTCACCGGCAGCGAATACGACGCGCTGGTGCTGGAAGCCAACCTCATCAAGCAGTTCAAGCCGCACTACAACACGCTGCTCAAGGACGATAAGTCCTTCCCCTACCTCAAGCTCACCAGCGAGAAGTTCCCCCGGCTGGTCATCACCCGCGTGTTCGTCCCCGACCAGGGGACCTACTGGGGGCCCTTCACCCGCGTGAGCGCGCTGCGCGCCACCGTGCGCTTCATCGCCGGGCTGTTCGGCGTGCGCACCTGCACGCTGGAGATTGATGGCAAGAAGAAGTACCCCAAGGCCTGCCTGGACTACCACCTGAAGCTCTGCACCGCGCCCTGCGTGGCCTATGTGAACGACAAGGACTATCGGGCGCAGTGCGAGGCGCTGGCGCGCTTCTACAGCGGGCATTACGGCGAGGTGCAGGCGGAATTGAACGAGCGGATGCGCGCGGCGTCGGAGCAACTGCGCTATGAGCAGGCGGCGAAGTACCGCGACCTGCTGGCGAACCTGGAGAAGCTGGTGCGGCGCTCGCGGGTGGTGGGCAAGCCCGGCGACGACCTGGATGCGCTGGGCTTCACCGCCAGCGGCGACCACCTGCTGGTGGTCATCCTGCAGGTGCGCGAGGGGCGGCTCATCGGCAGCCGCGAGTTCGCGCTGGACAACTCCATGGAGCAGACGCGCGAGGCGCTGTTCGCCGACTTCCTCAAGCAGTACTACTTCCATCCGCCCAACATCCCCGCAGAGATTCTGCTGCCGTTCACGCCCGAAGGCTGCGAGCTGCTGGCGCGCTTCATCGCCGAGAAGAAAGGTAAGGCGCTCAAGTTCGGCGTGCCCCAGCGCGGCCGCAAGCGCGAGCTGCTGGACATGGCGGCGAGCAATGCCGAAGAGATGATGCGCGCGTATCTGGTGCTCGCGCCCAAACGCCGGGAGCCGGGGAACGCGGCCAACCGCCTGGCGGAGGTCTTCAGCCTGGAAGCGCCGCCGCGCCGCCTTGAGGGCTACGACATCTCCAACATCCAGGGCAAGCAGGCCTCCGGCGCGATGGTGGTGTTCCTGGACGGGCTGCCGGAAAGCTCCGAGTACCGGCTGTTCAACATCCGCCTGAAGGAAACGCCGGACGACTTTGCCATGATGCGCGAGGTGGCGCGCCGGCGGCTGCTGAGGATGCTCACCGACGACAAGTGGGCGGACGTGCCGGACGTGATGCTGATTGACGGTGGCAAGGGGCAGCTATCGGCGGTGCTCGCGGTGCGCGACGAGCTGGCGCAGGATCCCTCGTTTAGCACCGAGCAGCAGGAACTGCTCACGCGGCCGCGCATCATCGGGCTGGCCAAGCGCGAAGAGACGCTGGTGTCCCACGACCCGGAGAACGGATTCTGCGAGCTGAAGCTGGACGCCACCGACCCGGGGCTGTCGCTGCTCGTGAGCGTGCGCGACGAGGCGCACCGCTTCTGCCTGAAGCAGCACCGTTCGCGGCGGCAGAAGGCGGCGGTTCATTCCCTGCTGGACGAGGTGCCGGGAGTGGGGCCGGTGCGGCGCAAGCGGCTGATGAAGCGCTTCGGCTCCCTGGAGAAGATGCGCCAGGCCGGCGCGGAGGAGATTGCGGCCACGCCGGGGGTGAGCCTGCAACTGGCGCAGCGCATCTACGCGGCGCTGCTGGAGGACGCGTTCGTGGACATCGCGGTGGAGGAAGCCCGCCTGCGCAAGCGCATGCGCCTCCGCCCCGTCCCCCCGCCGGAGGAGTAGGGGGGATTTGCCGCCAAGTCCCGCTGTTTCATTGCAAACCCCTTCCCAAGAGGCTTGTAAATGCGCGCACAATCTCCTAAGATATGG
>CAZKNJ010000117.1:0-2404 GCA_964554185.1 uncultured Planctomycetales bacterium | reverse complement strand
CCCTACCCCAGCCGGAAGCAGACGCCGAAGCCGCCGAGGGGGTACTTCCAGTAGAGGCCGCCGGGAAGGCACGCCAGGCGGCAGGTGCCGCACTCCAGGCAGCCCTCGCTGTCCACGTGGATAACGCCCTCCGCGTCCTTGCTGTAGCGCTGCGAGGGGCAGACAAACAGGCACCACTGGCCGGGGCACTCGCGGCAGATGCGGTTGTCCACCAGCAAGTGCGGATCGTCCTCCGCCGCCACGAACTTGTTCACCCCCAGCTTGTCGTCCAGCGGCACCAGCTCGTAGGGCAGTTTCTCCACTGGGCTGAGCAGCTCGCGCTTGGCCTCCTGCGAGCGGATGTTCAGCTCGCCCGCCGGCCGGGTGCAGTCGTACTGCTTCATATCGGCATCGGGGACGCCGCGCGCCTGGCCCTGGCCGCCGGGGCCGACGGTGGCGGTGTTGCGGTCAATCAGCTCCAGCATCTGTTCGTGTTTCGCTTCGGCCATGGTTATGCTCCTTCAGATGAAGGCGGTACGAATCGCGACTGGAAAGTCGCGACTCCTCTTAAGTAATGGGCGGCCTGGAGACCGCCCCTCCCGTAAGAACATCACTTCTCCTCCCGGCCGGGGAAGAAGATCCACTTGGCTTCCATCCCCAGCACCTTGTGCATCATCGCCATGGTGTCAAACACCATCTTCAACAGCGGCAGGTTGCTGCGGAAGCCGCGCACCGCGCGCTTGAGTATGCGCTCCTTGGACTCGCCGGTGACGGTGAAGTACTCCTCCGCCATCGCGATGAGCTTCTCCGGGTAGTCGCCCAGGAACTCGGGGTGCTGGTGCATGAAGCCGCCCACGTCGCGGTAGCGCTTCAGGTCCTGCAGCACGAAGGACTCCGCCAGCTTGCGGTCGTAGGCCGACAGCGTAGCCGCGCCGAAGTCGCCGCGTTGCTTCGCCGCCACCGCAGTCTCGCCCGCGAGCTTGCCGCTCATGGTCGCATAGCTGGAGCCCTCGTGGTAGAGGCTGGTGTTGACGAAGCCGGCGCTGTCGCCCACGATCATCCAGCCGTCGCCGCAGCGCGGGTAGAACTTCTTGTAGCCGTATTCGGGAATGAGGTGCGCGGAGAACTCCTCCGCCTTCGCGCCCTTGAGCAACTGCTTCACGTTCGGGTGCGACTTGAAGAACTCCAGCGCGTTGTGGGGCGCAATCTTGCGCTTCATCAGGTCGCTGACGGAGATGCCGAGGCCCACCGACAGCGTGTCGCGGTTGGTGTACACGAAGCCGCCGCCGAGCATCCCCTGGGCCGCGCCCTCGCCGAAGTAGTCCACCGAGCAGCCCTCGCCCGGTTCCAGGTTGAAGCGCTCCTCAATGGTCTCCGCCGGCAGCGACAGCACTTCCTTCACGCAGGTGACCATGTCCTGCGGGCCGAAGGGCGCGTGCAGGCCCATGCGCTCGGGCAAAAACGCGTTGGCGCCCTCGGCGATGATGACGACATCGGCGTACATCTCGCCCTCGTCGCGCCGCGCCTTCACGCCCACGACCTGGTTGCCCCGCTTGATGACGTCGTCCACCACCGTCTCGGCGATGATGAAGGCGCCGGCCTCCTCCACCTGCTCGCCGTACCACTTGTCGAACTTGCTGCGCAGGACGGTGAAGGTGTTGTTGAAGGGCGGCTCGGCGAAGGCGCGGGTGGCGAACTCGAACGACAGCGCGCGCGTGCGGTCGAGGAAGGCGAACTCCTTTTTGGTGACCGGGCGCTCCACCGGCGCGTTTTCCCAGAAGGCGGGCATCAACTCGTTGAGCACGGTGGAGAAGAGCACGCCGCCGGAGACGTTCTTGGCGCCGGGGTACTCGCCGCGCTCGAACACGACGGTTTCCAGCCCCGCCCGGGCGCAGACCAGCGCCGCCGTGAGGCCGGCCAGCCCCGCGCCCACCACGATTACGTCAAACTTCTCGTCGGTTGGCATGTGCACTCCCTGGGGAGGGATTTGTGAGGGTGAAGTGGATTATAACATGGGGCTAATAGCGAGTAGCGAGGGGGGAGTAGCGGGACAACATATTCGCTTGCACGCCCGTGGGCTTCAACACCTGGATGGTATAATCCTATCGTCCCGATGGGCATCTCACTCTGTTCAGGAGGGTGGTTTCTTGACAAAGGTTGGAGTAAGACAGAGGTCCCTGCACCGAAGGTGTGTAATCGAACTGCAGATTGTGGTGACCCGCATCAGCGGGCGATTCCACGCGACTATTCCCTGTCTGAATGTCTTCGATACTGGAAAGAACCTGAACGCAGCGCTCACAGGAGCTATAGCGGGAGCTATCGGCAAGTTGGAGCTGGCAGATGAACGCAAGCAGTTCGACTCATATCTCGAACGAACCGGTTTCAGGAAGAAGGGGAACACCTATTGCGGCGCTCAAGCAGCTAT
>CAZKNJ010000116.1:0-2501 GCA_964554185.1 uncultured Planctomycetales bacterium | reverse complement strand
GTGTGCGCCCCCCGCGCCACCCGCCACCGGTTAAATCAGGCCAGCAACTTGTGCGCCTGCTCCCATTTGGAGCGAGTGACCGATGAAAAACTGCCGCTAATAGTAGATCGCGAAGCCTACGTGGTTCGCACCAAACGATATGGCAGGATGGCTTTCTACTTCCGCCAGCGAGCAGTAGTCGTACTCACCGCTATAGAAGTGTACGGCAACTGGTTCCCGCCATTCGTCTCCGGTGGCGTCCCTCGCCTCGACAAAGAGGACTCCTCTATCGAGCGCGCTGTAGTGGTTGACATACGCGACGGCCGGCCGGCCGTCAATGACGGCAAGGGAAGGCGCACGCCCAGGCAAGACGCATGAGTCAGCAACGCCGCGGCACAGCACTACCGGCTCGTTCCACATGCTGCCGTTCGCGTCGCTGGCGCGGCGGAATGCGAGCACGAGCATGGCCACGTCCTCGTGGCCGAAGTAGGCGATGGCCGGATGTGCTGGGACTTCAGCGAGCGAGCAAGAATACATGAAGTCATCGCAGTCGAAGACTGACGGACCCCCCCAGGAAGCTCCGTCGTCGTCCAGCGCCCGCGCGTAGTAGAAGCTCCCGAAGTCCTCCTGGTAGCAGATGGCGGGCCTGCCATTTACCAAGGCCATCACCGGATAGCAATATGAGGAGTCCACGGGCTCGACAACGACAGGGCTTCCCCAGGCGGCGCCATCGGGATCAAGCGCGCGGTTGAAGGCTATTGCTTTCGTATCGTGGTCCACATAGGCCACTGCAGGGTTGCCGTTAACCACTTCAAGAGTGAGTCCGATATTGCAGTCGGGAGGCCCCATACGGAAACGGGCACTGCCGATGACTTGCGACCCACCCCAGGCATCGCCACTGGTGTCCTCCGCCCGGACGTACTTCACGCTATCGTTATCATAGATACCACTGGCAATAGCGGGATTGCCGCTTACTACAACTAGCGAGACCAGGCTGCTGTCAAGGCCATAATCATCCTCGCTGACAGCCACCGGTGTCCCCCAGTTCGTTCCCAGTGAATCGCCCGCGCGTACATACATAAGCCGGTATTCCCCCGTCTCCAATCCTATGTAGGCGATGGCGGGATGCCCGTTGACCACTGCCAGGCTGGTGTAATATCCCTTATGGTCGGTAGCTTCGTATATGTGCCAGGTGCCGGCGGTGACGGTGGTGGACGCAACGTCCTGCGCCCCGCTGCTGTCGGTGACCCGCACCGCTGGATCGTAAATCCGCGCCTGGTTGTACTTGTGTTGCGCCGTGGAGACCGCCCCGGTGTCCTCGTCCCACACCCCGTCGCCCTCCCAGTCCCACTCGTACTTGGCTATCGGCCCGTCGGGGTCGTGGGATTCGCTCGCATCAAAGCTGACCGTCAGCGGCGCATCGCCCTGGGCGGGGTCGGCTGCAATCGCCGCCGCCGGCAGGTGGTTGGGCGTGTAGCGCACATTGGACAGCTCCCCTAGCGTACCGTCATTGTCCGCCGGCGCCACCGCTATGTAGGTGTACGGCGGCAAGGCGAAGTCCACGCTGAAGGCCCCCCGCTCCTCCCACTGCTCCGGTTCCACCGGCACGGTGTCCAACACGGTAGTATCGTCAATGCTCGCGGGGTACGACGCAGCGCTCCGGACCGAATACGCGGCGCACTCCGTCCCGAAGTTCTGTGCGATAGCTGTAATGTCTGCGATATCCACCTTGCCGTTGCCGCTGCCGTCAATGACGGCCTGGATGGAGTTGGGTTCGGTCTCTGTATCGTAGGTCTCGCCGAAGTGCTGCGCAATCGGCGTGATATCGCTGATGCTCACCTTCCCATCCTGGTCGTAGTCCCCCAGATTGCGGTAGCGCCAGGTGAAGGTGTATGACCCGTCGTTGTGGTCCTCCATTGCGAGGTCGGCCACGCGGTTGATGTCTCCTGTAGGTGGCGTGGCGGCGGTCTTACCCAGTGCTTCTTTCAGCGCTGCTTTCAACTCTTCCCACAGCTTCCCGTCAACCCCCTCCGGGCACGCCAGCGCGTCCAATTCGGCCCACGCGTCGCTGAAAGATGTTCCCGTGGGGACGGCCTCCAGGCGGCCAATGCCGGGTGAATTGTGCTGAATGCCCCTATCAGGGGCTTTCCCGCCGCAGGCCGCCGCCAACCAAGTGGCTGTGATGACCGCGATTATTAGAGTGAGAAAGGCGAGCGCGGCAAAGCGAAGCTGTTTCCTGTGAGCATATTGCGGCCTGCCCATGGTTCTTCAATCTCCCCGCGTTCGGGCTTCACAATATACTATGCTTCTATTATACCGCAGGAAACATATTCGCGCCATAGCGCCAGCCCGGCTCTTCTCTTCTCCGTCCAATAACCGACAACTAGCCGCCAACAACCGCGCCGGAGGCGCGAACCTTGCACATCTCCCTCAACCGGATACAATAGACGCTTCGGCAGGTTTGGCTATGGGCGAAACCATCTACATCCGCGACGCCAAGCAGCACCTCGGCGAGGTAGTGC
>CAZKNJ010000115.1:0-2653 GCA_964554185.1 uncultured Planctomycetales bacterium | reverse complement strand
TCGCGGGTTTCCTGTGACTCCATTATGTACCCCCCAGAATGGTCTTGCCAGAGTGTAACGCAGATGGCCTGAGGGGTCAAGGGGAGAGGGAATAGGGGATAGGGATTAGCAGAGAAGGCAGCTAAGAAATGTAGGGGCACGGCGGACGCCGTGCCCGTTCGGCAGCTACCGTGGTGCGGCATATTGCTGACGGAGGTCGCAAACCTGAATGAAGCGCGAAGATACATCGCGCGGGGGCGTGTCAAATTCACAACAAGAGTGTGGTGTACTCGCCAGAGGTGGCGTTCGTCCACAAAGCCACCATCCATGTAGAGGAATGACGGGCACAGCGTCCGCTGTGCCCCTACCATCGGCAGCCTGCTGCCAGCAAGCCAGCAGGCCCGAAAGAGACAAGAGCCGGGCTAAAGCCCGGCGTACGTGGGTTAGATAAGAGCCGCGGGGTCAATAGCCGCGGGCGGGGTCAACGACGTTGAGTAGCGGCTCGCCGGCGAGGTAGCGGCGGAGGTTCTCGGAGAAGAGGGCGGTTTCGCGTTCCCAGAAGTGCGGCGACACCGCGGCGATGTGCGGGGAAATGAGAACGTGCTCCGCCCGCCACAGCGGCGAGTCCGGCGGCAGCGGCTCCTCGGCGAAGACGTCCAGCACCGCGCCGCCCAGCCAGCCGGGGGTGCGCCATTCGCCGCCGCGCTCGTCCCAGCCCAGCGCGCGGATGAGCGCGGGCTCGTCCACGGTGCAGCCGCGCCCGATGTTCACGAAGAGAGCGCCTTCCTTCATCCGCTTCAGGCGTGCCTCGTTGAAAAAGCCTACGGTCTCGGGCGTTTCCGGCAGGGCGTTGACCACGATGCCGCACTGTGGGAGCATCTCGCTGATGCCGGCGCCGGTGAATGTGCGCTCCGCTGGCTCGTCTTTCTGCTCACTGCGCCGGTGCACCAGCACGCGGGCACCCAGTGCGTGCACCGCGTGCGCCAGCCGCTGCGCCACCTGGCCGAAGCCCACGAAGCCCATCGTCATCCGCCCGATTTCGCGCATTTCGCGGTACCGCGCCCAGACCTCGGGGCGGCACCAGTGGCGCTGAAGCTGCGAGTCTGCCAGCAGGCGCAGGTCGCGGGTGAGCGTCAGCAACATACCCAGCGTGTGCTCGGCGAGCGTGGGCGCGCTGACGCCGGCGGAGTTGGTGAGGATGACCTTTGACTTGAGGAGCTCGGGCGAGAGGCTGGACGCCACGCCGGCGGCGCAGGTGTGAAACCACTTGAGGTCCTGCGCCAGGCTCAGCATCTCGGGCGTGAGCCGCCAGCCCCAGACTACTTCCGCGCGGGAAACTTCTTGGTGGAAGCCGCGCTGCTCGCGGTTCCAGTGGAAGCTGACGCCGCCGAAGCGTTCTTGCAGCGATGCGAGATGCCCGGGCGGCAGCGCCCACATTTCATGTTCGCAGGAGATGTTGACGACGACCAGCACCGCGGAAGTTATAGCACGAAAGCGGAAGCGCCCGCAGCGCGGGCACGGTTGCCGCAGTTTACGGCGCGGTTACGGGTGACGGTGAGTCTCGCGCTCCTCCCGGCCCTCATGGGCGGCCAGGAACTCCTCCATGTCCTCGGTGCGCTCCTCCGGATGGGCCTCGGGGTCGATCGCAATCCAGTAGGAGTCGTCGCACTCGGTGCAGCGCACTCGCACGCGCTGAACCTTCTGCACCTGCCGGAGGCTCACCTCTTCCTCCCACGAGACGGTCTTCTCCTGGGCCTCCACAACGGTGGCCACTTCGTGGGGAGTGCGGCGCCGGCAAACCTGGCAGGCGCGGGTGAAATGCGTACCGGGGACAAGTTGGGAGCGCGGGACCCAAGCGAAATCATCGGCGGTGCCGGTGCCGTTGCAAACGCGGCACAGCTCCTTCTCGTTTCCGACCAAACCTCGCCCGCTGCAGTAGCCGCAGGGCTTGAGCCTAAGCACATAGCCCTTCCCGCCACAGGACGGGCAACTGATCGGCACCTGTTTCTTGACCAGTCCGAGAAACGCCGAAGTCTCGACAAACGAGATGCCGGTTCCCCCGCATTCCGCGCACTTGGTTCTTTCCAGCATCGCCTTCCTCTCCCTTAGGGCTTGGGTATAGTAGTTTACCACATCGCGCGGGATTTCATCGCGGGCGCTGGCGGGAGCCTGTGCAATGGGGCGCGTTTAACCTGGATTTAGCCGGTTTGCGCGGCAGACTGGCGGAGAAGCTGATTGCGGGGGGCGGTAAGCCGGGTTCTGTCCCTCCGCCATAGCCTTGCGGCGGCGGATTGGGCGGCCATTTCTCTGGCCATGCGGTCTCCCGCATGGTCCTGCGGACGCAGTGACACCGGCGGGTAGCCGGTAAGCCCCGCCTTGCGGCGCGGCTTCGTCACCTGCCTTGCACCGGACGGGGTTGCCCACCCGGGAACCTCACGGCCCCGGACGTGCGCTCTTACCGCACGGTTTCACCCTTGCCAAAGGTCTCAACCGAGATTTCGGCCAAGCCGACATCAGGAGAGGGCCCGGCCGAGGGTTTGGCGGTTCTTTTCTGTGGCGCATTCCATACCCCGCTTGCGCGGAGTTCCGGGAACTTGCCCGGCGTCCCACCCTGCGGTGCCCGGACTTTCCTCACCCCGGGCCGAAGCCCGAAGCGCGGCCGCCAGCCCCCCGC
>CAZKNJ010000114.1:0-2668 GCA_964554185.1 uncultured Planctomycetales bacterium | reverse complement strand
CCGGAACGACTTTATACCCGTACATCAGGATGCCGTGGTGGCCGTCCTGCTGGATCTTGCGGAACTCGATGCGCACGGGCATCCCGATCTTGATGTTCGCAAATGGGCAATCCACCAGCTGCGCCGTGATGCGGCCGCCGCCGTCCATCTCGCAGATCGCCATGGCGTAAGGCGCCTCGTCGGTGAACTGGGTCGGCGCGATGTGGATGATGGTGTAGGTCAGCACCTTGCCGGTGGTCGCCAGCGTCACCGGCTTCAGCTCTTCCGCGCAGTCCAGGCCGCAGCTTAGGCGCGGAGGGAAGAACACCTTATCGCAGCTTTCGCACTTGTTCGCCTCGTAGCGGTAGCGCTGGGGCTCCTGCCGCCAGTAGTTAGGTACGGATGCCATGGCTATACCACCTCCAGGATGTGAACCACCGAGCTGCCGCCGCTGCCGCCCATGTTCTGGGCCATCCCGCGGCGCGCGCCCGCAACCTGCCGCTCGGCGGCGTCGCCGCGCAGCTGCGTGACGAGCTCGTGAATCTGGCCGATGCCGGTCGCGCCCACCGGGTGCCCCTTGGACTTGAGGCCGCCGCTGGTGTTGATGGGTATCTTGCCGCCGATGGCGGTTTCGCCCGCCGCTGCCGCCTGGCCGCCCTTGCCCTTCTCAAAGAAGCCGATGTCCTCGCTGACGATGATCTCGGCGATGGAGAAGCAGTCGTGCACCTCGGCGAAGTTGATGTCCGTCGGCTTAACGCCCGCCATTTCATAGGCGCGCTGGGCCGACACCGCCACCGCGTTCAGCTTGCTGAAGTCGGCGCGGTCGTGCAGCGCGATGCTGTCCGTCGCCGCGCCCATGCCCGCGACCTTGACGATGGGCTTGCCTTTAGCGAAGTCCTTGGCCATATCCAGCGGGCAGAGGATCGCCGCCGCCGCCCCGTCGGTGATGGGGCTGCAATCCATGATAGTGAGCGGGTCGGCGACCATCACCGACTTGATGACGCCGTCAATGGTGAGCTTGCTGCGGTACTGCGCGTGGGGATTGTGGAAGCCGTTGGCGTGGCTCTTCACCGGCACCGCCGCCAGCTCCTCGCGGGTCAGCCCGAACCGGTGCATGTAGTCCCGCGCCATCATCGCGTAGAGCCCGGGGAAGGTGATGCCGTTGTAGACTTCGTAGTCCCCGTCCGCCGCGGTCGCCAGCGCGTAGGTCGCGCCGCCGCCGTCCACGTCCGTCATCTTCTCCACGCCGCTTACGAGCACGATGTCCGACAGCCCCGAGGCCACTTCAATGAACCCCGAGCGCATGGCCATGCCGCCGGAGCAGCAGGCGCTCTCCGTCCGCGTGGCGGGCACCGGCGTGACTCCCAGGTAGTCCGCGCACAGGCTGCCGATATGCTCCTGGCCCACGAACAGGCCCGGCGACATCGCGCCCACGTAGATGCTGTCAATGTGGTCGACTCCCGCGTCGTTTATCGCGTTGAGGGCGGCCTCCACCCACAGGTCGCGCAGGCTGCGCTCCCAGAGTTCGCCCCATTTCTGTATGCCGATTCCGATTACTGCAACGTCTCTCATGGTGCGCCTCCTAGTCCGCCTTCCGGATTTTCCCGCGGCACTTGGCGTACTGGCCGTAGGAGAGATAAACCTTGTTTTCGTCCAGCTGGGGCCGGGTGAACGGCGCCTTGCCGCGCACCTTGGGCAGCAGCTCCGTCGCCTTCCAGATGAACGCGTCGGAGCCGGCGCCGCTGCCGTAGCTGCACATCATTATCAGGTCGCCCGGCTGCGCCTCGTCCAGAATCGCGGTGAGGCCCATCGGCGACGCGCCGCTGTAGGTGTTGCCCAGCCAGGGCGACAGCCAGCCGGTCTTCATCTGCTCTTCGGTGAAGCCCAGCATCTTGCCCACGTTCATGGGGAACTTGCCGTTGGGCTGGTGGTGCACCACGTACTTGAAATCCTTCGGCGTCAGCCCCGCGCGGGACATTATCTCCTTGGACGCCGCCAGGCTGTGCTTGAAGTACGCCGGTTCGCCGGTGAACCGCCCGCCGTGGCGCGGGTAGAACTCGTACTCGCGGCGCCAGAAGTCCGGCGTGTCGGTCATGTAGCTGTAGGTGTGCAGGCACTCGGCGAGCAGGTTCTCGCGCCCCATGATGAACGCGGCGGAGCCCGCGCTGGCGGAGTACTCCAGCGCGTCGCCCGGCGCGCCCTGGCTGGTGTCGCCGCCGACGCTGAGCACGTATTCCATCTCGCCCGCCTTCACCAGCGACAGCCCCACGAACATCGCTTCGCTGCCGGCCTTGCAGGCGAACTCGAAGTCCGCGCAGTGGCAGTCCGGGGTGGCGCCGATGGCCTCGGCGACGATGGTGCCTGAGGGCTTCACCGCGTAGGGGTGGCTCTCCGAGCCGATGTAAACCGCTCCGATCTTCCTGGGGTCGACTCCGGAGCGGGCCAGCGCCCACCGCGCCGCTTCCACCGACATCGTGACGGTGTCCTGGTCCGGCGCGGGGACGGATTTTTCATAAAGCATCAGTCCGCGCTTGTACGCGGCGGCGTCCGCACCCCACACGGCGGCGATTTCTTCCAGCTTGATGCGCTGCCGGGGAATGTAGGCGCCGTATCCGACGATACCTACCATGTGCTTTCCTCCTGGGCGAGTTTGCCGCGCGCGTCCGCACGCAGCTTACCGGTCAGGGGG
>CAZKNJ010000113.1:0-2788 GCA_964554185.1 uncultured Planctomycetales bacterium | reverse complement strand
CGAACATCCAACCGGCGAATCCTTCTGTATAATAGGTGACCCAAGTGCGCTGGCCCAGGAGGAAACCGCGCCCGTTCGCCCGGCCCCGGACCGGGGCGTCCCGCGCGCGCAGAAAGCGGCTGCCCTTCAAGCTGGTGGACATGTATATCTTCAGCGAGGCCTTCCAGCTATACGTCATCGGCTTCTCCGGCTTCATGGCGTTTCTCATCATCAACCAGCTCTTCCTGGAGGGCGACCGCCTGCTCAACCCCAACTTCCCCACCAAGGAAATCCTCAAGCTCATCGGGCTGTCGGTGCCGTACTTCTTCACGCTGGCCATCCCCATCGCCGTGCTATTCAGCACGCTGATGAGCATGGGGCGGCTGGCCAAGGATAACGAGATTGACGCGCTGTTCACCAACGGCATCCACCTCTACCGGCTGTTCCTGCCGTTTTTGGTGCTTTCGCTGATGAACGTGGTCATCGTGTTCGTGGTGAATGAGGGGCTGGTGCCCAAGGCCAACGCCGCCTCGGAGGCCATCTACCAGAAGTACCCGTACCTGCGCGATGTGCAGGAGGAGGAAGCCGACCCCATTATCGTGAAGCTGCCCAGCGGCGCGTTTTTCGCGTCAACCTATGTGGACAAAAACACCGGCAGCTCGTTCTACGCCGTGTTTGACACCTTGACGATGCAGCAGGCGCAGGACGTGGAAACGCCCGAGGCGTTCGGCCCGCCGCCCCTAGCCGCGCCGCCGCCGGAAAGCGGGGTGCAGCCTCCGCCGACGGAAAGCCCGTTGGATCAGCCCGCCACGCCTCCTCCGCCCGGCATGGAACCGCGCGGACCTGCTCCATCAAAAGATGTCGGCCCCAGGCCGAAGCCTGAACCGCGCCCGCGGCCCCCCGCGGCAAAGCCGGGCGTGGCAGAAGCGGCGGAGGTTGCTCCGGAAGCGCCGCCAACCGCTGACGGCAAGCTGTCCGTGACTGCCGAAGGCGTGGAGCCCACCGAGCCCGACCGGCGGCTGTACCTGGCGGCAAATGCGCGGATTATCGAGCAGACGCTCTCGGCGGCGCAGCCCTTCGTGTATTTCGTGGGAAAGGAAGGGCTGATTGACCGCCGCGAGCAGCGGAGCAACGCGTCCCTGGAGCTGGGCCTGCCGCTGAAAGACGTGTTCACCGATATCAAGACGCCGGAGGAGCTTTCGCGCGAAGAGCTGCAGCGCCAGACGGAAGTCAAGCGGCAAATCGGCGTCAGCCCGGCCAAGGACGCCACCGACTTCTACCTCAAGTTCTCCATCCCCTTCGCCTGCCTGTTTCTCTCACTGGTGGCGATGCCGCTGTCGCTGCGGGCGCCGCGCGATGAGCGGCTGCTGGGGCTGGTGGTCACGTTCGTCCTCGTGATGAGCTACTACGTCATCTACTTCGTCGCAAAACTGATGGGGTACAACGAGATGCTTCCGCCGTTCTTCGCCGCGTGGATGCAGAACATCATCTTCGCGGGGATAGCCATGTTCGTCTTCGCCATCAGCCGCAAATGAGATGGCCGTGGAAAAAACGCGAATCCGTCGCCCGGCGGGTGCTGGGCCGGCGGCCACGCGCACCGTTCGCGGCCGCATCCGGGCTGCGCCCTGCGTTCAGCCGCGGAAACTTGGGGCTGGCGCTAAGGGTGGCTGCCGGCTGGTTGTTCCGCATCCGCTGGAAGCTTTTAGTGATTGAGCGCTACGTGTTCAACGAGGTATGGTCGCACTTCTTGCTGGGAGTGCTCGGCTTCACCATCTTCATGATCATCACCAGCATCTTCACGCTGGGCGAGAAGATATTCGGCAAGCACATTCCGCCGTTCACGGTGACGAAGGTGCTGCTGCTTTCCACGCCCGCGTACCTGGTGCTGGCGATACCGGTGGCCTGCCTGTTTGCCACGCTGATGGCCATGGGCCGCTTCTCGCGCGACAACGAGCTCACGGCGATGTACACCACCGGCGTTTCTCTGTACCGCATCTTCCTGCCCTTCCTCGCGATGGGGATGTTCGCCGCCGCGGTGTCCTTCACCATCTATGAGAAGGTCGTTCCCGCCAACAACAAGGAGTTCAAGAACACGCTGGCCATCTTCTGGGAAAGCCAGGTGATTGACTACATCAAGCCGCGGATGGTGATCAAGGCGCCAGAGAAGAAGTACTTCTACATTGACCAGGTGGACAAGGAACGCGGAGTGATGCATGACATCCGGCTTTACGACTACGGCGAGGGGCGCAGCTTCCCGCGCCTGTTCCTGGCGGACGAAGCGCGCATGGCCGAGGGCTTCCTGGAACTCACCAACGTGCGGGTGTACGAGCCGCAGGCGCGCAACGGCGCGTCCATCGTCAGCGCCATCACGCCCACCACCAGCGTGGACGTAGCGCGGAAGATCCGCGAGTTCTTCGCCGAGGAAGCGCCGCAGGAGCTTTCAGCGCAGGAGCTCCGGCTGCGGGTGGAGGAGCGCGTGCAGTCAATACGGGCGCAGGAGACCCCGTCGCGCGCGACGCTGCTGAAATTTTTCACCGACCAGACGGAGTATTACTTCAAGTACGCGCTGCCCTTCGCCAGCATCGTGCTGGTGCTGGTCGCGGTGCCTATCAGCATCCGGGGACCGCGCGAGGAGCGCAATCTCGCGCTGATTCTCAGCTTCCTGTTGGTGATGGCGTACTACGCGTTTTTCTTCGCCTGCCGCACCTTCGGCTACCTGGGGCACATCCCCGGGATGGCCGCCGGCTGGGTTCCCAACACGGTATTCCTGGCGGCGGCGGTGTACCTCTTCATCCACGCGCGGAAATAG
>CAZKNJ010000112.1:0-2806 GCA_964554185.1 uncultured Planctomycetales bacterium | reverse complement strand
CGCCTGCATCCCAGAATGCGGAGAGAGTGGGATTCGAACCCACGGTGCGATTAATCACCGCACAATTGCTTAGCAGGCAACCGCCTTCGTCCACTCGGCCATCTCTCCGCGCCTATATTCTACCAACCGCAGGCCATTACAGCAAACTACACGGCGGCATTATGCGCTTTCCAGTCGGGTAGGACGCCGGCTCAGCGTCGCTGCTTCTTGCCGGGACTGGTGCGCCGCCCTGCCGCCAGCATCCCGCAGGCCGCCGCCACATCCGCGCCGCGGCTGCGCCGGAGCGTCGCGTTCACGCCCGCCGCCTTCAAGTACCCCTGCAACGCCAGCGCATCTTCTTCGCGGCTCGGCGCGAAAGGCGCGCCCGCCACCGGGTTGTACTCAATCAAGTTGACGTGGTAGGCCGTCCGTCCGTGAAATCGCTGCCGCACGCGCGAAGGCGGCAGCCGCTTGCGCTCGCGCGGATACACCCCGTAGGCGATGCTTGCCAGCGCGGCGGTGTCCTCCGGCGTGTCGTTCACCCCCGCCAGCAGCACATACTCCAGCGTGACCTTGCCCAGCCCCTCGCTGAGCGCCAGCTCCTCCAGTACCTCCGCCAGCGGGAAACCGCGCGTCGCGGGCATGTGCTTGCGCCGCGTTTCATCGTCGGTGAAGTGCAGCGACAGTGCGAACCCCACGCCCGGCAGCGCCTGCGCCAGCGCCTTCATCTTCCCGCGCAGCCCGATGGACGATACAGTGACGCGGCGTGGTGAGAAGGCCATCCCGTCCGGATGCTGCAACTGGCGCACCGCCGCGGCCACTTCGCCCAGGTTCACCAGCGGCTCGCCCATGCCCATCAGCAGCACGCGGAAGGACGCGAGCTTGTGCCGTCGTGCAGTGAAGTAAACCTGGTGCAGTATCTCGCTCGCAGCGAGGTTGCGGCCGAAGCCCATGGCGCCGGTGGCGCAGAAGCGGCAGTGGAAGCTGCAGCCCGATTGCGTGCTGACGCAGATGGAATCGCCGCCGCGGCTGCGCAGCCGCACTGCTTCAAACGGCGACGTGTCCGGCGCGGTGAACAGGTATTTGATCGACCCGTCGGCGCTCTTGGCCGCGTCCACCAGCTCGGCGGTGGGCAGCCGGAAGCGCTCAAACAGCTTCCCGCGCAGCCCCTGCGGCAGGTTCGTCATCTCGGCAAAGCTCATGGCGTGCCTGCCGTGCAGCCAGTGGTAGACCTGCCGCGCGCGGTAGGCGGGCTCGTTCATGGCCGCGAGCGCCTGCTCCCACTCCGGGAGGGTGAGGCCGAGCGCATCGCGTGTTTTCTGCGGCTTCACGGGCGCGGTTCACTCACGTTCCCACATTGTATTGGAGAGCGCGTGCTCCTCGGGGCTCAGGCCCAGCGCCTCCCGCACTTGTTTCAGCAATCTGAGATCATGCTTCAGTATCGGCTCGATGAGGTAGTCTTGCCGGCGGGCGCTGCGCTCCAGCATGAGCAGCTTGGGGTCGTTCGGCGTGAATGCGCCGGTTACCGGCAGGTTCGCCCGGTCGAAACTGCGCACGAAAGTCTCGGTGATGCTGTCGTAGAGCTTCTTGGCTTCCTCCAGCTTAGCGAGAGTTTGCGCGTCGTCCGCCCCGCGATAGTGCTCAATCAGCGCGTCCAGCGCCTGGCCCATCTGGAAGTGGTAGAGCCGGTCAAAGGGCCGGGTCGCCCCGGCGTTGTACAGGAACTGCATCACGCCGAACATCTTCTCCGGGTCGGCGCAGAAGCCGTCGTCCTTAATCAGCGAGTCCGCGAGGTGCTCAATCAGCTGGTATCGGTAGAAGCCGAAATTCCACTGCAAGTCAAAAAACTGGTTGCGGTCGGGCACCAGGTTCCAGCTGGTGATGGTCAGCGGCAGCGGCGGCACGAAGATGAAGTACCCTTCCCGCCGCTGGTTGCCCTCCGCCACCAGCTCCCAGGCCTTCGCTAAATCCTCGTCGCGGTTGTAGCGGAAGACCGCATCGTAGTAGGGGACAAACCAGTTTTCCGGCAGCAGCCGCCCGGCGCGCGCAATCTCTATCTCGTACTTGTCCTTGTAGCGCACCCACCGCAGCGGGTCGGCGGTGCCAAAGCGGGTGAAGTCCCCGCTGCGGAAGGGAGTGATATACGCATTGGCCAGCAGGAAGTGCCAGGCGCCGTTCTCTTCGTCGCGGGTGATGCCCTTCTCAATGTACTTCAGGGAGTTCTCAAACTCGTCGCGGCGCGGCTGCAGGTAGTACCCGTAGGAAACGTAATTCGCCGGCTCCCCGGGGTCGTCCTCAATGGCCTTCTCAAAGTAGCCGGAGATGGTCGAGTTCTTGGTGAAGTACACCCTGTCCAGCTCCCCGCGCAACCCTTTCTGCCCTTCCTTGTCGGTGGAATCGTACTTGCGAGTGAAGATCTGGTGCAGTTCCGTTTGCTGCGACCAGGCGGTATCCAGCAGCCGGCTGCCCAGCGGCTTGGTTAGCCGGTCGGACGCCTCGCTGGCGGCTGGGCTTTTCGCCGCCTTGCCGGCCGCAGCGCCGCCCTGCTTGCTTTCGCGGCAAGCAGGCGTGGCCAGCAGTACCGCCGCCACCACTCCCACAACCGCCATCCGTTGTATCAGTCGCATCACGGTGGGAGATTATACCAGCGGCCTGCCTGCCTGGGTTGTTGCGCGCCGCAGGCATTCCGGTATAATGCCGTGCACGGCCCCATCGTCTAGTGGCCCAGGACGTAGCCCTCTCAAGGCTAAAACACGGGTTCGACTCCCGTTGGGGCTATTCTCTAAGGCGGATGCAGTCGCCCACCACGCGGGCTCGCCCCCGCAAT
>CAZKNJ010000111.1:0-2821 GCA_964554185.1 uncultured Planctomycetales bacterium | reverse complement strand
GCGTCATTGATGTAGGCGCAGAACGGCGTGCCGCTGCCCTGCAACGCAAAGAACATCACTTCGTACTTGTCGCCAGCGATGGAGATGAAGAGGTAAGGTGCATCGTCGTCAGTGTTCATGTACCAGTTATCAAACACTTCGCCGTCACCCATTCCGTAGAGCATCAGCTCGCTCAGGCGCGTGTCACCCACGGCCGCATAGGCGGCAGCCAGGGCCAGGAAATACTCATCCTCTGCGCCCGCTGCGATGAGGATATCCAGCACCGGATTCTCGCTGTAGTCGGTGGGGATAACGAACATGCCGACGAAGCCGCCGGCATCGTGCACCTCGCACAGGTAAATCGGGCTTTCCTCCAGCGCCGCGTCCTGGCCGGGCGCAGCAACCGCCAGAACCAGCAGCGCGAATACTGCGAGCGCGGTGAATCTCAGTGTAGCCATACTCTCCCCCTGGAAGTGTTATTGGAATGCGGCCAGGCGCGCCGCTGTCAGATACCCGTGTGGTCGTCGCCTTCGGGCAGCGTCTCCATGCTCTCCTGCTCGCGGCGCTTGGACTCCTCCCGCTCCAGCTTCTTCTTGAGTTCGGGGAACTGGTCCTTGATGTACTCCTGGCGCTTCATCGGATCCAGCACCGCCAGCGGCGTACGGGCGTAGAACTCAATGTAGCCGCACTTGAGGCACATGTAAGTGTCAATGGGAGTGGCGCGGTCGTATTTGACCTGCATCCAGCCGTAGGTGGCGACGAAGTGGGGTTCCTTGGTCACGCCGAAGTTGGCGACCGAGGAGAACTCCCCGCGGATCATCTCCCCGTCGCAGTGCGGACAGCGCCGCTCCCGCTCCTCGGGCGAACGCTTGCGCGCGTCCTGCGGGAACTCCACGCTTCCCGCATCTTTATTGCGCTTCGGCATCGACACCGCTTAATTTTACCATTTACCGGCTCTGAGAGGGGAAATCGCGCGGCCAGGGGCACTGTGGCGCCTAAAGCCCACCCTCATACCGGCATCAGCGACACCAGCAGGATGGCAAACCAAAAGGAGGTGAAAGCGACGAGAATAGCAACTATTAGCGCCAGCACAGACATGGCAACAAAGCTATCCACCGACATTGCGCCGGCAAAAGAGAAATTCAACATTCGGATAATCAATCTTAAAAAAGGTCCTTTCCCGCGCGCGTCAAAGATGTCTCCACCCTGATCGCCCACGTACGCGGTCAGTGGTTGAAATAGGTAGTAACCAATCGCCAGCGGAGTTGTCATCAGCGCCAGGGAGTAGCCTTGTGGTCCCACTCCTTCAATACTCAAAATCCAGAGATAAGAGAAGAACGCTGCCCATGGCACCAGTCCAAAGAGGGCTTTCTTCCACCATTGCGTAGCCACACCCGCCCAGTTGACGCTCATGATGGCATACAGCATTATGGCAGGGAGCACGACGCAAGTTAATAGCAGCACATCTTCTATGAATGCCGCTAGTGCTGCATTACCAAGTGAAGACCTGCCAATTACCCTCTGCGGATAGGAGGTCGAGTGCCGATGACTCCGCAGATAAACGGAAAACAGCCGGCAATCCCTGAAGGTAAACACAGCGCTGAAGCAGCGACCATCAGCAATAGTATAGGTGTAGACGCCTTCCGACAGAGCTTCTCCACGGTAGATGGTCCAGGACTTGGCTGATCCGTAGAAGCCAAAGCTGCCGTAGGCCCTCATCACGTCTGCCGCGGTGGCGCCGAAGGTGATACCGGCGTCGGTGGCATAGGGGTGCTCACCGTAGCCAATCGCATGTTCCCTCGGCGGTAATACGCGGGCGACCCACTCCGCCCAATCGGTGTTGAAGAAGTATATATCCTGACTCTCACCTGGGAATACAACTCGGTCGTTCACCGCGTCTTCAGTGCTGGGTGCGGGCACGGGCTCCCCATAGCGCTCGGTCAGCGCCGCCTTCGCCTCTTCGAAGTCCATATCGGCGGTTAGGGGCAGGCCGAAGGAATCGTTCGCCAAACGGACAGCAGGCAGCCAGTAAACGTAGTAACCGAGCGCGTAAAGCCCGGCGAGCAGAAAAAGCCAGAGAACAGGCATGGTCCACCGCTGCAGCCGCTCATTCCACAGCTTAAGCCGCTTCCGGCGCAGGTGCGCCCGAGCAATCTGCAGCTCCCGCTTGGTTCGAATGACTACTATCCTGCGCATTTGCGCTCCCTCAAACGCTCTCAACCGTTCACCACAGAATCCAGACCAGCACCAGCGCCAGGCCCATCAATGCGAGCGGCAGCCACAGCGCCCAGCCGCGGATGGCGCCCGCGCGCACCCACAGCGTTATTACCGGCGGCGTGGCCGCTCCCGCCTCCGCGTAAGTGCCATCCATCTGGGTGAAACGCAGGAAGTAGTAGCCGGAGTCGCGCAGCCGGAAGTGGCTGGCGCGGGAGAAGCTGTCGCTGGGGCCGAAGGCGGACTCGCCTGCGAGGATGTAGTCGGTCTGCGGGTGGATGGTAAGCCCGTGGGCGTCCAGCAGCTCAATGCGCGTTTGCCAGAGCGAACCGGCCGCGGGCACCTGCACGCTGTAGCCGTACACGCCGGACGCGCCCGCCGGCAGGTAGAAGGGCCCGAAGATGAAGCCGCGCGTTAGGTCGGCGGCGCTCGCCTGTTGCAGCAACACCAGCCGCCCGGAGTAATGGATGGCATAGGCGTAGAACACCAGCCCGGCGAGGATGAGCAGCATGGAAAACGCGACCTTGCGGCGGCGCCGTATCAGGTCGCGCATCTCGGGCGTGGCCTTCGCCCGGCCGGCTGTTTCGCGGGAACGCCCCTCCACGCGCAGATTATACGCGCCGGATGC
>CAZKNJ010000110.1:0-2860 GCA_964554185.1 uncultured Planctomycetales bacterium | reverse complement strand
CTTCGCTTTCGGGAAGCGGGAAGCTGGAAGCTGGCAGCGGCTACGGCTGACCCTAATCCTCCCCATAGGCCTTCCGCATCAGCGCGAGGTCGTCCAGCACCGTCTCGTGCGGGCCTTCGCAGATGACCGTGCCGCACACGCCGTGGCGTTTGAGCACCGCGAGCAGCGCCGCGTAGTTGAGGTCGCTCTCCGCCAGCGGCAGGTGGTTGCGCTCGCCCTTGGGGCCGTAGGCGATGCCCGACAGGTGGATATGCATGCGCTTGAGCGGCTGCTTCTCGGCGGGAATCTCGGTGGCAAGCTGCTGCATCACCTCGTCCCACTCGCGCCCGGTGTTGTACTCGCCGGCGGTGCGCGCATGCAGGTGCGAGAAATCAATGCACGGCAGCACGGTTTCAAACTCGCGGGAGAGCCGCGTGAGCTCGCTCACGTCGCCGAACTGCGTGGGCTTGCCGGTGAGCTCCGGGCGCAGCCACACCGCCACATCTTTCTTGCGCAGCGCTTCCTCAATCTCGGCGAGCCCGGCCGCCACCTGCTTGTACACCTTCTCCGGCTTGCGCTCCTGGTAAAACGCGGCGTGGAACACCACCGAGTGCCCGCCGGCCGCGTGCAGCACCTGCGCCGTCTTTACAATACGGCTGACGCTCGCGTGGTATTTGGGGCGCTCCAGGCTGGCGAGATTAATGTAGTAAGGCGCATGCGCGCTCAGCAGCACGCCGTGCTCGCGCGCCATCGCGCCCGCTTCCCGCGCCTCCTCATCATTCATGTACACGCGCTGCACAAACTCCAGCTCCAGCGCGGTGAGATGATGGCGGCGCAGCAGCTCCAGCCCCTCGGCCAGCGGCGTGCCTTCATCGGCGGGCACTCCAGCGGTGCCGAAGTGCAGCCGGTCGAATGTCCCGGGCAGCTTCATCATCGGTTCAGCGGCGCGGCGTCAGTTATTAACCTTGGTCCAGCCGCCCTGGCCCTGCTGTGCTTCCCATTGGGCGCGCTGGAGGTCAAAGACCTTCTGCTGCATCTCCTGGTTCTTCTCCGTGTCGCCGTTCTTGCCGTAGGCCTTGGTGAGGATGCGGTAAATCCCCATGTCATCCACCGAGGCGAATTCCTCGGCCTTGGCGAGCATCTCACGGGCCTTGTCCGGCTTCACCCACCAGGCGTAGTTCTTGCCGGCGAGCGCGTAGTAGTAGGCCTCGTATTCGTTCAGGTCAATGGCCGTATTGAGTTCCTGCTCAATCAGCGCCCGCGTGGTCTCCATGTCCAGCGGGAAGAGCGCGAGCGAGTCGTCGTCATCCAGCCACTTGTCGTATATCGCGGCCAGGATGTAGTGGTTGTTCGCCCAGTCGGATTCTTTGTTCACCGCTTCCATCGCCAGCCCCGCGGCCAGCGGGTACAGCGGCTGCAGCTTCGGGTAATCCGGCGCGGTGGCGGGATCCCACTCCACGCCGTACTCCAGGTTGTACTGCTCAAACTGCGGGCGCAGCTCCTCCGGCGGGTCGCCGTAGGCGCGCTGGTAGCGCATGAGCTTGACGCGGAAATACTCGCGCGCAATCTCCTCCATATTTGAAAGGTCGGTACCTTCCGCCAGCAGGCTGCTGCGGGCAATCTGCTCCATCGTCGTGTCCGCGACCTGGGGGAAGTACAGCGGCTCGGTGCTGGCCGCGCGCCAGGCGAGTATCTGCGGGTCGTACACTTCAATATCGCTGCTGAAAACCATCCAGTTGATGCGCCCTTCGGTCTCGCGGTCGGCGAGCGTGCGCAGGGTGATGTGCTGCACCCTCACCTGCTCGTATTCCTTTTTGAGCGCCTCATCGTCGGGCGTGTAGTCGGGGCTCTCCTGCTTCTTCGTCGCGATAGTCTCCCGCTTCCACTTATCCCAGGCGGCGCCTTCCGCTGCCTTCTTCTCCAGCAGCTTCACAATCTGGTAGCCAAACTCGGTCTTGATGGGCTCGGAGACCGTGCCCACCTTCATGTCAAACACGACGCTGTCAAACGCCTCGTCGAAAAACCCGCGCGGCACCATCTGGTCAAACACGCCGCCCTTATCGCGCGTGCCCTTGTCGTCGGAGAACTCCTTGGCCACCGCGCCGAAGTCCTCGCCGCCGTCCAGCGCCGCCTTTATCTTCTCCAGCTTGCCCTGCGCGGCGGCCTCGGCTTTCGCCTCTTCCTCCGCCTTGATGTGGTCGGACGCCTTCAGCACGACCAGGTCGCGGCGCAGCTCCTGCTTCAGGCGCGTCTTGGTCATCCCCTGGCGGTCCAGGAACTCCTTCTCGGCCTTCTCGTACTCGCGGCTTTGCTGGAACTTGCGGCCGAGCTCGGAGACGAGCGACTTGCTCTTCTCGCCCGATCCCGGCAGCAGCCCGGACTGCTGAATCATCTCCTGGAATTTGGCATTAACTTCGGAGTCGCCCACGCCCAGCCCGTTGTCCTGGGCGTACTGGGTGAGCACCGCTTCGCGGATGAGGTAGTCCAGCACCTGGGAGTTCACGCCGACCTGCTCAAAGGGGTCCTCCGGCATCTCCCCCTGCCCCGAGCGCATGTTGTTCACCGCCGACTGCAGCCGCGCGGAGTAGGTGGTGAAGTCAATCTCGTGGCCGTTCACCTTGGCGACGGCGTCCACGCCGGGCACCAGCGAGCGGTAAGTGGAGGCGGCCTGCCGCGGGTTCACCGAGGCCTGGCGGCCGCTGAAGCTGCCGCCGATTCCCAGGCCGGCGAAAACCGAGACCACAAAGATGATCGCAAAGCTGAGCAGGTACCACTTGCCCTGCGTCCGAATTCGTTCCATCGTGCGCATATGATTCACCTTCGGCGTTCGTCATCCGGCGCGTTTCCGCGCGCCCTCACGCGAACGGGGATTCTAGCACAC
>CAZKNJ010000109.1:0-2870 GCA_964554185.1 uncultured Planctomycetales bacterium | reverse complement strand
TCCGCCAGCTCGCGCTGGGCCTTCTGCTGGAAGTAGTACAGCGCGAACCGCCAGAACGTCTCTGCTTCGCTGCCCGACTCCGCGGCCTTGGCGTACTCCTGCTGCGCCACGTCCAGTATCTCGGCGATGCGCCCGACGCTGCCCGCCGGCAGCGCTTCCGCCGCGGTGAGGAACGCGGGTACTTCGTTGGGCGCCAGCCGCATCAGCTCCGGCCCGGTGAACACTCCCGGCGGCGGCGGCACCCTCGTGGTTCCCCCGTCCGCCAGCGCAAAGCTCGCTGCCAGGCTGCGCAAGAACACGCTCCACGAGCCCAGTTCCCATCCCTCCGCCGCGTGCTCGATGCGCGAAAGCCGGTCGTCCATGCTTCGCGCTTCGCGGAAGGAGCGCGGGCTGACCTCCACCGTACGCAGCACCTCCGGCTGCACTCCCGTCTCCCGGGCCGCGGTCAGCGTCCGGTTCAGCGCCTCCGCGAGCTTGGCCTGCTGCTTGAGCTCGGCGGCGGTTGACGCCACCGCCACCGCCTGGCGCAGCAGTTGCCGCGCTTCCGGCGGATTGTTCATCGCCGTTTGCAGCGCCCCGCCGGCGCCGCCCGCCACCGCACGCAGCATCCCGGCAGCGTCAACTTCCGCGAAAGTGGAGAATGGCGAAAGCAGCAGCTCCGTCAGCTTCTTCTGGTTGGACTCGAGCTGGGCGTTCAATTCGCCCACGCGCTTGAGCGCCGCTTCCGTCTCACGCGCCAGCGTATCCACCACCGCGCGCTGCAGCACGTCCGGTTCCATCCGCTTGAGCAGCTCCAGCTCGCTCGGCGCCGACGCCGCGTTCAGCGTCGCGGCCAATTGCAGCCGCCGGGTCTCGTATTCGGTGTGGCGCTGCACCTGCTGCGCCTCCAGTTCGGCGATGCGCCCCGCGGCCTCCACCTGCTTCAGTGCGGTGCGCGCGGCTTCCGACAGCGTGTCCGCCGCCTTCCCGTCATTCTCCTCCGCCTCGCGCTCAAACCGCGCGGTAAGCGTGCGCACTTCGGTCTCCAGCCGCCCCTGCTCCCCGCGCAACTCCGCCAGTTCGTTTTCCAGCTCGTTGGCCGCTTCCAGCTCCGCGCGCATGGCGTCCACTTCGCCCGCGACCAGCTCGTCCAGGCTCTGCTGCGCCACCGCCTCCAACACGTAAGTTTCGCTGCCCTCCCACAGCGCGATCACCCGCCGGTGCTTCAGGCTCTGCACAAAGCCCTTTCCTGTCAGCGGAACTTCCGCCGGAAACAGCTTGAGCGACGGCAGGCGCTCGCCCGCGCCGATGCCGAACTCCGTCAGGCGGCTGACCTCCATTCGCGCGTACACCGGCCCTTCTTCGCGCGACACGCCCCGCGACTGCGCGAGCATTATCCCCATCGCTCCCGCGAGGATTACCATCGCCCGTCTGGCCCACCGCGCTGTGCTCACGGCTCCACCTCTTCGCCCTTGAAGCTGGAGACCACCACTTCGGTAACGCGCACCTGGGTGAACTCGCCGGAAGCTCTGTGCGTTCGCGGCAGCACCACCGGCTTGTTGAACGCCGTCCGCGCCACCGCCCGCTGCGCACCCGCTTCCTCCACAATTGCGTCGAGTACCTGCTCCACGTATTTCGCATTGACTTCTTGCGCGACGCGCCGCTGCAATGCGATAAGCTCGTTCAGCCGCCGCTTGCGTTCCGCCAGCAACACCTCGCCGTCCAGCTCCGCCGCCGCCGTGCCCTCGCGCGGCGAGTAGGCGAACATGAACGCGTCGTTGAACCGCACCCGCTCCACCAACGCCAGCGTCCGCGCAAAATCCCCGTCAGTTTCGCCAGGGAAGCCGCAGATGAAGTCGGTGGTGAGGAACACGTCGGGCCGCGCCGCCCGCGCTTTCTCCACCCACCGCTCATACTCCGCCACCGTATATCCGCGCCGCATCCGCTGGAGCACCGCATCGCTGCCCGCCTGCACCGGCAAATGAAGCAGCGGCGTCACGCGTGGATGGGCGATGACGCGCCGCACGATCTCGTCGCTCATATCGTGCGGCTGGCTGGTGAGAAACGAGACCCACGGCACTTCCGTCTGCGCCAGCACCGCCTCCATCATCTCCACGAAGTCCGGGCTAAAGCCCCGGTCGCTGCCGTAGCTGAGGATGTTCTGCCCCAGCAGCGTGACCTCGTTGAAGCCGCGCGCGTGGTAGAAGTTCACCTCGTCCACGATGCGCTCCACCGGCACGCTCGCCTCCGGCCCGCGCACCGACGGCACGATGCAGAAGCTGCACCCGTGGCTGCATCCGCGCTGCACCGTGACCAGCCCGCTTTGGCGCGTGCTCAACGCGACGCTGTCGTCGCCCGCGGCGGCGGTGCAGCTTTCCGGCAGCGCCTCGCCCACGTGCTCCAGCCGCGCCTGCGCCGCGTTTTCATTTCTCGGCGGCAGCGGCATCACCGCTTCAATCGCGGCAATGACCTCCGACGGCTCGCTGGTGGCCGCCACCGCGTCCACAAAGCCGAACTTCCGCGTCAGCTCCGCGCCGCTCTTGGGCACCAGGCATCCCACCACCACGATGGCCGGGCGCGCCCGCGTGCGCACTGGGACGTCGCCCTGCGCCGTGAGCTTGGGCGCGTTGAGGTTCACCGGCTGCGCGGTGGGCCGGCCCTCGGTAAGCGGCCTGAGCGCGCCGACGAAGGAAAACGCCTTGTCCTCGGCTTTTTTGCGCACCACGCAGGTATTGACGACGATGAGGTCGGCGGCGTTCGCGTCGCTGACCTGCACCCCCCCGCGCGCCGCCAGCTCGCGTGCGAGCGCGTCGTCGTCCGCCACATTCATCTGGCAGCCGAAAGTCCGCAGCGCAAACGCGAATCCCGCCATCTGCGGGAATATACCATAG
>CAZKNJ010000108.1:0-2922 GCA_964554185.1 uncultured Planctomycetales bacterium | reverse complement strand
ATTGCCCGGTGCGTTACAATAGCGCATCGTGAATCCCGGGGAGGCCACACGGCGGGCGGAGGAGCTGCGGCGGGAGATCAACCGCCACAACTACCTCTACTACACGCTGGACGCGCCGGAAATCAGCGACGCCGAATACGACCGGCTCTACCGCGAACTCGCCGCGCTGGAAGCGCAATTCCCCGAACTCGTTACGCCCGACTCGCCCACGCAGAAGGTCGGCGGGCCACCGGCGAAGGAACTCGCGGCGGTGCGGCACTCTGTCCCGATGTATAGCCTGGACAACGCGTTCTCGCTTTCCGAGCTGCGCGAGTTCGACGCGCGGGTGCACCGCTTCCTCAAGCTCGCGGCGGAGGAGCCGCTGGAATACCACCTGGAGCCCAAGCTGGACGGGCTGGCGGTGTCGCTGAAGTACAAGGACGGCTCGTTTGCGCTCGGCGCCACGCGCGGCGACGGCGCGGAGGGCGAGGACGTGACCGCGAACCTGCGCACGGTGAAGGCGCTGCCGCTCAGCCTGCCGCAGCCGCTGACGCTCACGGTGCGCGGCGAGGTGCTGTTCACCCACGAGGATTTCGCGCAGGTCAACCGCCAGCGCGAGCAGGCGGGCGAAGCGCTGTTCGCCAATGCGCGCAACGCCGCCGCCGGCAGCCTGCGCCAACTGGATCCGGCGGTCACCGCGTCGCGTCCGCTGCGGCTATTCCTTTACACGCTGGAGGAGCCCGCCGCGCACGGAGTGAAAACCCAGGCGGAGGCGCTGGAGTTTATGCGCGGGCTGCGGCTGCCCGCGGTGCCACTGGGGCGCATCTGCGCCGGCATGGACGAGGTCATTGACACGCTGGAGGGCGAGTTCCTGTCGGCGCGCGAAGAGCTGCCGTTCGGCACCGACGGCGCGGTGGTGAAGCTCAACGACTTCGCACTGTGGGAGCGGCTCGGCTTCACCGCCAAGTCGCCGCGTTACGCGGTGGCGTTCAAGTACGCCGCGTCGGAAGCGGTGACGGTGCTGGATGATGTCAGCTTCCAGCTTTCGCGCACCGGCACGCTCACACCGGTGGCGCATCTCGCGCCGGTCACCATTGGCGGCGTCACCGTGAAGCGCGCGACGCTGCACAACCTGGACGAAATCGCGCGCCTGGGCGTGGCCATCGGCGATGAAGTGCGCGTCATCCGCGCGGGCGAAGTGATACCCAAAGTCGAGGGCATCGCGCAGGTGGGGAAGCAGCGCAAGAGCATTCTTGACCACTTGCCCACTGAATGCCCCAGTTGCGGTGCGGCGCTCACGCGCCGGGACGATCCGCCCAACCTCGTGTGCCCCAATCCTCAGTGCCCCGAAGTGGTGGCGCAGCAAATCGCCTTCTTTGCCAGCCGGGGCGCCATGCGCATTGAAGGCCTGGGCGAGAAGATTGCGCGCAAGCTGGTAGCGGAGGGATTGCTGCGCGATGTGGCGGACATCTACGCGCTGAAGCTGCACGAGGAGCGGCTCACCGCGCTGGAGGGCTTCGCCGAGATCTCGGTGAAGAACCTGCTCGCGGAGATTGAGGGCAGTAAGCGCCGCCCGTTTGCGCAGGCGCTGAATGCGCTCGGCATCCCGCAGGTGGGCGCGCAGACCGCGCGGCTGCTGGCTCTGCACTTCAAGGACATTGGCGAAATGATGGACGCACCGCCGGAGCGGTTCGCCGAAGTATTCGGCATCGGCGAAGTGGTGGCGCGGGAGCTATACGAGTTCCTGCACGATGAGAACAACCGCCAGATCATTGCGCGCCTGCGCGAAGCGGGATTGCAGTTCAGCGCGGATGCTGCGGCAAACGATGTGGAGCGGCGCGGATTCTTCCGCGGCAAGAAGGTCTGCGTCACCGGCAAGATTGAGCCCTTCACCCGCGACGAATGGAAGGAGATTATTGAGGCACAGGGCGGCTGGTTCGTCAGCACGTTGAGCAAGAGCACCGACCTGCTGCTCGCGGGCGAGGAGACGGGAAGCAAGCTGGACAGGGCGCGCAAGCTCGGCGTGGAAGTGATGCACGCGGACGGGTTGCGCGATGCGCTGATGGGCGACGACCCCCCGGCGGATGCAGCCCTCGCACAGCGCTGGCGGGAATTGGTGGGCTAGCGGCTCCCATCACTGAGGACGGTTGGCCTCGTGCCACTCCATTAGCCGCTGGTAGGATTCTGCCTCGCCGATCATGTACTTGGCGAAACGCTGTTCGGCGCATTCAGCAATCGTCCGGTGCAACATCGCCCACAGCTCCGGCCGCTCCCGCAAGCCCTCCAGCAGCTCCGGTTGATCTTCCAGTACCTTTGCGGCGAGGCCGATTACTTCCCAAGGCGCCAAGTGATACAACTCAATGCTGCCTGTGTAGCCGTAGCGCGCATAATACGAGCCACCCCAAGCGGACAGCCCCGATAGCAGTCGGTCCCATCCTTCAAGCTCGGGAAGCTCCAACCGCAGGAATCGCTCCATCCAGACCGGCAGCGGCTTAACGACGTGCGGGTCTTCCGGCTCGCGCGGCACGGGAACCGGCAGGCCGAATCCTTGGAAGAACGCATGCTTGGCATCATCATCGAAGAACACTCCCGCGAGGTACTCGCTGTGCTTCTCCACCAAGCCACGCAAACCACTGTAGAAATCAGGATGGCGTTTGACCCGCGCAGTCTCCTCCGGCCCGAAGAAGTCCGCGATGAGCAGCACGGTTGAGGTTTCGCCCCGGATATAGCCCCGCGCTCGCTCGCTCTTACCGGCAGGAAGCCGCAGGTGCTCCCACCACGCCTTGCGCCCCCGCTCCAGCACGTCGTAATTGGTCACGAGCTTCTCGGCGCGGGCGCGGTATTCCGGGTCAAACACCACGCCCAGCCGGAGCGGCTGCACCAGCACGAGGTTCAGCACGTCAAAGGGATGCCGCAGCTCGTAGTGCTCCGCCGTGAGCATCC
>CAZKNJ010000107.1:0-2980 GCA_964554185.1 uncultured Planctomycetales bacterium | reverse complement strand
TTGGTACTGAGCGTCATACGAGTACTTATGAAGCAGGCGTTGAGCACGTGGAAACGGAATCGTTGCCGCCCGCGAAGATTGATATTTATGTTGACAGTGATGGCTACTCTGACATGACCATATCCTTCTTCGACGACCTTGAGGAATGGTCAACCATTTCCTATAATCATAGCTCCGATTCCTTCAAGGGTAACGCCAAGCTGAGCCGCGAGTCACTGGCTACGCTTGCGGCGGTGAGTGGCGGCTGTGTTACCGAGGAGGAAGAGAATACGGAATTTGAGTACTGGACAAGCGGGAGTTTCCAGGCGTTATTCCGCGAAGGAGGAGTCGGATACTACTTGGCTTTCACCACCTGGGATGGGAAGGTCGAGCGCTGCACCGCAAACGCGCTCAACTTGGCGGGAAGCAAGCAGCGTGGGCTGGAGCCAGCCGCCATATGGGAGGCTGAGTTTGACCTTAACGCCCTGCTGGCTACGGGCGAAAACACGCCACCTACTGATCCTCCTCGGCAACCGCTAATCCCCACACCCGATCCCTGGAGGGACTTCGTGCTGGAACCGCTGAGCGATGTCCAGCAGGAGAACGGCGAGCTTCCGTCAACTTACGGTGAGTGGATCGCGCAACTAACTAGCCCGGAGGCGAAGAAACCCATAGAGGGATTGGTCTTTACTCTTACTAACGAGCCCCAGACCATTCGGGGGCCTGGTTCGCAGGTAACGGTCTATAAGCGGTTGACCGGCCAGCTGACGGACTTAAGCGTCCACTTCAAGAACGAGAGCACTCCCTGGATGAGGCTTGCTTACACTAGAGACAACCGCCGATGGAACGAATGGGTATTCTCTCCCGCCTACCTGGAGGAGATGAAAGAGCTGTTTGAAGGCAGAATTACTTCAGAGCCAGGGATTGTTGAGCGCGGTAGCAAATCCTCCTACTACCATGCTTCCATTTCGGCTAAACACCATACGCGTTACCGACTACTTCTGCGCTCCGGGCGCTTCGGCTATGAGGTTTATTACAATCTGCCCAACGACTGGGGGGAGGTTCCCGCGGAGATGCACCGGGCTCAGATCCTCAAGGTGAAAGTCTATTCGCTTGATGGCGTTGGCCCGCTGACGCCGGAAAACATCGCAGATCCTGATGAACTGGAAACGCTGAAGCAGTTCGAGAAACTACCTGTGTGTACATTGTTCCCCTGAAAGCTCCGTTGGCAAGCAACAGCCGGCGCGGACCGATGATGGCCGCGCCGGCCATGATGATGCAAATTGTGCCCAACTATCCAGCCGCCTTTCTTTCGGGCAACTGGTCGCTGGCCGCTGGTTGCTGCGCGCGCGAGCGCGTTGGTTACACGATTTCCGCTACCCAGACGCCGGTGATGTTCGCGAGGTCGTCGTTGCCGAAGCCCTCGGCGAAGGTCAGGCTGAACTGGCCGCTGCCGTCGTTCTCGTCCAGCGTGCCGGTGACGCTGATCTCCATGCGCTGGTGCTGGAACTCGTCGCCGGTGGTGAGCATGAAGGTGCCGTCGGTGTCGCTGAAGCCGCCGTCCCACACGCGCCCGAAGTCGTCGTACGCGGTGATGTCCGCGCCGCTGGAAGTCGTGTGCAGGTGCAGCACGAACACGTCCTCAATCAGCCGGCCCACCACGTCGTTGGGATCGGCGCTCACGTCAAAGGTGAACGTGTAGTTGCCCAGCAAGATGGGAAAGCCGCCGGGGTTGGGCACGTACCGGCCGCCGCTGCCGCTGGTGCCGCCGCAGGACACGAGGACCAACGCCAATATAAGCGTGGCAATGAGTGTTCTCAAATTAACCGCCCTCCAGGTCAAAGGATGCGGAATAATACCACCAACCCGCCCGCCCGGCAACTGGGCAGGGCCATTTCGCGGTGGGTACGCCGGGCTGACCAGCCCGGCTCTGTAGGGCGCGCACTTGTGGCGCGCCGTCCAGCATTTCCTGATGAGCACGCCGGCGGGGCATGGGTCCGCCATAGGCGGATAAATCCCCGCCCTACGGCCGAAAGCTGTTCATGATACAATCCCGACCGGCATTTCGCCGCTACGCTGGGACGACACACCGATGAAACGCACACTCAACTTCTGGATTGACGTGGTTATCTACCTGCTGATGGGCTTCCTGCTCTTCAGCGGGTTTCTGATGAAGTTCACTATGCCGCCGGGCACGGGCGGCCGGCTGCTGCTGCTCGGCCTCGACCGCCACGGCTGGGGCGTGCTGCATTTCTGGGTAGCGGTGTCGCTGCTCACGGGAGTCGCGCTGCACCTGTGGCTGCACTGGGCGTGGATGCGCACCACCACGCCGCACTACTTCAAGCGCGCGTGGGCGCCGGCGCTCATTGCGCTGCTCATCCTCGCGCTGGCGGCGCTGGCCGCGCCGTTCGCGGTGAAGCCGGTGGTGGTGCCGGGCGGCGGCGAGAAGCATGAGGCGGAGATGGCCGCGAGCGTGGCGGATCTCATTGCGCCTGGCGGCGAAGCTGCATCCGCCAAGGAAGCACTTGCTGAACCCGCATCCAGCGAGGCTTCATCCGCTGCGCCCGCCGACGACTGCGCCACCTGCGGCGCCGACTGCCCCGACGCGGGCGGTAGCGAAGAAGCGGGGTAGGCACTGGATGCTCTCCCTTCCCCGTACGCGGGGCTTTAGCCCCGCTCTCTGCCCGCGAGGCCATTGACATGAGCGGCTCAGGCCGGTATTATGCAAAGCACTTTAGACACACGGAGACGAGATGAACACCAAACTCAACTGGTGGAAGGCCGGAGTAGCCGCGCTGGCCGGGGCAGCCTTCGCGCTTGGCTGGTGCAGTTCCAGTTTGCGGGGCTTGGACGGACTCGATTATACGGCGGTCATGGCCGCCGAGTCCTCGCAGAGTGCGGCTTCTTCACAATCCTTCAAGGTCAGTGACGAGGAGAAGAAGCAGCGGATGCTCACGGCGGAGCACTACGAGCTGCGGCATCCCTTTGACGTGCTGAACCT
>CAZKNJ010000106.1:0-3091 GCA_964554185.1 uncultured Planctomycetales bacterium | reverse complement strand
CTCCGTCCAACAACCAACAACCAGAAACCAACAACCGTGGCCCGCCAGCGCGCCCTATTCCAGCATCTCATACTGCGTCGTCCGCCGCTTCGGCGCAAAACCGGCGGCGGTGATGAGGCGGCGCAGCTCCGACTCGTCCAACGCATAGCTCGTGCCCGCGGCGGCGACCACGTTTTCCTCCAGCATCGTCCCGCCCATATCGTTCGCCCCGAACAGCAGCGCCAGCTGCCCGACCTTCGGCCCCATGGTCACCCACGACGCCTGCACATTGGCGAAGTTATCCAGGTACAGCCGCGCCAGCGCCAGCATCCGCAGGTACTCCACTCCGCCCGTGGCCGCCCCGCCCAGCGGCGTGTTATCCGGCTGGAAGGTCCAGGCGATGAACGCGGTGAAGCCGCCGGTTTCATCTTGCAGCGCGCGCACCCGCTCCAGGTGCTCAATGCGCTCGGCGGGCGTTTCAATGTGGCCGAACATCATCGTCGCGGTGCTGCGCATCCCCAGCCCGTGCGCCTCGCGCATTACTTCAATCCACTCGTCGGCGGTGCACTTGCGCGGCGACAGCGTCCGGCGCACGCGGTCGGACAGAATCTCCGCGCCACCGCCCGGCAGGCTGTCCAGCCCCGCTTCCCGCAGCCGTTCCAGCACTTCGCGCACCGGCAGGTGGAACAGGCCGCTGAAATGCACGACCTCCGGCGGCGAGAACGAGTGCACTGTGACCTGCGGGAAGTCGCGCTTGATGCGCCGCACCAGCTCCAAATACCACTCAAACGAAAGCGTGGGATGGCAGCCGCCCTGCATCAGTATCTGCGTCGCGCCGACGTTCACCGCCTCCGCCACCTTGCGCTTCACCACCGCGTCGTACTCGTTCACATACGCGTCGTGCGAGCCCTCGTGGCGGCTGAAGGCGCAGAAGGCGCAGCGCACCACGCAGATGTTGGTGTAGTTGATGTTGCGGTCCACCACGTAGGTCACGGTGTCCGCCGGGGCGCGCTTCAGCCGCATCTCATGCGCCGCGCGTCCTAAATCGTGCAATGAGGCTTCAGCCAGCAGCGTCTCCGCCTCCGCGGGCGTCAGCCGCGTGCCGGCAACCACGTGCTCAAGGATGTGTTCTGCTTCGGCTGCGGGCATGAGCGGTGCCTACTGGGCGAGCTTGGCGAGCTTCAGCTCGTGCACCTTCTGGCGGAAGAACTCCAGGAACTCCAAATCCTTGGGCGATAGCCTAAAGTGCAGTATCTTCCCGAAGTACTCCACCACCGCTTGGTGGTCCAGCTGCCACTCCTTCTCCGAGTACTTGCACAGCGCCTCCCAGTTGTCCTCCACTGCCGCATACGCGCTCTCCAGCACCTCCACCAGCGCGGGGTCAACCGGCTCGCTACCCTGCCACAGGGCGAAGACCACCGGCAGCCCGTACAGCTCCTTGATGAGCGCTGCGATGTCGTAGGCGTGGTGGTAGGTGAAGGGCGGACGGAAGTTGTTGTCGCCGATGACCACGCGCCCGGTTTTGGGCGCCAGCCGCGCGCGCACGTCCGGCGCGGGCGTGTATTTCACCCGATGCCGCCGCTCGTGAAAGATGATGCGCGTCAGCGCGTTGCTGGTGAGGCTGGCCGGGTCTTCTTCCAGCGTGGTGATCTCGTCCAGCGGATCCTGCGCGTAGATCATCACCGTCAGCACCCGCCCGTCCGCCGCCACGCCCAGGTCGGTGATGCGGCTGCGCAGCTTGGCGGCGTACACGAACGACGACGTCAGCGCCGCGTCCAGCCCCCCCTGCTGCATGAGGTGAAACAGCTCCGCCGGCATTCCCCAGGTCGGCTTGACCTTGGGATGGTCTTGCAGCTTATAGACCAGCGGCAGAGCGTTCAGAAATGGCAGCAACCCAACTCTATGTTTCTTCGGCATAGTCGCTTTCGCGTCACAATTCTACCAGATGCCCGTATTTGGCGTCGCGCAAAACCGGCGCCAGCCCCGCGCCCCGCACGAGCCGCGCCAGGCGCTCCAGCTCCACCCCCTTCGGCGTGGACGCGCCCGCGTCGTGGTAGATGCGTTCCTCGCCCACCTCCCCGTCCAGGTCGTCCGCGCCCCAGAGCAGCATCACCTGCGCCAGCTTCAGCCCGTACTCAATCCAGTAGGCCTTGATGTGCGGGAAGTTGTGCAGCACCACCCGCGCCGCCGCCAGATGGCGCAAGTCTTCCGCGCCGGTGGTGAACTCGCCGCCCAGGCGGTTGCCCACGGGATGGAACGCCAGCGGCACAAACGCCTGAAAGCCCCCCGTCTCCGCCTGCAGGTCGTAAAGCGCCAGCAGGTGCTCCGCCTTCTGCTCCGGCGTCTCAATATGGCCGTAGAGCATGGTCGCATTGGTGGGAATCCCCAGCCCATGCGCCGTGCGGTGCACTTCCAGCCACTCCTCGCCGCCGGCCTTCTCCGGGCACAGCTTCTCCCGCACCTCCGGCGCGAACACCTCCGCGCCGCCCCCCGGCATGGCGTCCAGCCCCGCCTTCTTGAGGTCCTGCAGAACCTTGCGCACGTTCATCCCGCTGAGCTCCGCCATCCACGCCACTTCCACCGCGGTGTAGGCCTTCAGGTGCACGCCGGGAAAGGCCGACCGCAGCGCGGTGAGCAGCCGCCGGTAATAGCTGTAATCCGCCACCTCCCGCGGCGGCGTCCCGCCGGTGATATGGAACTCCTGCACGTCCTTCACTCCAGCGCGTTTCAGTTGCGCCACGATCTCCTCCGGCGTGTGGAAGTACGCGCGTTCATCGCCCGCATCCGCGCGGAAGGAGCAAAAGACGCAGTGGTTGCGGCAGATGTTGGTGGGATTAATGTGCCGGTTGCGCACGAGAAAGACGCGCTTCCCGTGCTTGCGCGTGCGGATATCATGCGCCAGCGCGCCGAGCCCGTGCAGGTCGGCGTCCGTGAGCAGGTGCACGGCCTCCTCCGGCGTCAGCCGTTCGCCTTCTAGCGCCTTGCGCCTGATTCCCTCTAGTAGTCCATGCGCCAATCCGCCGCCATTCTAGGGCACGGACGCACGAGGGGCAACTGGTTTGAGCCGTAGGGGCTTGCCCGCCGGTGGTGGGCACAGCATGCTGTGCCCGTT
>CAZKNJ010000105.1:0-3406 GCA_964554185.1 uncultured Planctomycetales bacterium | reverse complement strand
AGGGGGAGGCGGTAGCGGGCGGCGATGTTGAGGAGCATGCCGTTGAGGTGCGGCAGCTCGTGCGGACGGCCGCGCAGCAAGTCCATCTGCAGCGAGCAGCGGTTGTGCGCGGTGTCGGCGCAGACGCGGTGCAGCTCGTCCAGTATCGACTCCACCGTCAGCCCATTACCGCCGGGCGGCAGGAACTGCGCCTCACGCAAAAGCGCGAGTATCTCCGCAGCCATCGCGCGCAGCAGCGGCTGGGCCTCCGGCAGCAGCAGCACGCCGTTGGGCTGCCCCGACAGCGCCGCCAGCGGGTTAATCAGGCTGTTGAGCACCGCCTTGCGCAGCATCACCGGGTAGACGTCCGGCTGGGATTGCACGCGCAGCAAGGTGGGGTCGGTGAGGTTCATCAGCTGCTTGAGCGCGTCCAGCTCTTCGCTGCGGTAGATGAGCGTGCCCTTGGGGCCGTGGGGCTTATGCGTGACTTCAAAGTCCGCGTGCGGCGACTTGACGCGGCCCAGCACCAGCCGCCCGCGCGGAATAAGCGACACCCGCGCACCTTCGCTGAAGCCGCCGCCGAACAGCACGCCGAGGTCCAGCCCCGGGTGCAGCCAGAAGCCGTTCACCACGAAGAACACCAGGCCGCGCAGCTTGCGGCCGAGCGTGTGGCGCAGCGTGAGCACGCTCTGCGCCTTGACGCAGGCAAAGGTGACGTCCGGCTTGAACTCCGCCAACTCGTGCAGCGTGGGCGCCAGCTCAGTGCCGTCAAACTCAACCGCGAAGTCGGGGACGGCGGCGCGCAGCGCGTCCAGCGCGGCCTGCGGCCCGTCCGCCGGCGGGCCGGCCTCGATGCGGTCGGGGTCAGGCGGCGCGAAGTCCTGCGGCGGGGGCGCGTCAAACTCCTGCAGCACGCACTCCACTCCGCCGCGGACAACATCACTGAGCAAGGCGTCGTTGCGGATGTGCCACTTGAGTTCCACCGAGCCCGTGCGCTTGAACGCGCAGGCGAGCAGCATTCCCACGGGCCCCGCGCCGATGACTGCAATCTTCACTGCGCCCCACCCCGCACGGTGCTGATGAACTCCGCCAGCACTTCGGCGACGCGGCGGCGCGGCAGCTTTTTGATGGCGGGGCCGGGCAGCTCGCGCAGGAAGCTCGCGCCGTAACGCTTGGTGAGCGCGCGCTGGTCCAGCAGCAGCACGCAGCCGAAGTCTTCGGTGCTGCGGATCAGGCGGCCGAAGCCCTGCTTAAACTTCATTATCGCCGAGGGTAGCATATACAAGTTGAAGGAATCGCCGTCGTGCTCGTCAATGTAGCGCACCTTGCCGGCGGTGAGCGGGTCGTGCAGGTTGGGGAACGGCAGGCGGCTGATGACGACGCATTGCAGCGCTTCGCCGCGGATGTCAAAGCCCTCCCAGAAACTACGCACCCCCAGCAGCACGGACTTGCGCGTCGCCTTGAACTCGCCTGCGAGTTGGAAGCGGGAGGCGCCGCGTTCCTGGGAGAGCACCGCGAAGCCGTCGCTCTTCAGGCCGTCCAGCTTGCCCGCGACGGCGTTGAGGTCGGCGTAGGAGTTGAACAGCACCAGCGTGGCGCCGCCGAAGACCCGCGCGGCCTCGGTCACCGTCTCCGCCAGCGCGTCCAGGAAGCGCCCGTGCGCCTGCTGGTCGCGGAAGTCCGGCGCGGGCATGTCGTGGGGCACCAGCACCAGCGCCCGCCGCTTGTAGTCAAACGGCGAGGCCAGCATTTCCTCGCGCAAACGGTCAGGCGGGAAGTCGGTGAGCCCCAGGCCGCGCCGCAAGTAGCTGAAGTTGCCGTCCACCGCGAGCGTGCCGGAAACCATCACCACCGACTTGCGCGGCTCAATAAGCTGCGAGAAGTAGTCGCCCACCACCACCGGGCAGCCGGCGATATTCCAGAAGAACTCGCCGCGCCGCCCCGCGCGCCCGCATTCCACCCACTTGACCCAGGTGTCGCTTTCGGAGAGCAGCGCGCCGCAGGCCTCCTTCAGCGCGGCGAAGCAGTTCACCACTTCGCGCAGCTGTATCTGGTAGCGGTTGTCGTCGATGTAGAAGTGCGCCTCGTCGTCGCCGCCGGTGAGCTCCGCGAGGCTGGTGAGGCCGTCGTTCAGATCGATGAGCCGGTCGTACAGGCCGGTGACCAGCCGCAGCAGTTCGTCCTTCAGCGCCTCCACCTCGTCGCGCTCCGGGCGGGTGATATCCAGCCGCAGCCAGTCGTCCGAGCGGTCGGCCAGCGCCGCATGCGCTTCTTCCAGACACTCGTTGAACTTGCGGAAGTCGCCGTAAACCGCTTCCGCCGCGCCGGGCGCCAGCGCCTGCAAGTCCTTGAGCTTGAGGAAGCGGTCGCGCTCCTCCGAGGGCACGTTCTCCAGCGGCAGGCTCAGGCGGGTGATGAGGTGGCGGCCGCTCACCAGCCGCGGGAACTGGTTGACGAATTCTATGAGGTCGGTGGAAGCGAGCTGGCGCCCCAGCGCGTCCAGCAGAACCTCCTCCAGGTTGTGCGCCTCATCCAGAATGAGAACCTGCGCCTTGTCCACAAAGGACGCCAGCGGGTCGTCCGCGTCCGCCTGCGGATTGGCGAGCGCGAACAGCAGCGCGTGGTTCACGATGGTCGCGGGCGAATGCTCGGCGGCGTCGCGCTGGACATAGAAGTAGCACTCGCGGATGAGCGGGCAGCGCTCGCGCAGGCAGCCGCGGAACGCCGCGCTGAGCAGCCGCCGCAGCCGCCCGGTGGCCGCTGCCGAGAGGCTGCGCGACAGGCGGATGTACTCAAAGTCGCCGGAATGTGATTCGGTCAGGTGTAGCGCCACTCCCATCAGCGCAAGCGCGATTTCGCGGGGGTTGTCCGCGCTGGTAGCCAACTCCTCCACGAGGTTGCGCAAATCCAGGCGCGTGGTGAGCGCATTCAGCCGCAGCTTCTCCATGCACAGATAGTTCTCGCGCCCTTTCAGCACCACGGGCGACGGCAGCGGCATCCCCAGCAGCTCCGAGAGCTTGGGGTAGTCGCTGTAAAGGAGCTGGTCTTGGAGTATCTTGGTGTTGGTGGACACGAGGATGGGCGCCTTGCCGGTGAGCGCGTGCCGCAGCGCGGGAATGAGATAGCCCAGCGACTTGCCCACGCCGGTGCCGGCCTCCAGTATGAGGTGGAAGTCGCCGGCCACCGCTTCATCCACCAACTGCGCGAAGCTCTCCTGCTCCGCGCGGTACTCGTAGCCCTGCGCGGCGAACTCCCCACGCTTGAGTTGGGCGAACACGTCTTCCTGGCGGGGCAGCCGCTGCTCCCAGTAGGTTTCGTCCTTGGCCACGCGCGTGCGCGGGGGCAGGTCCTTGCGCAGGTCCTCGGGGAAGTACGGGTTCTCCGCCGGCAGCAGCACATCCGCCTCCAAGGCGAAAAGCGCGGCGGG
>CAZKNJ010000104.1:0-3411 GCA_964554185.1 uncultured Planctomycetales bacterium | reverse complement strand
CCCGAAATGCAGTGCTATCGGCGTGATATCCTCAATGCCGACCTGCCCGTTCTGGCCGTAGTCGCCCAGGTTCCGGTAATGCCACGAAAGCGTGTACGTCCCGTCGCCATTATCGGTGATGGCAAGGTCATTGACGCGGTTGGCCTCGCCGGTGGGCGGCGTGGCGACAATCTTCTGTAGGGCGGGGACCCGTGCCCCGCCGTCTTGTCCTTCTGCTGTCTCCACCGGCGGCGCGCCACAGGTGCGCGCCCTACAACACAGCGCCTCCCCCAGCGCCCCCTTCAGCTCATCCCACAATCCTGTGTCCACGCCTTCAGGGCACGCGAGCGCGTCCAGCTCGGTATGCGCGTCATCGATGGAGGTAAGGATTGGAGGGGCAGTCTCTAGGCTGCCCATTAACTGGGCGGGTAACGAATCGGCGGTTGGAGGATTCACTAGCCCTCCCGGCTGGCCGCCGCTCCCCGTGGGGAGTGACTTCCCGCACGCCGCGAACGCCACCAGCGCTACCGCCAGCAGCGCAGCGGGCAGACTCAACTTGAATGCGCGGCCCATCTCCTGCTCCCGACTTGAGGATTCACTTATAGTATACCCGCGATTGCCAGAAGCTGCAGCGCTCTACCGCTTCCTAGCCTTCAGCACCTTCCCCAGAAACTGGCCGGTGTAGCTTTCCTTCACGCGCATGATGTCCTCCGGCGTGCCCGCGGCGACCAGCCGCCCGCCGGCCTCGCCGCCTTCGGGGCCGAGGTCAATCACCCAGTCGGCGCACTTGATGACGTCCAGGTTGTGCTCAATCACCACGATGGTGTTGCCCGCATCGGCCAGGCGGTTGAGCACGCCCAGCAACTTGCGGATGTCCTCAAAGTGCAGGCCGGTGGTGGGCTCGTCCAGCAAGTACAGCGTGCGGCCGGTGCTGCGCTTGGTCAGCTCCTTGGCCAGCTTCACCCGCTGGCTTTCGCCGCCGGACAGCGTGGGCGCGCTCTGCCCCAGCTGGATGTACTCCAGCCCCACGTCCATCAGCGTCTGCAGCACCCGCGCAATCGGCGGAATGGCGGCGAAGTGCTCCATCGCCTCCTCCACCGTCATCTGCAGCACGTCAAAGATGTTCTTGCCCTTATAGGCCACCGTGAGCGTCTCGCGGTTGAACCGCCGCCCGCCGCACTCCTCGCACTTCACATACACGTCCGGCAGGAAGTGCAGCTCCACTTTCTTCACGCCGTCGCCCTGGCAGGCCTCGCAGCGCCCGCCCTTCACGTTGAAGCTGAAACGCCCCGGCTGGTAACCGCGCACCCGGCTCTCCGCCAGCTCGGCGAACAGCTTGCGGATGGGGTCCCACACGCCCGTGTAGGTGGCGGGGTTGCTGCGCGGGGTGCGCCCGATGGGGCGCTGGCTGATGCGGATGACCTTGTCCACGTGCTCGGCGATGCCGCTGATCTCGTCAAACTGGCCGGTGCGCCGCAGGCTGCGGTTGAGCAGGTTGTAGGCCGCACGGTAGAGCGTGTAGTTGATGAGCGAGGACTTGCCGCTCCCGCTCACGCCGGTGACGGCGACGAACTTGCCGAGCGGTATCTTCACGTTCACGCTCTTGAGGTTGTTCACCCGCGCGCCCTTGATCTCCAGCCACTTGCCGTTGCCCACGCGCCGCCGCTTCGGGACTTCAATCTCCACCGCGCCGCTGAGGTATTTACCCGTGAGCGTTTCGTTGGCCTTCGCCAGCTCCTTCGCGCTGCCTATGGCGACGATGCGGCCGCCCTGCCGCCCCGCGCCCGGCCCGAAATCAAAGATGACGTCTGCCGTCTCCATCGCCTCGCGGTCGTGCTCCACCACGATAATCGTGTTGCCCAAATCGCGCAGGTAGAGCAGCGTCTTGAGCAGCTTCTTGTTGTCGCGCTGGTGCAGGCCGATGCTGGGCTCGTCCAGCACGTACAGCACGCCGGTGAGCCCGCTGCCGATCTGCGAGGCCAGGCGGATGCGCTGGCCTTCGCCGCCGGAGAGCGACGGCGCGCTGCGCGCGAGATTCAGATAGCCCAATCCCACGTCCACCATGAACTTCAGCCGCGCCTTCACTTCCTTTACCAACTCGCGCGCAATCTCCCCCCGCGCGCCCTCCAGCTTCAGCCCCTCAAAGAACTCCAGCGCGTCGGTGACCGGCATATCCGCCACCGCGTCAATGGTCATTCCGCCCACGCGCACCGCCAGCGGCTGCGGCTTCAGCCGCTTGCCGCCGCACACGTGGCACGGGCTGTTGGCGAAGTAGTAGGCGTAGTAGCGGCGCATGTGCTCGCTCTGCGTCTGGTGGTACAGGCGCTTAATGGAGTTGGCCACGCCCTCAAACTCGGCGCTGCGCCCGTTGCGCCGCTTGAATCGCCCGCCCTGCAGCACCATCGCGCGCGCCTTCTCACTCATATCTTCCCACGGCGTGTTCACCTCCGCGCCATACGGGGCGAGCATGTCGTTGAGGAACCGCTCGAAGTAGCCCACATGCCCGCTGAGCAGCCCCCAGTGGCGCACCGCCCCCTCCCCCAGCGACAGCGAGGGGTCCGGCACCAGCGCGTCCAGGTCCACTTCGAAGCTCGTGCCCAACCCGTCGCAGGCTTCGCACATCCCGTGCGGGTTGTTGAACGAGAACATCTGCGGCGTCAGCTCTTCGTAGGAAATCGCGCATTCGGTGCAGGCCAGCTTCTCGCTGAATATCTTCTCCTCGCCGGTGTCCACGTTCACCGTGAGCACGTTGCCGCCGCCCTCGCGCAGCGCGGTCTCCACCGACTCCGCCAGCCGCTGGCGCTCGTCCGGATGCACCCGCAGGCGGTCCACCACTATCTCAATGCTGTGCTTGCGCTTCTTGTCCAGCTTGATGTCCTCGTCCAGCGCCACCACCTTGCCGTTGACGCGCACCCGCGCGTAGCCCTGCACCCGCGCCGCGGCGAACAGGTCCTTGTATTCGCCCTTGCGGCCGGCCACGATGGGCGCGAGCAGGTACAGGCGGCTGCCTTCCGGCAGCTCCAGTATCGCGTCCACTATGTTGTCCGCTGTCTGCTTGCCCACGACCTTGCCGCACTTCACGCAGTGCTGCACCCCCACCCGCGCATAGAGCACACGCAGGTAGTCGTGGATCTCCGTCACCGTGCCCACGGTGGAGCGCGGGTTGTGGCTGGTGGTGCGCTGCTCAATGGCGATGGTGGGCGACAGGCCGGTGATCTGCTCCACCTCGGGCTTATCGAAGTTCATCAGGAATTGGCGCGCGTAGCTGGAAAGCGACTCCAGGTAGCGCCGCTGGCCTTCGGCGTAGAGGGTGTCAAACGCCAGCGACGACTTGCCGCTGCCGCTCACGCCGGTGAAGACGATGAGCTGGTCGCGCGGCAGGTCGGCGTCAACGTTCTTGAGGTTGTGCACCTTCGCGCCGCGGACATGGAT
>CAZKNJ010000103.1:0-3468 GCA_964554185.1 uncultured Planctomycetales bacterium | reverse complement strand
TCGGGCGCAACCTTTTCGCCGCGCACAAGCGTGCCGTTGGTGGAGCCGAGGTCCTTGAGCTTCAGCGTCTCCAGGTCAACGTCCAGCACCAGGTGCGTGCCGCTCATATAGCCGTCGGCGGGGAAGGCGAGGTCGTTGCGCTCCGGCTTGCGGCCCAGGCGGATCTCGCCGAAGGGCAGCGGGTATTCCTCGTCGCCGGCTTTCAGCCGCCAGGGCGACGCCACTTCGGCGACTTCCGGCGCGATGTGCTCCACCGGCGGGGCGTCAGCTTCAGCCGGGGCTTCGGCAGGCGCGGGCTCAGGCTCTGCCGATGCAGCCTCCGCCGCCCCAGCCGTTGGCCAGGTGAAGGTGAGCGGCAGCTCGCCGGCCTTCACCACGCTGGCGGGATGCAGCTCACGCTCCTCGCCGGGTTGGAGCTTCGCGCCGTCCATGAAGGTGCCGTTGGTGGATTCCAGGTCGCTGATATAGAGCTTCCCGCCGCGCACGATGAGCTTCGCGTGCCGCCGGGAGAGGTAGGCGTTGCTGACCACCAGGTCGCCTTCGCTGCGGCCGAGAACGTGCTCGCCTTCAGCCAACGCAAAGGTCTGATCGTCAACCGTCAGCTCCACCACGGGCGCAGCGGGCATAGCCGACGGCTCCGCACCGCCCTCCAGCGTGCCGGGCTGGTAGCCGCAGCCGCTGCAGAACTTGGCGTCGGGCTTAAGCTCCGCCCCGCAGTAGGGGCACTCGGTTTCGCGGCCGTTTCCGCCGTTATCGTCCATCACGCGGGTTTCATCTGTCGTTGAAGCGTTGTCCATCAGACCTCCGGCGGCTTGCGCCGCACTTCGCGGGTTCCACCGCCTTCATTTTAACGCATACGCGCTTTGCGCAACCGCCGCACCGCCCAAACGGCGATAAGCGCCAGCAGCGCCAGCACCACCAGCCAGTCAAGATAATGGGTGTAGCGCTTGATGTGCTGCCAGTTTTCCCCCAGCGCAACCCCGGCGTAAGTGAGCAAGTAGCACCACGGCAGCGCGCCGACGAATGTGAGGACGCAGAACGGCCCGAAGCGCATCCTGGAAATGCCCGCGGGCAAGGAGATGTAGGTGCGCACAAACGGCATCATGCGGGTGAAGAACACCGTCGCCGGGCCGTAGCGTTCAAAGTAGCGGTCGGCCACCGCTAGCTCGTGCTCCTTGATGAAGATGTAGCGGCCGAAGCGTTGCAGGAACGGGCGGCCACCGTAGTAGCCCACGGCGTAGGCCGCGATGCTGCCGAGCAGGTTGCCCAAGGCGCCGGCGAAGGCCACCGCGTGCAGGTTGAATTGCCCGGTGTAAACCAGGTAGCCGGAGAACGGCATGATGATCTCCGAGGGGAAGGGGATGCAGGCGCTCTCCACCGCCATCATCCAGATGACGCCGAGATAGCCCATGGAGGAGATGCCGTTCTTGATGAACTCGGCCAGCGTTTGCAGCAGCGTAGTCAGCACGTGGGAGCGGATTCTACCAGAGTGTTAGCCGATGGGCACGGCGTTGCCGCCGCCGCCGGTGTCGGGCGGAGGCTCTTCCCCGCCACCCTCATCGCCGCTGCCGCCTTCATCGCCAGTGCCGCCTTCGTCTTTGCCATTACTCTCGTCTGCGCCAGCTCCCTCATCGCCGCCGCTTTCACCGGGCGCAGCCTCGTCGCCGCCCTCGCCCGGCGGAGCGGGCTGGGTCTCATCACTTGCCGGCGGCTCTTCCTGCGTGTCCGCCCCGGGTTCCTCCGCCGCTGGCTCGCCGGTGGTTGCTTCCTCCGGCGGAGGCTCAGCCGCAGTTGCGGCTTCTTCTTCCGGCTTGCCCGCCACATACGTGCCCTTGGCGATTTGCAGCGCCAGGGTGTCGCCCACGATGTAGGGGTACTGCGAAGCCTGGTCCGGGCGGATGTAGCCGTATTCAATGTCCACGTAGGTCGCCGGGCTGGTCAGCGGCTCCACCTTGTTAGTGGCCAGGTCGTGCTGCCAGTGGTAGATGAGCCGGTCGGACTGGCCCGGGATGCTCACCGTCCACAGGAAGTGTTTGACGCCCTCTTTGATGTAGGGCGGGCTTTCCTCCACGTCAAGCTTGGCGTTGCGCTCCAGCCGCTGGAAGAACTGGCGGTAGGAATCAAGGCGCTGGTTGGCGGGTGTAAAGTCTTTCTGCGCAATGTCCGCCAGTAGCCCGTACATCCAGTAGGCGGACGCAACATAGCCGATGCAGAGCACGATGAACACCACGCCGGCGATGACGCCCGCGATTTCCAGCCACCCCGTCCGTTTTGCTTTGCGCCTGCGCCTAGCCATGGCCGGCCTTCTTTCGCGCCTGCTGGTGGCGCATGATGGTCACGAGCTTCGCCCGCTGGACGGGGGTCATATCGCCGTACTTCCAGGTGAGCACCGCTTTATTGTAGGCCTCCACCTTGCGGTCAAAGTCCTGCGTCTTTTTCAGCTCGCCGATCTCGCGCAGAGCGTCATTCCGCGCCCGCCGCACGGTCTTGAGGCGCTTGGTGGTCAGCCGGTGGTTCACCGTGCCGAGGTAAATCAGGCCTACCAGGGACAATGCGGCGATGATGAGGCCGAGGTGCTCCATCTCTCACTTCAGAGGCGCGGCAGCTCGTTGCCGCCGCGTTCGGTGACCATGGCGGGCAGTCCCGCCGCCTCCAGCTTGGCGACCATCGCCGCCGCCGCTTCCAGCGACAGGTAGGCGTCCTCCACGAAGATGGAGTTGCCCAGCACGATGAGGTCCGGCTCGTAGCCTTCGGGGAAGTCAAACTCGTTCAGCAGCCGAAACGCGGTCTCCACGTCCGGCACGTCCTGCAGCTGCACCGCCCACACCGTGGGTATCGGCTCGGTGGCGGTGTACTTCACGTCCAGCGAGAGCTTCGCCGGGTCGTCAATCTCGATCACCTTGAACAGCGCCGGGCGGCTGACGAAGAACTCGATTAGCTGGACCGTGTTTTCCGCGCTGGTGACGATGGACAGCGGCACGGCGTACTGGTTCTCAATGGTCGCGGTTTCGGCGTACTTCACGCCCTCCAGCGTGACCTTGAAGCGGTAGGGGTACTTGCCGTACTCAATGCGGTAGGGCGGGTGCGTCGGCGCGCCAACGTACTTGCCGTCCTTCATCACAGAGAAGTCCAGCACGATGCGCAGGAAGTCCGGGTGCTGGCCGAAGCGGATGCCGGTGAGGTAGATCCCGTCCTGCTTGCTCCCGCCGGTGAAGGCGCCCTCCTTTTTGAACTGCGCCGGGGCCTTCTGCGGCTCGGCCGGCGACGCGCCGGTGGACAGCGCCAGGATGATTGCCAGCATTAGCAGCATCACTGCCGCCGCCGGCGCCCCCCGTCGTGACCGCGGATATTCCATCCGTTAGGAGTCTATGCCGCCTGTGCGCAGGTGTCAAGGAAAGCGGTTCCGCCGTCGCGCTACCGCGCTATGGCGGACAAGTGTTGGTTGCGGGTTGTTGGTTGTTGGACGGA
>CAZKNJ010000102.1:0-3522 GCA_964554185.1 uncultured Planctomycetales bacterium | reverse complement strand
TCCAGTTCAGCAGTGAGGGAATCGGTGGACTGAAGTCCACCGTCCGGCGGTGAATGCGCGGTTGGAGGATTTGCCAGCCCATCTGGCTGGCCGCCGCTCCCAGAATGGCCCCTCCCGCACGAAGGTGTGGCCAGCCCCAGCGCGCATGCCAACAGAAGGGCGCAGGTTATGCAGAGGCGCAGGCGCAGTGTGTTTCCCCGTGCTCCCACTCACCTGTAGTATACCCGTCATACTCAGCTTCCAGCTATCAGCGGTCAGTCGTCAGCAAGAGAAGAAAGATCCCTGCCAAAGGCTAGGTGCTCCACTTGGAGGCTGCATCTTTGGCGATGGCTCAACGGGCACGGCATACCGTGCCCCTACGAAAAGCAGCTACGATTGCTTCGGCTCAAGGTCGTCGAAGGAGAGGCCACCGATGATGAGGATGTAGCTGGGGACCATCGGCAGCACGCAGGGCGAAAGGAACGACGCCAGTCCGCCGAGGAAGGCGATACCGAGGTTGACCGAGCCGTTGGCGACCCACTCCTCAGCGTTGAGCGAGGCCGAGCCCATCAGCGACACCAGCTTGGCCGTGCCCCAGAAGAATACCGCCAGGCAGAGGACGCCGGCGAAGATGAGCGCGGGGGCCAGCAGCTTGCGGCGCAGAGCCTCGTCTTTCGCCATGGTTCGCGCCAGCTGGATGGCGACCGTGAGAACCAGCGCGATGACGCCGGCCCACAGCGCGAAGCGGAAGAGGACGGCGGGCTGGAGAGTGTAGGTGCCGGACATGAAGCCAAAGAAAAGCACGAAGCCCACGGCGATGAGCAGGATGGAGCTGATGAAGTTGATCGTGCCCACGTGCCGCGCCAGCCGCTGGATGAACCCGACGGCCGAGCCGATGAGCAGCGCCACTATCAAGAATGGTATCGCCAGCCCCAGCGAATAGGCCACCATCATCCAGACCGCCAGGCCCGGCTGGCTCGCCGCTAGTGTGAGGATGACCACGAGGATGGGGCCGAGGCAGGGCGTCCAGCCCGCGGCGAAGGTGATGCCTATGAGTAAGCTGGAGAGGTAGCCGCCCTTGCTCTGAACGTGCGCCTTTTTCTCAAACAGCATGAAGCGCAGCGGCGAAAGCCCCCAGGTATTCAGCAGAATGTGCAGGCCGAGAATGATGACGAGAATGCCGCCGAACCAGCCGAACTGGCGCGGGTAGTTCGTGACGATGCGGCTAATCCAGTAGGCGGGAAAGCCGAAGACGACCACGAAGATGATGGAGAAGCCCAGCACGAATGCCAGCGAATGGCTGAACGCCTTGAGTACGGCCTTGTTCATATCAGCTCCCGGTGCGCCGCCGGGCGGCGAAGAATGGCGAGCATTATATCAGCGCGCGGCGTACTTGTAGCCGCCGGAGAGATAGAGCTCCACCTGGTCGGCGAAATGGGGGCTGGCGGGGCGTCCGCTTTCGCCGCCGGGCAGGACGGAGCGGTAGAGGCCGTCCGCGCCGGGCTGCATCACCAGCCGCACGGTGGGGCCGAAGGACTTGACGAAGTAGCTGCCGTTCCACTGCACCGAGGAAACGTTGACCGTGCAAAAGCCGCCGCCGACGGACAGCATTCCGGGGCTGGACTCCGCGTAGAACGGGAGGGGATGCACCAGTGGCAGGCGGTGCATCTCGCCGTAGGGCTTGAGCGCACCGCCGTCGCCGGTGGCGAGAGCCACGGTGGACGACCACATGGCGCGCAATTCAGCGTCGGTGGGCGCGAGCCAATCGGCGCCCTGCGCCGCCAGTAGGCAGGCCAGGCCGGTGCCGGTGCGGACGCTGCGGTTGCGCCAGACATGGAGCAGCAGCTGGCGCCGCAGGAGTTCGTAAAGCAGTGCGCCGGGGCTGCCGGGAGATTCGTTGAAGTCCCAATTGCGCAGAACGGTAAGCGCGGAAGCCTCAGCGGGGTTCAGGGCGAGGGCTTCCAACCGCGTTAGCAGTGGCGGCAGGAAGTCCTCGGCGAAGGGCGAATGGACATCGGATTGGATGCTGGCGAGAAGTTCGGGGGTGACCAGGTTGCCCGCGGTGATAGCGGCCTCTAGCAGCGCGGTGATGCGGCGGGCGCGGTAGCCGGGCGCGTAGTTGCCACTGAAGCAGGGCTGGCCGGCGGCGTCAAGCTGCGGCGGATTATTGCAGGACACGAAAAAGCCGAAGGGCGGGTTGATCGCGTGCGGCAAATCCCCGGGCGGGATGAAGCTCCAGTAGTAGGCCGCGGCCTCATCCGCGGAAGTGACCACCTGCGGGCGGTCGCCGTCGTAGTTGCGCTGCGGGACGAAGCCGCAGGCGAAGTAGGCGATGTCACCGTTCGTGTCGCCGTAAACGAAGTTCACCGGCGTGGCAATGCGGCCGGCGGCGGACTGGAAGTCCCTGAGCGACGCAGCGCAATTGAGGTCGAAGAAGGCGGCGGCCTCGCTGTTTTCGTAGAAGCCGCTCCAGCAAAGGATGTAGTAGTTGTTCGCGTCCTGGTCAATTACGGGGCCGAAGGCGGTGTCCAGCACGGTGACGGTCTGGTCGTTCACCAACAGGCCGTCGCGCACGCGGATGACTTCCTCGCGCGGCTGCGGGGCTACGCCCAGCACGGATACGGCCTGCGCTTTGGGCACGATCATCACATCTTCGTTGTCGGCTTGCAGCGCGGTCAGGCCCCAGGCGCAAAAGCCGTTGCGGCCGATGAGCACCAGACCCAGACCGGGGATGGAGGCGCCGCGCACGTCCATCACGCCGGGGACGGTGAGCCAGACTTCGTACCACAGGCTCGGAAAGGTGATGTCCAGGTGCGGGTCGCTGGCGACCAGCGGCAGGCCGTCGGCGGTGAAGCTGCCGGAAACGGCGAAGGCGTTGCTGCCGAGCTGCAGGTCAAGCGCGGAAGCGATTGGGGCAGTGGTCGTGGCGGGTTCGCCAATTACGGGATACGCGGGGATGGAGGCGGCGGCTTCATCCATCAGCGCCAGCACGTGGGCAGTGGCAGCATCGCGCCCGGCGCGCAGCAGCGCCAGCTCGTCGTAATGGTCGCCGGAGAGAAGCTGCGTGACCATCAGCGCGATGGCTAGAGTGTCTTCCGGCTGCCACTCGGCGAACTTGGGGAGGAACACGTATTCGGGCGTAGGGCCCTTTTCCGCCACGAAAGCGTTGATGCCGTGCGCGTACTCAACCAGCGCAGCGTAGACCTCGGGGCGTTGCGCCTGGAGCAGCTCCAGGTTGCGCCGGGCGTAGCCGCGCAGGTTGAGCTGTCGCATTCCAGTGTCGTCGGAGAGATAATCCTTGCCGACAAGCTGGGCGAGCTGCCCGCAGGCCTTGCGGCGGGTGACGTCAAGCTGAAGCAGGCGGTCGGCGGCGGTGGCGTAGCCCAGCGAGTAGAACAGCTCAGGGACGGTGGCGGCGGTGATGTGGGGCACGCCCCACTCGTCGCGCTCCACCACTGGCGCAGCGAAGGCGAGAAGCGAGGCGGCCGCCCAGCAGGCGGCAACGAAGGCTGCGAGCAATAGCGGTTTCAGCAGATGGCGCAA
>CAZKNJ010000101.1:0-3616 GCA_964554185.1 uncultured Planctomycetales bacterium | reverse complement strand
AAGGCGGACGGACGAGATGGCAGGCGAACGGGTCAATATCACCAACCGGAAGGCCCGCTTCCAGTACCAGATACTGGAGGAATTTGAGGCCGGCATTGAGCTCATGGGATGTGAGGTCAAATCCGTGCGCCTGGGAAACATCTCGCTGGACGAGGCCTACTGCCGGTTTATGGACGGGGAGCTGTTCCTGGTGGACTGCCGCATCTCGCCCTATAAGCAGGCGGGCTCGCAACTGGACCTCTCCCCCACCCGGCCGCGCAAGCTGCTGCTGCGGGCGGCGCAGCTCAAGCGCCTGCAGCAGAAAGTGGCCACCAAGGGCCTGACCATCGTGCCGCTGCGGGTTTATAATAGCGGCCGCCTGATCAAGGTGGAAATCGGGCTGGCGCGCGGCAAGACCGTGGGCGACAAGCGCGAGACCATCAAGCGCCGCGACGAAGACCGCGAGGCCCGCCGTTTCACCAAGAGGCACCGGTAATGATCGCCAACCCTGAATCGTTTGAGCCGGAGCAGCTTGACCCCGACCAGCCCATCGGCATGTTCGACTCGGGCGTGGGCGGGTTCACCGTGCTGCGCGAGGTGAAGAAAATCCTGCCGCACGAGCAGGTGGTCTACTTCGGCGACACCGCCAACGCGCCCTACGGCGAGCGCCCGCCGGAGCTCATCCGCGCGTGGGCGAAGAACAGCATTGACTTCCTGCTCGCGCAGGGCGTGAAGGCCGTCACCATCGCCTGCAACGTCAGCTCCAGCGTGCTCACGCGCGAAGACCTGGCGGCCTACGCCATCCCCATCTTCGGCCTGGTGTACAACGGCGCCACCGCCGCGTTGCAGCAGACGCGCAGCGGGCGCATCGGCGTCCTCGCCACCACTGCGACCGTGACCACCGGCTCCTATATGAAGGTCATCCACGGCTTTAATCCCGAAGCGGAAGTGACGCAGAGCGCCTGCCCCAAGTTCGTGCCGTTCACCGAAAGCGGCGTGTTTGAGGGGGACGAGGTGGACGCGGCGGTGCGCGAGTACGTGGCGCCGCTGAAGCAAAGCGGGGTGGACACGGTCATCTACGGCTGCACGCACTACCCGCTGCTGGAAGGCGCTATCAAGCGCCAATTGGACGGCGTGATGCTGGTGGACCCGGCGGTGGAGATTGCCGAGGAGCTGGCGGCGTACCTGCACAACCACGAGCTGCTGCGGCGCGCGGCGCCGGCGGACGACCTCATTTTCGCCAGCAGGCTGAACGACCACTTCTTCGGCACCGCTGAGCGCTTCCTCGGGCGCGACATCCGCGCCCTCTCACGCGAAGTGAGCCTCAACCAGCCCTGAGGCGGAACGCCTGCTATACTTCACCCATGCCCGATAAACGCACAGACGGCCGGCGCACGGATGAGATGCGCCCCCTCACCTTTGAGACGGACTACCTGCGGCAGCACGCGACCCTGGTGGGCTTCGGCGAGACCCGCGTGCTGTGTTTCGCCAGCCTGGAGGAGCGCGTGCCCCCGTGGCTGCTGGGCGCGGGGCACGGCTGGATTACCGCGGAGTACAGCATGCTGCCCACCGCGTCGCTGCCGCGCCAAAACCGCGAGCGCAACGGCCCGGGCGGCCGCACCAAGGAGATTGAGCGCACCATCGGCCGCGCGCTGCGGGCGTCAGTGGAGCTTCATTCGGTGCCGCCCATGACGGTGAAGATAGACTGCGACGTGCTGGTGGCCGACGGCGGCACGCGCACGGCAGCCATCACCGGCGGCTTCGTCAGCCTGGCGTCGCTGCTCTATTCCCAGCGCCACCGCTTCGCGCACACGCCGCTGCGCAGCCAGGTCGCGGCCGTTTCCGTGGGCATCTGGAAGGGGCAGCCGGTGCTGGACCTCAACTACGAGGAAGACAGCGCCTGCGAAGTGGACGGCAATGTGGTTAAAGCAGCGACCGGCGATCTGGTGGACCTGAGCTTCACCGCGGAACAGCGGCTGTTCAACGCCGATGCTCTGGGCGGGCTGCTGGCGCTGGCGGACAAGGGCTTGGTGGAGATCTTCGCGAAACAGAAGGAATGCCTGCCGGAGCGGCTGGCGTTCATCGGCGAATAAGCAAAACAGGCGGCAGGGACGGGCCCCACCGCCTGTTACGCAGCTAGTTGAGTGGTTACGCCTCGTCCTCGGGAACCGGCGCGTTTACGGGGCAGACTTCGGAGCACTCACCGCACTCGGTGCAGAGATCCGCGTCAATGACCGCCTTGGCGCCGCCCTCGGGGACGGAGATGGCCTCAACCGGGCAAACGTCGATGCACTCCTTGTGCAGTTCGCATTTAGCCGTTATTACGTAGGTCATCGGGTATCCTCCAATGGGAATCTGGCGTGCAGAATATCACCGCTTTGGCGATATTGCAAGCTCATTCCCCGGGGCTAGCTAGCCCTTCAGCTTCTCGATTTCGCGCACAATCGCCGCGGCGTATTCGCTCATCTTCGCCGCCGTCGGGTCGCTCTTGTCCGCGCGCATATCGTAGGTGGTGTACTTGCCCTCTTTGATGACCGCCGCAACCGCCTGCTCCAGGATGTCCGCGGCCTCGGTCTCGCCCAGGTGGCGCAGCATCAGCATTCCGCTCAGGATCATCGCCGTGGGGTTCACCTTGTCCAGCCCCTTGTACTTGGGCGCGCTGCCGTGGGTCGCTTCAAACACCGCGTAGGTGTCGCCGATGTTGGCGCCGGGGGCCACGCCCAGGCCGCCCACCAGGCCGCCCACCAGGTCGCTCATGATGTCGCCGTAGAGGTTCTGCAGCACCACCACGTCGTAGAGCTCGGGCGTCTGCACGAACTGCATCGCCATGTTGTCCACGATGCGGTCTTCAAACTCAATGTCGCCGCCCTCGTAGACCACCCAGCCTTCGGCCTTCTGCGTAACCTTCACGCCGTTTTCCTCGGCGACCTGGCGCCCCACCTTCAGCCACAGGCCGTCGGAGAACTTCATGATGTTGGCCTTGTGGACGATGGTGACCTTGCGGCGGTGGTACTTGCGGGCGTAATCAAAGGCATACTGCACGATGCGCCGCGTGCCGCTGATGGAGATGGGCTTGAGCGACACGCCCGAATCGGGTTTGATCTTCCCCGCGCCGCTCTCCTCCACGAACTTGATGAGCTGGGCGGTTTCGGGCTTGCCCTCTTCAAACTCCACGCCCGCGTAGAGGTCTTCGGTGTTCTCGCGGACGATTATCACGTCCACGTTCTGGTAGCGGCTGCGCACGCCCGGGTAGTACTTGCAGGGGCGCAGGCAGGTGTAGAGGTCCAGCGTCTTGCGCAGTTGGACGTTCACGCTGCGGAAGCCGTGGCCCACCGGGGTGGTGATGGGGCCCTTCAGCGCGACCTTGGTGTCCCTGATGGAATCAACCACGTGGTCAGGCAGCGGGGTGCCGTACTCCTCTATCACGTCCAGGCCGGCGTTGTGGGTGATCCACTCAATGCCGACCTCCAGCGCGTCAATCACGTGCTTGGTGGCGTCGGAGATCTCGTAGCCGGTGCCGTCGCCGGGAATGAGCGTAACTCTATGCGTCATCGGGAATAACTCCTTCCGGTGGGATTGCCGCCATATCTTAGGAGATTGTGCGCGCATTTACAAGCCTCTTGGGAAGGGGTTTGCA
>CAZKNJ010000100.1:0-3696 GCA_964554185.1 uncultured Planctomycetales bacterium | reverse complement strand
CTACCGCGCCGCGAGCGCCGCGCGGAGTTCGTCGCGGGTGAGGAAGTTCTGGTATTCCTCGCAGGTGGCGAGCAGCTCGTCGTGGGTGCCGCGGCCGACGATGCGGCCCTCGGCGAGCACGTAGATGGTGTCGGCCTGGCGCGCGGTGGCCAGCCGGTGGGTGACTATCAGGCAGGCAGCCTCGGGGTAGCGGCGGCGGAACTGCTCCCAGAACGCGCGCTCGTTTTCCGCGTCCAGGCTGGCGGTGCAATCGTCCATCAGCAGCAGGTCGGGCTCGCCCGCAAGCGCGCGCGCAATCGCCAGCCGCTGCTTCTGGCCGCCGGAGACGGTAAGGCCGCGCTGGCCCAGCACCTGCTCCAGCCCCTTCGGCAGCGCTTCCATCTCCGCGCGCACCTGCGCGAGTTCCAGCGACTCGAGCAGTATGCGCTCCGGCACGTCGCGGCCGAAGCTGATGTTGTCGCGCACGCTTTCGGAGAAGAGCGTGGCCTCCTGCGGGATGTAGCCCACGCGGCGGCGGAAGTCCGGCAGGCTGTAGTCCTGCAGCGGGCGGCCGTTCAGCTTCACTTGGCCGCGCTCGGCCGGCAGCAGGCCGGCGGCCAGCCGGATGAGGGTGGACTTGCCGCTGCCCACCGAGCCGACGACGGCGGCCTTCTCGCCGCGGGCAATCTCCAGCGAGATCTCCTCCAGCGCGGGCGAGAGGCTTTTGTCGTAGCGGAAGTCAACGCCGTCCAGCCGCAGCGCGGCGATGCGCTCCACCGGGCGCGTGCCGGTGAAGATCCCTTCGGTGCCGCCCGGGGTTTCTCCGATTTCAATTTCGCGGTCAATGCTGGCGAAGGCCTGGCGGCTGGTGACGAACAGGTGGGGGATGTCCATCAGCGGCTGCAACAGCAGCGAGAGGTACACGTAGAAGGCGTAGAACTCGCCGATGGTGAGCGTGCCGCCGATGACCATGATGCCGCCGGCCACCACCACGATTATCTGGCCGACGAACTCAATGCCCCAGTAGAGGTTCCACACGCCCATCCACAGGCGGATGACGTCCAGCTCCACGATGATGCGCTTGTCCAGTATCTGGCGGAAGGAGCGCGACTGGTTGTCCTCGGCGGTGAAAGCCTTGAGAATGCGCACGCCGCTGAACGCCGCTTCCAGGCTGTCGTTGGTCTTGGAGATTATCTTCTGGCGCTCCAGCGCGCGCTGCCCCAGCGCGGTGCGGACGCGGTAAAAGATGTAGAGCATTATCGGCAGCGGCGCGATTGAGAGCAGCGCGAGCTTCCAGTTCATCCACAGCATGAAGGCCATGCAGAAGAGGAACTTGCTGGTTGATTCCACCGCGCGGAAGATGCCGGAGCAGGAGAACCACGCAATCTTGGGGAAGCCGCCGATGTCGTCCGTGAGCCGCGTGACGAGGTCGCCGGTGCGGAACTTCTGGAAGAACTTATAGCCCTTTTCCAGGATGTGCGAGAAGTAGTGCTGGCGGACGTCCATCTCCAGCTTGGCGTTGAGCATCGCGCGGGTGCCGGGGTAGAGGTTGGACAGCGAGCGCGCCAGGCCGATGACGGCGATGAGGGCAACCAGCTTCCAGGTAGTGGTGCCAGCCATCTCCGGGTTGCCCAGACTGAGCGCCTTGTTCAGCGCGTCCAGCAAATACTTGAAGACCAGCGGGTAGCCGATGGTAACCGCGCTGGACAGCAGCGTGAACAGCAAGAGCAGCAGCATCCACTTGCGGTGCGGACGCCAGAAGCCCCAGATCCAGCGGAGGTGTTTCATGGCTGCTCACCCCCGTCATTGCAGTCGTTCAGCGCCTGGAACTGGAGCTTGAACAGCTTGGCGTAGAGGCCGTCCAGCGCGAGCAGCTCTTCGTGCCGCCCGCGCTCGGCGACGACGCCGTTGTGGATGAGCAGCACCAGGTCGGAGTTCACAATCGTGCTCAGGCGGTGGGCGACGATGACCGCGGTGCGCCCGCGCAGCAGGCGGTCCAGCGCTTCCTGCACCATGCGCTCGGTGTGGGGGTCCACCGAGCTGGTGGCCTCGTCCAGCACCAGCAGCGGCGGGTCGTAAACCAGCGCGCGCGCAAAGCTGACAAGCTGGCGCTCGCCCACGGAGAGGTTGTGCCCGCGCTCTGTGAGCTCGCCCTCGTAAGCGCCCGGCAGGTTGTCGATTATCCGGTCGGCGCGGGTGATGGCGGCCACTTGCTTGACGCGGTCAACCGGCACCTTCTCGTCAAAGACGCGCAGGTTGTCCGCCACGCTGCCGGGGAAGAGGAAGATGTCTTGCAGCACCAGGCCGATGTGCCGCCGCCACGCCTTCAGCGGGAAGTCGCGGATGTCGCGGCCGTCCACGGTGATGCGCCCTTTCTGCGGGTCGTAGAAGCGCAGCAGCAGGTTGACGATGGTGCTCTTGCCGCCGCCGGAGGTGCCCACCAGCGCGACCTTCTTGCCCTTCTCAATGGCGAAGCTGACGTCGCGCAGAATCCAGTTGTCTCCCTCGTAGGCGAACCAGACGTTCTCAAACGCAATCTCGCGCTCAAAGGAGAGTTCGGTTACGGGCGTGGGGCCGTCCTTCACCGACGGCTCGGTTTCCAGTATGCCGAAGACGCGCTCCACCGAAACCAGCGCGCGCTGGATGAAGTTCAGTTGCTCGGAGAGCTGCATAATCGGCCAGAACATCTGGCGGATGTACTCGATGAAGAGGACGAGCACGCCTATCGTGACCGTGCCGGCGAACACTCCGCGGACGCCGATGGTGAGCACAATGATGATGGCGATAATCTCGCCGTACATGAAGGCGCCCCAGAACGAGTACTCGAAGTACATCGCCGGCACTTCGATGTGGTACTTGCCCAGGTTGACCTGCTTCATCCGCTCGCGGGCGCGTTCCTGGTAATTGAACTGCTGGATGACGTCAATCCCCTGCACGTACTCGGTCACGTAGCCGGTGACGATGGCCCACTGGGCGCGCCACTCGCGCCAGAACCGCCGCATGTAGGTGAGAAAGATGAAGGTTGCGCCGAAGAGCAGCGGCACCAGCAGCAGGATGTAAACCGCGATCGCGAGGTCCTTGATGCAGAGCACCACGAGGATCCCGATGAACAGCATGAAATTCCTCACCAGGTTGACGGCTACATCGCTGAACAGCTCCTTCAGGGTCTCGGTGTCGCTTTCCACGCGGCTGATCAGGCGGCCGGGGGACAATTTCTCGTGGAAGTCCAGGCCGAGATGCAGCACGTGCGAGAAGAGGCGCGACTTCAGGTCGGTGATGATGTTGATGCCGAGCTTGAACAGGGTGATGGCCTGCAGGTAGCCGACAGCGGCGCCGCCGGTGGCAATCACCACGTATATACCCGCCGCGCTCAGAACGTCCTTGATACTCTTGGCGGGTAGGGCAGTGTCAATGATGTACTGCAGAACCAGCGGGCCGATGAGCTGGCTGGCGGTGATGAAGACGAGGAGGCCGAAGGCAGCGAGCAGGTAGCGCCTGTGTGGACGGAAGAGAGGGAGTATCTTGGGGATAAGCTCCCTCGCCGTCTGGCGCCGCACGCCCTCGTCGCTTTCGTCGAAATGCCACCACATGATGTCGTCCCCTCAAGGAAGGACGGAAAGGTAACAGCAGTTTGCCCCTCTCACAGTTAAGAAATAAGATGTGCAACCTCGGCTGCCAGCCGCCGGCTGCACGATGGATTAGATGAACCCACGCGCG
>CAZKNJ010000099.1:0-3799 GCA_964554185.1 uncultured Planctomycetales bacterium | reverse complement strand
GGAGATTGAGGCGCTGCAAGGCGCCGACATCGTCATTGGTTTGGAGCCCGCCGTTCCGGAACCTCCGCCGGTAGAAGTGCGGCTACCCACCGACATCCAGGCGTTTGACCTCCCCAACGACGATGGTTCGGGAGTGTACTTGAAGTGGTCAGCGCTCCCGGGCGAGGCCGAGGATACAACTTACACCGTCTATCTTGCGGAGAGTCCCGAAGGTCCCTGGCTGGAAGCCGTAGCGGAACAACCGGCTAATGAGGTGTTCATGGAAGAACAGGGGAAGTACTTCCCTGGTTTCTTCTGGTTCGGGAAGAACCGCAACGGCATGGAAAACTCGGTGCACGTCGCCATCGTGCAGAACGTGCCGACGGGTGAGTTCGACATGATCGGGCGGTCTATCGCGATCCCGCAACCACCGGGGTTCACCGTGAAGCCCAATCTGGGGCCCAAGAACGAGCAGGGCGAGCCTATCGACCCAGAGACCATAGACCCGAAGACTGACGCCCCCAAAATCACGCCCAAGTTCGCCGAAATCGTCCCACGCAAGATTGGCACGATGTACCTCAAGTTCACCGCGGCTAAAGAGGGCGTGACCGTGGAGGCGCCGCAGGTCTTTGAAGTTGACGCAGTGGAGAACTGGTTCAGCGCCGGCAAACTCAATGCGCTCATCTTCGCGGTGCTCTTCGCAGCGACCGTGCTTTTTTTCATCGCGCGCGCCCGCCGCGACCCCAATCTCTTTATCCGCCGCATCGCCGGCTTGAACGCGGTGGATGAGGCAATCGGCCGCGCCACCGAGATGGGCAAGCCCATCCTCTACTTGAACGGCATGGACCCGCTGGCTTCTCTGAGCACTCTTGCAGCGCTGAACATCCTTGGCCGCGTCGCCCGCCGTGTTGCCAACTATGAATCCAGCCTCACAGTCCCTTGCCGCGATCCCATCGTTCTGACGGTGGCGCAGGAGATTGTGAAATCCGGTTATGCGGATGCGGGGCGTCCGGACGCATACAATCCCGACAACATCTTCTTCCTCACCGACGACCAGTTCTCGTATTCCGCGGCCGTTTGCGGCCTGATGCTCCGCGAGAAGCCGGCGGCAAACTTCCTGATGGGCTACTACTACGCCGAGAGCCTCATCTTGGCCGAGACCGGCGCCGGCACCGGAGCAATCCAGATTGCCGGAACCGATTCGATGACCCAGCTGCCCTTCTTCGTTACCACCTGCGATTACACGCTTATCGGCGAGGAGCTTTACGCCGCCAGCGCCTACCTTTCACGCGAGCCGCTAATACTGGGCAGTCTCAAAGGCCAGGACATGGCCAAGTTGTTCATGATGGTGGTGATAATCCTCGGGACGATACTCGTCACTTTGGGCATCTCGTTTATCAGAGACCTATTCACGCAACTGGGGTAAACAATGCAGTTTCTCAAGAAGCGGTTTCCCGTACTGCTGGCCTTCGTGCTGGGCATGGTGATGTTCATCCGGGCGTTTGTGCCGGCGAAGATCGCCCAGCGGCTGTATGAGGGCTTCGTCAATTGGGACTTGGTGATTCTCGGCTTCAGCGCGATTTTCGCAATATTGTCGCTGTTGCACTACCACATCAACAAGGTGCGCCGCAAAGTCCCCGGTTACGGCTACTCAGTGCTGACTCTGGTGGCCTTTACCCAGATGCTGGTGCTGGGCGTGTTTATGGGCACGAAACTCGGCACGCCGGCAGGCTGGGAGTACCAGTGGCTCTTTGTCCCCATGCAGGCGACGATGTTTGCCACGCTGGCGTTCTTCATCGCCTCCGCCGCCTTCCGCGCCTTTCGGGCGAGAACCTGGGAGGCGCTGGCTCTGCTAATCGCCGGCCTTATCGTCATGATCGGCCGCGTGCCCATCGGCGAGTGGATTTCACCCAAGTTGGGCTTGCTTTCGGAGTGGATCATGCAAAACCCCAATATGGCGGCGACACGCGGCGTCTTGCTGGGCGTTGCTCTGGCTCAGATTGCGATTTCGGTGCGCATCATCTTCGGCATTGAGCGCACCTATATGGGAGGTGGCGACTAATGGACAAGGTTGAGAAACCGAGTTTCATCGAGCGTTTTCTCCAGCTTGACCGCCGCATCATCTACACGCTGGTCATACTGGCGGTCGCCCTCCCTTTGCTCTGGCCGCTTGGATTACCCATCAAGGTGTCCTCGGAAGTTCAAAGCATCTACGACACGATTGACAACCTTCCCGAAGGGTCCAACATCATGCTCGCGGCGGACTTCGACCCCGCCTCGCAGCCTGAGCTCTATCCTATGCTGAAAGCGGTGATGGAGCACATTATCCGCAAGCACCACAAGATGTTGATAGTCGTGCTCTGGATCAATGGTCCTAACCTTGTGGCTCAAGCCATCAGCGAACTCCAGGCGGAGTATCCCGATTGGAGAAGCGGCGAAGACTTCGCCTTCCTTGGTTTCCAGGTCGGCGTTACCGTGGTCATAATGTCCCTCGGCAACGATATCTCCAGGACCTACCCCAAGGACTTCTACGGCAACGCGACTGCTCCCATGCCAATCATCAAGGACTTCAACCAGTTGAAAGACGCCCAATACATGGTGATGCTCGAGGCTGGCAACTCCGGCGACTACTGGATTGTCTACGGCACTCAGATGTTTGGTATCCCTGTGGGCGCTGGCGTTACCGCCGTCATGGCCCCGCAGTACTACCCCTACCTGCAAGCCAATCAGATCAACGGCATCATCGGCGGCCTGAGGGGCGCCGCCGAGTACGAGAAGCTGATTGGCAAGCCGGGCAAGGCCACCTCGGCGATGGACTCGCAGTCCATGGTGCACGCGCTGATATTCCTGGCAATCGTTCTGGCTAATATTCTTGCCTTGATAAACGTAACGCAGAAACGCCGGCAAGCACGGGAGGGCAAGTAAGATGACTCACATGGCACTGATACTTTTGCAGGGCACGGAGAACCTGCTTCCGTGGCAAGCCAAGATGCACGGTTTCCTGACGGGCTCCAGCATGGTGACGCTGGGAACCTGGCTTGCAGCCGGCCTGACTCTCTTCATGTTCTCCTTCATCTACAAGGACAACCCGCTCTTCCGGTTCGGTGAACACCTCTACTTGGGCGTTTCCGCCGGCTACGGCGCCTCCATGTACTGGTTTTCCTATATCAAGCCCAAGCTCATTTATCCGCTGGTGCCGGTTCTCGACCCCCATTTCGGCACTCCGGAGGGTACTCTGTTTGACCCCTGGATCATCATCCCCGCCATTCTGGGAGCTTTCATTTTGCTGCGGCTGATTCCCGGGTGGGGCTGGCTCTCGCGCATCACCTTTGCCTTTGTCATCGGTGGTGGCACCGGCATCGGTCTCCCTCTGGTGGTGAGCAATCTCTTCCTCCCCCAGTTCTCCGCCACTATCCAGGAAATACCGTGGAAGTACGCGCCGGTACCGGATGCTTCGCTCGGGGCTTCTATGGCGGCATACGGCGTTCCGTTGCTCAACTCCCTGATTCTTTTCTTCGGCGCGCTCACTGTCCTGGTCTATTTCTTCTTCTCGGTGGAGCACCGCGGCTTCATCGGGGGCGTGTCCAAAGTCGGCATCTACTTCCTGATGATAGCCTTCGGCGCCTCCTTCGGCTACACCATCATGGCGCGCGTCTCGCTGCTTATCGGGCGCATCCAGTTCCTGATGTTCGACTGGGTCAACCTTGAAATAGTCCAGCGCTTCGCCGCGATTTTCCGCGGCGGCTAACGCAAGTGGCATCCCGTTTGCGCCATCTGCTGAAACCGCTATTGCTCGCAGCCTTCGTTGCCGCCTGCTGGG
>CAZKNJ010000098.1:0-3837 GCA_964554185.1 uncultured Planctomycetales bacterium | reverse complement strand
GGCGGGCAAGCGCCCGCGCCGTCAATCAGCCGCCGGCGGGGCAGCAGCCAGCAAACCCGGAGGAGGGAACATTTGATTTCACCCGTTCAGGCGCCAGATAGTGAAGTTGAGGAGCCCGGCGAAGGCGACCCAGGCGAGGTAGGGCGCGAGTAGCCAGGCGGCAGTGGGCTTGACGCGGGCGAAGGCGACAGCGGTGGCGATGATGGCGGCAAGCAGTATTACCAGTTCGACAAAGGCCCAGCCGGGCTGGCGCCAGCCGAAGAAGAGCCAGGACCAGGCGGCATTCAGGATGAGCTGAACGACAAAAAGAGTTAGAGCGTACTTCGCGGCTTTCCAACCTCTCATCCAAACCAGCCACGCAGCCAGCGCCATGAGGATGTAGAGCAGCGTCCAGACCGGCCCGAACAACCAGTCCGGCGGATTCCAGGCTGGCTTCGCCAATGCGCGGTACCACTCATCCAAGCCAAGAGAAGTGGCGTATCCGCCGATGGCCGCAGCGGCAGCCACTGCAGCTAAGCACACAATGAGCTTCAGCGCTGAAGCGATCGTTTTCATTACTTCTTCCTCAAATCCACAATCCGCAGCTCTTTCGGGGCGTCGTCGAGCTTGAGGAGCTTGGCCAGGTCTTCGCGGCTGTAGTAGAGGATGCGGTCGAAGCGCATCTCGTAGCTCGCGTGCATCGCCGCGTTCAGGCGGGCGCTGATGGCGTCCCCGTCCACGCCGGGCTTGAGCGCAAGCTTGAGCCACACCTCGTCCAGCCCGAACTCGTCATCATCTTGCTTGCGCAGCTCCACCTGCCACTCGGCGATCTCGGATTCGCCTTGCAGCATCAGGTGCAGGTCGTTGAGGTCCAGCAGCGTGTCCTTCACCTTGATGATCTCGCTCACGCGCTTGATGTTTACGCCGAGCATCGGCGCGACGCGGCCGATGGCCTCGCAGCGCTCGTAGACCAGCCCCTCCGCCACCAGGTCGCCGGTGCGGTAGCGCAGCACCACCGAGCCGCTGCCGTCAATCATGGTGTACACAATTTCGCCGGGCTCGCCCTCGCCCACCGGCTCGCCAGTCTGCGGGTCAACGATTTCAAATATCTCAAAGTCGGGGTAGAGGATGTAGCGGCTGCCTTCCTCGGCCTGAATCCACGCCTTCTTGGCTTCGGTCATCCCGTAGGTGGCGAGCACGCGCACTTCCTTGGCGCCGGCCTGCGCCAGCAGGCCTTTCAGCTTGTCGCGGTAGGAGGCGCTGACGCGCTCGGCGCCGAGGACGACGGTGCGGAGGCGGCTGAGCTTGAGGCCGTCCTCCAGCGCAAGCTGGACGAGATGGTAAACGTAGCCGGGGGTGCCCACGAGCAAGGTGGGCTTCAGCCGCCCCAGCAGCTTCAAAGTGGCTGCGCTGCTCGTGGCGCGGCCACCACCGGTGCTCACCACCAAGAAGCCGACTTCAAAGCCGGCCAAGGCCACCTGCCAAAACGCCAGGTGCGGCGCGAAGGGGAAAACCGACACGCAGGTGTCGTGCCCGCGCTTCACGCCGGACATCGCGAAGACGCGCCGCGCCGCCGCCTTGAGTATCTCCACGTCCTTTTGGGTGTATATGACGGGGGTCGCCAGCGCGCTGCGGCCGGTGGTGAAGGTCAGGTGCACCGGCAGGAATTCGTCGTAAACCTGGTCGCCCAGGGACTTGCCACGGAAGCGCGCCGCGGCCATGCCGAGTTTGGCGCGCAAACTGAGCGTCTGTTGCAGCGTTTCGCGGGTGGGCTCCAGCACTATGCGCCGCCAACGCTCGGGATTGCCGGCGTCCGGCGCGATGTCCACCTTGCTCATCGTGGGGATGTGGGCGAGGTCGGCGAAGGTGCGCAACTGCTCGGGCTTGACGCCCGACTTGTCGAATCGCTCGCGGTGGAACTGGCAGAATGGCAGGACGCGCTTGGTGAGGAACGCGCGCAGCGTGGCTAGCTGCCAGTCCTGCAGCTCCTGTTTCTCACGCTTGCGCCAGAAAAGACTTGACGCCATGGTCGTTCCCCCCTATCAGTCTATCACGTGCCGCCGAGCGCGCGCTCGTAGGCCGCCAGCAGGCCAGCGGCAAAGCGTTCGCGGGTGAAAGTGCCGGCGACTTCGCGCCCGAAGGCGGTGAGGTCATCAGTGAATGCGCGATCTTCCAGCACGCGCTGCATCAGGGCGGCGAGCGCCTCAGCATCGTTGGCGGCGAACATCCCGGGATTGGGCTTGCCGCCCGTTTCGCCGTAGGTTTCGCGCAGCACTTCAATATTGCTCAGCAGCACCGGCGTGCCCAGGCTCATGGCCTCCAGCGGCGGCAGGCCGAAACCCTCCGCCAAACTGGGGAAGATGAGCGCGGTAGCCCCGCGGTAGAACGGCTCAATCTCGGCGCGGTAGGGCGCGAACTCAACTTGCGAAGCCACCTCCAGCCGCTGCGCCAGCGATGTCAGTTCGGCGGCATGGTGCGTGTGGTGGCCGGTGATGAGCAGGCGCACGTCCTGCCTGAGCGTGGTCGGCAGCAGCGCCAGGGCTTCAATGGCGGTGGCAAAGCCCTTGCGCGGCTCCACCGAGCCGACGAGCAGGAAAGTGGGTTGCCCGGTGGGCGGGTCTGAGCGCGGCGCAGCGCTTTCAAAGCGGCTGCACAATGGCAGGGCGACCACGCGCTCGGCCGGCAGCCGCAGGCGCTGAATCACTTGCTGACGGACGAACCTGGTGTCGGTGAGCACGAGCTTCGCCTGGCGCCAGCCGACGGGAATGAGCGTCTTGAAGTAGAAGCGGGCAAAGCTGCCGGGGAGGTCCTCGTCCAGCAAAATCAGGTCGTGGATGGTACACACCAGCGGCACCGGCGGCCACAGCGGCGCGCCCAGGCAGGGCGAATGCAGCAGCGAGGGCCTGGGCTCCTTCAAGTGCGAGCGCAGCGTGAACTGCTCCCAGGCGACGCGCTGCCATACGCTCGCGAGCGGCTTGTCCCTGGGCTCGGGGTAGAGGATGCGGTAGTCCAGCCGACGCTGCCCTTTCAGCAGTGCGAGGGCGTCCGCCACCAGCTGCGCATAGACGCCGAAGCCCGTGGGAATGTTGCCGGCAAGCGCTTGCCCATCCATTGCGACCAGCACGCAGCCAGTTTAGCACGCCGCGCCGTTCGCGGGTATACTCATAGTATGAAGCGGTGGCTGACAGCTGCGGCGGTTGCGCTGCTGGCGCTCGCACTGGCCGCGCCCGCGCACTCCGCCGTGCGCCGGTCGCCGGAGTTCGGGCAGTTCTACAATCCCTTCCCCTATTACTACCAGCCGGAGCTGGTGAAGGTCTTCAGCGGCATCACGCCGGGCACGACCACGCTGGGCGAGATACTGGAGAAGCGCGGCGAGCCCAAGCGCGTGGTGAACAATCTGTACCTGTACTACGAGTGGGTGGATTACCCGCAGGGGCGGCGCGACTTCCAAGAAGTCTACCTGGAATTCCGCGAAAGCAAGCGCCTGGGCAAGAAGCGCTACAGCGACGAGGGGCTGGATCTCACGGCGGTGGTGTCGCGCATCTTCGTGTATTCCACCTACCGGATGGACCGGCTGGCGACCTACCTTGACCAGATCGCGGACGTCACGGTGTACCCCTACGACGTCGTGTACAACCGCCGCGACCGGTTCTACACCATGGTGTTCCCCTACCAGGGCTACGCCATGTACTTCACCGGCGGCAGCGGGCGGTTCGTGGGCGAGGCGTACTTCGAGCCGGAGCTATACGAGGTGCGCCGCCGCATCCGCATCAGCGTGGGCAGCTTCAACTTCGAGCGGGTGGAGCGGGAAGAGCTGCCGGCTTGGCTGCGGTGAGGGGAGGGGTTGTTGGGGGTTGG
>CAZKNJ010000097.1:0-3915 GCA_964554185.1 uncultured Planctomycetales bacterium | reverse complement strand
GCCGCGATGGCGGCGAGAAGGAATACTGCCAGGCAACCCCTTTTCGGAAACTCCATCGTCCCTCATCCCCTTGGCGCCGCTCTGCGGCTGTTGCGCCCGCTGGCGGCATTCGCTGTCACCAGATTATACCATGTTGCGCCGGAGAACGGGCGCATTCCCTCCGGGTACGCGGGGCTGACCAGCCCCGCTCCGTCCCTCCACCCAGCAATCGTGCCGGGCTGGTCAGCCCGGCCTACCCCATATACCGTCCGCTTGCGCCCAGAGGCGCTAATAGATAATAGTGCAGGTATTTTGGAAATTGTGCTCTAACTCGCTTGCGCTTTGTGAAATGATGTGTTATCATCTCATTGAACTGGCTGGTCCCCAGCTAAGGTTCAGGAGGGCTTAACTTACCGGTTAAGGGGATTGCTCCACAATCCCGTGTGAGGGGCCTCAAAAAGGAGGCCCCTTCCTTTTAACCTCAGGCCGCGAACCCACTCTGATCTCTTCACCGGCGCCACCGCCCGCCGGGCGCGTTGCCGCGTGGACCGTGGCAGCGCAGGCTGTAGTGGAATCGGCCAAGCGGCGTACACCGCTAAATCGTCATCAGAAGCGTGGCGGTCCCGTCCGGCCTGATGTCCACCGTCTTGGCTTCATGCGCAATCGGCGTGCCGTCGCCTTTGAACAGCGTCACTTTGTACGTCCCCGCCGGGACAACCTTGCCGGAGTAGAACACGCCGTCGGTGTCGGAAGTGCCCGACCAGGCTTCCACGCCAGCCGTGCTGGTGAGCACGATCTTCACGGACGCGCCCCGCCCGTCAGCGTACTTGATCGCGCCAGATACTTCGCCCGGAGTGCTTTCGCACGACGCGAGCACCGCGCCCAGGAGGAAAATACCAACAAGCAGATATCCGATTCGCGTTATCATAGCAGTCTTCATTTTACCTCAAAGTCCGGCCAAGAATGCGCGGACGCGCTTTAATCCTTCCACGATGCTCTCGCGCGAAGTCGCGTAGGAGAAACGCATATAGCCCTCGCCCGCCGAGCCGAAGGCGGTGCCGGCCAGCGCGGACACTCCCGCCTCGTTCAGCAGGCGGTCCTGCAGCTCTTTGGACTTCAGCCCGTAGCTGGAGAAGTTGGGGAAAACGTAGAACGCTCCCTTGGGGTCATGGCACTTGACGCCCGGCAGGTCGTTCATCTCCGCCACAATCAGCTTGCGCCGCTCGTTGAACTCGCGCACCATGTTCTCCACTTCGGTCTGGTCGCCTAGCAGCGCTTCCACGCCCGCGATCTGAGTGAAGTTCGCGGTGCAGGAGTTGGCGTTGGTCATCAGCGTCGTCAGATAGCCGGCCAGCTCCAAGTTGCACACCGCATAGCCCAGCCGCCAGCCGGTCATGGCGTAGGTCTTGCTGTGGCCGTCCAGCAGCACCACGCGGTCAAACAGCTCGGGGAAGCTCATCACGCCCACGTGCTCGCCTTCGTAGATGATGCGCGAGTAGATCTCGTCGGAGAGAATCCAGAAGTCGTGCTTCTTCGCCAGGTCGGTAATGACCTTCCAGTCATCAAAGGTGAGCACGCCGCCGGTGGGGTTGTGCGGGGAGTTCACGATCATCACGGCGGTCTTGTCGCTCACCAGCTTCTCCAGCTCCTCCACCCGGAAGCGGAAGCCGTGCTCCTCCTCCAGAATGTAGGGCACCGGCTTGGCCTCCAGGAAATTAATGACGGAGTGGTAGATGGGGTAGCCGGGATTGGGGTAGATGACTTCATCGCCGGGGTCAATCAGCGCGAGCGCGGTGTGGAACAGCACTGGCTTCGCGCCGGGGGTAATGACCAGGTTCTCGTAAGTCAGGTTGCTGCCGTAGCGCTGGTTGATGTACTCAATGTAGCGCTTGCGGTTGTTCAGGTCGCCGGCGGAACCGGTGTAGTGGGTGTGGCCCTCGTCCAACGCTTTCTTCGCAGCGTTGATGATGTTCTTGGGGGTGGTGAAATCCGGCTCGCCAATCTCCATGTGAACGATGCTCTTGCCCTCGGCCTCCAGCACCTTGGCTTTGGCGAGAAGCTCAAACGCGGTCTCCGATCCCAGGCGTGTTAATCTACTGGCATATTTCACGGTGTTCTCCATCACAATAGGCAGTGAAGGTGAAAAGTGGCGGGAATATGGTAGCATAAATGCCTGATTCGGTGAAGCCTCGGAGGGCTTTGTTAAGGAACTCACAATGCGTAAATCCGGCATACTCCCGGTTTTGACCGCCGCCGAAATGCGGCAGGTTGACACCTACACGATTGAGCAACGCGGCGTCCCCGGCGAAGTACTGATGGGCAACGCCGCGCGGGGCGTGATGGAGGAGCTCATCGCGCGCTTCCCCGCGCCTACCACCCGCGTGGGCATCTTCTGCGGGCAGGGCAACAACGGCGGCGACGGCCTGGCGCTGGCGCACCTGTTGTGGCTAGCAGGACGCCGCAATTTCAAGGTCTTCGTGGTGGCGCCCGACCCGTCGCGCGGTTACACGCCCGACGCCGAGCACTACCTCAACCTCCTCCGCGAGGATGGCATTGAGCCCATCATGGTGAGCAACACCGCGCAGTTCCCGGTGGAGGCCTTCGCCATGAAGGTGGACGCGCTGTTCGGCACCGGCCTGGACCGCCCGCTGGACGACTTCTGGCGGCATGCTATTGACGCCTACGCCGAGCTGGCGGGATTCAGCCTCGCAGTGGATTGCCCCAGCGGCTTGAACGCCAGCACCGGCGAGGTGATGGGCGCGGTGGCCTCGGCGGATTGCACCGTCACCATGGGTTACCCCAAGGCCGGCTTCTTCACGCCGGAGGGTCTCACCAACACCGGTGAGCTGGCCATCGCCCACATCGGGCTGTGCACTTGCGAGGAGGCGGGGGTGCAGCCGCAGGCGTTCGCCGCAGCACCCGGGTTCTTTGAGCTCAATCCCATTCCGCCGCGGCAGCGCAATGTGCACAAGGGCCACTTCGGGCGCATCGTCATCCTCGCCGGCAGCCACGGTTTTTCCGGCGCGGCGAAGATGTGCGGGCTCTCGGCGCTACGCGCGGGAGCAGGCCTGGTGCGGCTGTTCGTGCCGGCGGAAGTGTATGTGCCGGTGGCCTCCGGCCTCACCGAAGTGATGGTCGGCAGCTTCGACCCGCACAACTTCACGCAGAGCCCCGGCGGGCTGAGCAAGCTCGCGCCGGAGTTTGAATGGGCGGACCTCCTCGCACTCGGCTCCGGGCTGTCCTTGCGCGAGGAGTTGCAGGACGCCGCGCACGAAGCCATCGCGCGCACCTCGCATCCCCTCATCTGCGACGCCGAAGGTTGCTTCGCGGCGCAGCGCTGGCTACGGGAGCAGGGCGATCGCGGCGCGGGTGAGCGCCCGGTGCTGCTCACGCCGCACCTGGGCGAATTCGCGCGGCTGCTGGACGTGCCGCTGGAGAATGCGGCGGCGGAGCCGGTGCGCTATGCGCGGGAGTTCTGCGCGGTGCACCGCTGCCACCTGCTGGTGAAGTCCGCCGCGACCTTCCTGTGCACGCCGGAGGGCGTGGTGCTCTACCCTCCCGCAGGCTCACCGGCGCTGGCCAAGGGCGGCAGCGGCGACGTGCTGGTGGGCGCCATTGCGGCGCGCGCGGCCATCGCGCTGAAGGCGCACCGCAGCGGCTTCAGCCCCTACGAGGGCGACTACTTGACGCCGGAGTACTACGCGCAGTTCCCCGCCGGGATTCCGGAGGAAGCCCTACCCTTGGTGGAGGGCATTCTGCGCGGCTATTCATTGTTCGCCGAGGCCTCCCACGCGGCGGCGCGGCTGGCGGCCAGCGAGGAATCGGTCCTCGCGGGCGAGATATCCGAGCTGCTCAATGCTCAGACGGAGTTTGTGGAGGGCTAGGGTCAGCCGTAGCCGCTGCCAGCTTCCAGCTTCCCGCTTCCCGAAAGCGAAG
>CAZKNJ010000096.1:0-4038 GCA_964554185.1 uncultured Planctomycetales bacterium | reverse complement strand
TCCCCCCTCGCTACTCGCTATTTACCCGCCATCACGCGGGACGCGTGACCGGCGGGCTCTCTTTCTCTTCCCAACTACCATCTACCAACTACCTATCTTCACGGCTGCTATAATCTCCCCCCAATGGATTACGACGACCTGATGGCGCGGGCCGAGGACTTCTACGAGGAGATGGCGCTGGAGTACTTCAACCACTTCGCCGGGCTGTCCGACGACTTCCGGCTGGTGGAGATCGTGGAGCGCTACCCCGAGCTGTTCGCCCGCGAGACCTACAACGCCGCGATGGGCGCGCCGCCGGAGGGCGTGGGCGACCGCGAGCTCAAGCTGCTGCGCCACTTCCTCACCGGCAACCTCTTCACCGCCGAGCTCAAGGCGCTGGTGGAGAAAAAGGAGACGAAGGAAGCCGCGCTCACCGTCAAGCACGGCGGGCGCGATATACCCTACCGCGCGCTGCCGCCCACCGTGGCCAACGAGCCGGACGCGCAGGTGCGCCGCGAGCTGGACGCCGCGGGCGTGGCCGCGCTGGACCTCGAGCTGAACCCGCTCTACCGCCGCATCTTTGAGGAGACCATCAGGCTCACCGGCGAGCTGGGCTATGCCAGCTACACCGAGATGGTGCGCACGCTGACCGGCATCCCGCTGGGCCAGCTGCGCCAGCACCTGCTCGCGTTCCTGGACGAGAGCGAAGACCTCTACTTTGACCACCTGGAGGAGTACGCCGGCGCGCAGCTGGGCCTCAAGCTGGACGAGCTGGAGCAGTGCGACATCGGCCATCTCTTCCGCGCCGGCCGCTTCGATGCGCTGTTCCCGGCGGAGCGGATGGTGCCGGCGCTGCGCGAGACGCTCGCGGGCCTGGGCATTGACCTGGACGCGCAGGAGAACGTGACGCTGGACCTGGAGCCGCGGCCCAAGAAAACGCCGCGCGCGTTCTGCATCGGCGTGCGCGTGCCGGAGGACGTGCGGCTGGTCATCTCGCCGCAGGGCGGGGTGCAGGACTACCAGGCGCTGTTCCACGAGGCGGGCCACCTGGAGTTCAGCGCGCATATGTCCGCGCGGCTGCCGTTTTTGTTCCGGCACGAGGGCGATACCAGCGTGCACGAGAACTACGCGTTCCTCCTGCAGTACCTGACCACCGACGAAGTGTGGCTCAGCGAGATGCTGGGCGCGGACGACACTTCGGAGTTCCTGCGCTTCTCGCGTTTCAACAAGCTCTACATGCTGCGGCGCTACGCCGCCAAGCTGGACTACGAGTTCACCTTCTGGCCGCGGCCGAAGATAAGTGCCGCCGGCGGCCTCTATGCGGATTCGCTCACCGGCGCACTGGGCTTCAAGTACCGGCCGGAACGCGCGCTGGCGGACTTTGACGAGGGCTACTACGTCGCCAAGTACCTGCAGGCGTGGATGGCCGAGGCCGCGTTCCGCCGCCACCTCAAGCAGGACTTCGGCGAGGACTGGTTCCTCAACCCCGACGCGGGCGACTGGCTCCGCGACCTCTGGCGCGACGGGATGAAGTACGGCATCCGCGAGCTTTTGAGCAATTACAACCTGCCGGAGCTGAGCTTCCGCCCGATGCTGGACGACCTCAGCGACTGGCTCGCCTGAGCCGTTTACTTCAGCCGCAGCCCCATCCTGCCGATATACAGGCTAGCGATGGCGCTCGGACGCATCAAAGATTACCAGGAAAACGCCATCTCCCAGGCGGACGGCGTCCGCTTGGTGCAGATGATGTACGACGGCACGCTCAAATTCCTGCGGCTGGCGCGTGACGCGGTGGGGCGCCAGGACTTCGAGGAGACCCACCACAACGTGCTGCGCGCCTACGCCATCATCTCCGAGCTGATGGCGACGCTCAACTTCGAGGACGGCGGCGAGATCGCGCGCAACCTGGAAGTGGGCTACGACTACCTGCTCCACCTGCTGCGGGAGGCGGAGATTCACAAGCGGTCGGACGAGCTGGACGAGGCCATCTCCATTGTGGAGCTGCTGGCGGAAAGCTGGCGCGAAGCCTTCGCGCTGAAAATCAAGCCGCCGCCGGACAACGGACAATCCGGTGAGGAGGGCGCAGAGTCTTCGGGCAACGGAGGCAGGCTCGACCTCATCACCTGAGGTGCAATATGGCAGACGCATTGATCGAAGAACGGGAGAAGCGGGCGGGTTTCGCGGAGGCGCACCGCAAGCTGGCGTCAATTGAGGAGCGGCTGCGCAGTGACGAGCCGCTGGACGGCGACATCCGCGACCTGCGCAACCTGGTGGTGGAGCTGACGCGCGGTTACCCGGTGTCGGACGCCGGGCTGAACGCGGAGGCGCGCGCGGAGTTCGGCGGGCTGCTGGACCGCATCCGCGACCTGATTGCGCTGGTGCAGCTCAAGCAGAAAGTCATCTCCGGCGAATTGCGCAAGATCGCCGGGGTGCGCGCAGTGAAGGAGAGCTATCCGGAAAAGCAGGACGTCACGGTGCCGACCTTCATGGACACGCGCAGCTAGGTTCGCAGCGCCCAGACCGTGAGCGTTTCGCCGCGGTCGGGATAGCGGATGGTGGCGTTCATCTCGCGCAAGTCCTCGCTGAGCCAGCCTTCCAGGTAGAACTCGCGGCCGGTGCGCTTGTTCATGACAAGCGCGAAGCTGCGGCCCCAGCTGCTGCCGCTGCCGAACAGCGGCGCCACTCCGGTGTCGTCGGGATAGCGCAGCGCCGCTTCCAGAAAGCTCGGGTGCTGCAGGAACTCAATCTCCACCACGATGGACGCGCCGCCGGGCGCGGTGGCCGTGCCCTGGAAAACGCCGGTGAGGCTAACGGTTCCGCCGGGCGCGGGGCCCGGGCCGCTGCCGCTGCCGCAGGACACCAGCGCCGCCGCCAGGAATGCCGCGAGGATTGCCGCAATACGCATGGCACGATTATACCGCGCCGCTGTCCCGCCCCGGCGGATGCAGCCGGATAATCCCCGCCGCCAGGTCAACTTCGGCGATGGCGCTGTGCACGAACGCAATCAGCGTGCGCGATCCACCTGCGTCCTCCACTTCCAGCAGCTCGTGCGCCGTGCCGGGAATCACGTTCACCACCCGTCCCACCTCGCCGCCGTCCGCGTTGAGCACCTTCAGCCCTTCCAGCTCAAAGTAGTAGTAGCCGTCTTCCCCTCCGCCCGTGTCCGGCAGGCTCTCGCGCGGCACTTCCAGCAGCCAGCCCCGGTGGGCTGCCAGCTCCTCGCGCTGTAGCTTTTCGGCGAAGCTGATGATGAAGCAGTCTTGCAGCAGGTTGACGTCGGCGGTCGTGAGGAACATCACTTCGCCGCTCGCGGGATCGCGCAGAAGGTAGCGTTCGCGCGCGGGAATGCGTTCAGGGAAGTCCGTGCGGTATTCGCAGCGGCATGCGCCGCTGACCCCGTGGGCGGCAATGAGCCTTCCGACGGTAACGGTGGCCACGCTGCCGTTACTTCCTACGAAAGAAGCTCAAGGGTGATGCGCTTGTTGTCCTTGCCGGCGGCCGCGCGTACGATCTGGCGCAGCGAGTTGATGATGCGCCCCTCCCGGCCGATGACCTTGCCGATGTCATCGGGAGCAACGCGAATCTCAATGATAGAGGCGCGCTCACCTTCAACTTCCTTCACCTCGACTGCGTCCGGATTGTCCACAATCGCCTTCAGGATTTCGGTGACGAGTTCGACCATGGTCAACTACTCCCCTTCCTTTGGTTTGGATGCGTGCGCAGGGACTTTCAGCTCAATGTCCGTGTGCTTGTTGATGAGGCGGCGCACCGTGTCCGTCGGCTGGGCGCCCACCGAAAGCCAGTAGCGCACGCGCTCCGCGTCGAGCTTCACCGTTTCCGGATCGGTCAGCGGGTTGAACGTGCCCAATAGCTCCAGGAAGGTGCCCTGCCGGGGGCTGCGCGCCTCCTTCACCACGATGCGGTAACTGGGCTGCTTGGGTTTGCCCGTTCGCATTAGCCGTATTTTTAGTGCCATAGAATTGTGCCCGTAACTAACAACTGCACGAATCTTCGCGCGAACAAATATTATACGCTATCGGCCGCAGTTGTAAAGCGCCG
>CAZKNJ010000095.1:0-4236 GCA_964554185.1 uncultured Planctomycetales bacterium | reverse complement strand
GATGTGGCTAGCTCTGCGCCTGCGGCGCAGCGGTTGTTGGCAGTTGGTTGTTGGTTGTCGGATAGAACAAGAGCCGGGCTAGTGAGCCCGGCCTATTCTCGTCAGAGCGACACCCTCCCACCGAGTAGGCGGCGCTCACCAGCGCCGCTCTTAGGTGTATGAAGCATAAGCGTGGCGCCTATGGTGCGGGGGCAATAGGGCTATTTGGCGTGCTGCAGCCGCCAGAGAATGGGCAGGAGGAAGATACCCATCGCAATCGCTGCGAACATGGAAACGAGCAGCGTTGTTTCCGCTGGAGTAGCCATCGTGATCGATGGCACGCTTAAGGCTAGAAGCCAGACCATTAGCACCGCTACATTGATTCCTAAGGCCCACCATAGCGCAGAGCGCAGCGTCTTCTCGGGCAGCTTGTCAAGGTTTGCGGACAAGTTCATCGCCAGTATCATGTTGACCAGTCCCCACCAGCCCATAGCTGCCGCAGCATACTTAGCCTCGGATGCCAGTTGCAGCTGCAGCACAAAGAGGGCTATACAGTGGATTATCGCAAGCAACAACCATATCAGGACGATGAGACTAAACAAGCGTGCGCTAGGTGGTGTGATAGCGGAGTTTGACGACCGAGGAAGGTCGAGTAGCAGCTTCCCTCCAACAATAGCCAGCATTCCAACGCAGTACCAGCCTAGCACCACCCAAAGAGTAGTTGTAGCCATAGTATCCTCCGCCGCCCCCGGGAGCTGCGGGCTTCACTTCGCCTACGGGGGCTTCCCCACGGTCAAGAATATTCTACTTCGCTGGTGGGTGTCCGGTCAAGCAAGTGTGCACTTGTGGTTGTGTTACGGGCGCGGCGTCCATAGTGTTTATTTCCCGGTATAATGAGGCTGGCTGGCTGCCCGGGGCCAAGCATGCAGCCGCGTCCCCGGTGCTGCGAAAGGGAACGCCATGAGAACAGGGAACTACTTCAGAGTTGGGCTTATCGTGCTGGCTCTGTGCGCGCTCACGCTCGCCGTGAGCGCCTGCGGGGGGCGGAATCAGCCGTCAGTCGCCAGCCTTCAGCCGTCCGACCGGAGTGGCGGTTTGTCCACATCACCGGACGGTGGCGAGCTGGAAGGGCTGGTAAACCTTCAGTCCACCGATTCCGCGCTGGCGGAGTTGGAAGCGCTGGAGACGCCGGACGGCGTTGACGCTGCGCTCTTCGCCCAGCTCAAAGCAGAGCTTCAGCGCCAGCTTACCGCCAAGGGAGTGAGCAAGTGCGTCTCCGCTCCGCCCACCGGCGAAGCCAACAAGGTCGCCGATCTCGCGCTCATTGCCAGCGGGAACGGTACCTTTACCCTCCAGTGGTCGTACCGTAATGTGGGGGACTACGACCAGAATGGCAAGGTCGGCATCAGCGACATCACGCCCATCGCGATGCATTATGGCGAGACTTACGAGCCCACTGATGAGAACTGCATTCAGGCGGTAGTTGACGGAAGCTCTAATCTCGCCGTGGACATCGCAGACATCACGCCCATTGCAGTGGGCTTCGGGGTTGATTGCGCGGGCTACCGCATCCAGGGCGGGGACACACCGGACGGCGCCTTTAGCACCATCCAGAGCGTTTCGCTGGATACGGCTACCGGCGATGGCCGCCTGTTCTTCTCCGCCGGCCCGATGGCGCTAGAGCACGCCTACATACGGGTGGCGCCCTTTGACAGCGAGGGAGCGGCGGGAGAGCCGTCGGATCCCGTGCAAGTGCTGATGGATTCGCCGGAGATAGTTGCGGTCAGCCCGCTCGCAGGCGTGGCGGGCCGGAGGGTGAACTTCAATGCCGAAGTGACGGGCTCGCTGCCCCTGACTTATGCCTGGAATTTCGGCGGAGGAGCTGCTCCAAATACGACGGCCGTCGCCCATCCCCAAGTTACTTTAGGAGTTGCGGGCGAATACGACGCCCAGCTTACGGTCACCAATCCCTTTGGCCAGGGCGTACTTGATTTCACGCTCACGGTCAATCCCGCGCTCCCGGAGATATTCTCTGTGGGCCCAACCGAAGGGACTGAGACATACGAGGTTCGGTTCACGGCAATAGTGACCGGAAGCGAACCCATGACTTTTGCCTGGGATTTCGGCGGAGGGGCCAGCCCCAACACTTCCGTTGAAACCTCTCCCAGCGTGACGCTTGGAGCACCCGGAGAATACAGCGCCAGCTTGACGGTGACCAACGCAGCGGGGAATGACACCTATCCATTTGCGCTAACGGTAGAGCCGAGCGTTCCCCCGGAGATCATGGAGGTCCAGCCGCTTGGCGGGTACTCCGGAGAAGAAGCTGCATTCACCGCCGAGGTTAGCGGCACGCCACCGTTCACCTACAGCTGGGATTTCGCGGGTGCGGTTACGGGCGCCGACACCAGTGCGGAAAGCCCGGCAGGGACTTGGGCCAGCGAAGGCGAGTATGAGGGCTGCAGCCTTACGGTCACTAATCTGTTCGGCAACGACACATACCTCTTCACGCTGACCGTGGCTGAATCCCCGGGGTGGGCGCACACGTGGGGCGGAAGCTCGGACGAGCGCATACTGGCGCTTGCCGCCGATGGCAGCGGGAATATATACGCGGCAGGGGAAACTTCCAGCGTCGGCGCGAGATGCACGGACGTTCTGCTGCTGAAGTACGATGCCCAGGGGAATCCCCTCTGGCAGAAGACATGGGGGGGAAATAGCTACGACTATGGGAAGGGCGTTGCCGTTGACGGAAGCGGAAACGTCTATGTGACGGGAACGAGCGTCAGCTATGAGCTGGTGGGAGACGGCGGCTACCACGCCATCCTGCTTAAGTACGATCCGAGCGGCAGCTTGCTCTGGCAGAAAGTGTGGCGCGGAGCCGGCAGCGGCGACGACTACGGTTACAGCGTCACTGCCGGCGCCGGTGGAAGCGTTTATGTGGCGGGACAAACCTCCAGCTTCGGAGCCGGCGCCTTTGACTTCCTCCTTTTGAAGTACGATCCGGACGGAAACCTCCTCTGGCAAAAAGCCTGGGGAGGAAGCGGATGAGACAATTGCTTCGGAGTTGCCGAGGCTTCTAGCGGAGAAGTGTACGTGACCGGGCAAACGAGCAATTACGGCGTGGGGGCGGGGGACTTAGTACTGCTCAAGTATGGTGCTGACGGAACGCTGCTGTCGCAAAGAACGTGGGGCGGTAACGCCTACGACAGCGGGCGGAGCGTGGCCGTTGACGGCGCCGGAAACGTTTACGTCACGGGAATTTCCACCAGCTTCGTAACCGGCAGCGATCACTACGGGAACTGCATCCTGCTGAAATACGATTCTAGCGGCAGCCTCCTCTGGCAGAGGGCCTGGGGCGGAATTAACGAGGACTGCGGCAGTGGCGTCGCCGCCGGCGCAAGCGGAGTTGTCTTTGTGGCGGGAGGCACCGACAGCTTCGGCGGCGGCCGGGAGCTGTTCCTGCTGAAGCTCGATTCCAGCGGCGGCCTGCTCCGGCAGAAGACCTGGGGCGGGAGCGTTATGGACAGCGGCTACAGCGTTACCGTTGACGGAAGCGGGAGGGTGTTCGCAGCAGGTGAGTCGCCCAATGCTTACGGCTCCTGGCGGGACGCGGGCGGGGATGTATCATCACCGGCCGGGACCGAGACCTCGCCCGAAGGCACTGAGAGTACGCCCGAGGGAGTGGAGATGGAGCCAACTGGCACAGAAACTGCTCCCGTGGGAGTGGAGGACGGCGGCGGGGGCATGGCCGATGGCCTGGTGATGAAAGCTGATCCCTTGGACTGGTAGCGGGCAGCGCCTGTGGCGCAGCGGTTGTTGGTTATTGGTTCCGCCTTCGCCAAGGCTACAGCGGACAAGTGTTGGTTGTTGGACGGAAGGGGACGTGGTGGCGCGGGCGTCCCGCCCGTGATTCGTTTTGCGGTATAATGATGATTGATTAGCTGCCCGGGAGCGGGCGCGCAGCCGAGCTTCCGGCGCAGCGGGAGGGGACGCCATGAGAATAGGGAATTACTTCCGAGTTGCGCTAATCGCGCTGGTTTTCTTCGCGCTCGCGGTAATTATCAGCGCATGTGGGAAACACGGTACTAGAGTTTCAACCTTGGTGTTTGCCTTCTCGGTGTCTGGTACTGTGACAGAAGAGACGGGTGAGGGGCTTGCAGGCGTAATGCTTACGCTGATACCGGGCGGATTCTCCACAGTTACCAACGCAAACGGCGAGTATTCAATTGACGGTTTGCTGAACGGGAACTACGTGCTGAC
>CAZKNJ010000094.1:0-4324 GCA_964554185.1 uncultured Planctomycetales bacterium | reverse complement strand
CCATTTTCCCCCGTCAGCGCGGCGCGGCCCAGAAGCTCCTCCGGCGGGCCGCTCATCAAGTACATGTCGGGGATGGCCACCACGCGCACGGGGACGCGCACGTCGTTCTCCGCAAGCACGCGGCAGATAAGCGAGCCCAGCCCGCCATAGATGCTGTGCTCCTCCATCGTCACCACCGCGCCGCATTCGCGCGCCGCAGCGCAGATTTCATCCACATTCAGCGGCTTGAGCATGGGCACGTGCAGCACCCGGCTGAACACTCCCTCTTCCGCGAGCATCTCCGCCGCCTGCACCGCGCGCGAGGTCATCAGCCCCGTGCTGATGAACACGCCGTCGCCCCCGCCGATGACCGGCAGGGTGTGGTAGGGCGTGAAGGGCGTCGCCTCGCTCGTGACCGTCGGCACCTTTTCGCGGCCGAGCCGGAAGTACAGCGGCCCCTCGTGGGTGGGTATCCACTCCATCATCTTGCGGGTTTCCCAGTAGTCCGCCGGCACCATCACGGTCATGTTCACCAGCGAAAGCATGTTGCTCAAGTCCTCCATGCTCTGGTGGGAGCAACCGTCCTGGCCCACGCTGATGCCGCCGTGCGCCGCCGCGATCTTCACGTTCAGGCGCGAGTAATCCACCGTGTTGCGGGCCTGGTCCCAGGCGCGGCCGGTGAGGAAGATGGCGTAGCTGGACAAAAACGGGATGAACCCCATGGTGCTCAGCCCGCCGGCGGTGTTCATCATGTCCTGCTCGGCGATGCCGCATTCCACGAAGCGCTCGGGAAACTCGGCGCGGAAGAACTTGGTGTAGGTGCTCTCCGCCAGGTCGGCGTCCAGCACGACGATGTTCTCGTTGACCCGGCCCAGCTCCACCAGCATCTCGCCGTAGGCTTCGCGGGTGAGCTTCATCTTCCATTCGCTGGAAGGCAGCACTCCGTTGAGGTATTCAATCTTACTTGCCATCGTTGCCCTCCCAGCCGCCGTATTCCCGCGCTCCCATGGCGGCGCGCGCCTCCTCCGGCGTGGCGTACTTGTATCCCAGCTCTTTGAGCATCACCATCAGCTCGTCGTCCTTCGGCGGGCGGCCGTGCCAGCCGGGGATGTTCTCAAAGGTCGGCGTGCCCTTCATCATCACCGTCTTGAACAGTATCACCGTGGGCTGGCCGCAGCCTTTGCCCCGCGAGGGCGTGCCGCCCACCGCGAGGTCCCACGCCGCCGTCACCGCGTCCATGTCGTGGCCGTCGGCCTCAATGACGCGCCAGCCGAAGGCGCTGAACTTGTCCGGCAGCGGCGCGATGCCCTTGACGTTTTCCACGTAGCCGTCAATCTGCGCGTTGTTCCAGTCCACCGCGCACACCAGGTTGTCGGTGTGGCGGTGCGCCGCGTGCATGATGGCCTCCCAGATGTTGCCCTCCTGCAGCTCGCCGTCGCCGCAGTTGCAGAACACCGTGATCTGCGGCTTGCCGCGCATGCGCGCGCCCAGCGCCATCCCGTGCGCCGCCGACAGCCCCTGGCCCAGCGACCCGCTGGACACCTCGATGCCCGGCAGCGAAGTGCGGCTCGGATGGCCCTGCAGGCGCGAATCCAGGCTGCGGAAGGTGAGCAGGTAGCCGCGGTTGAAAAAGCCGCGGTGCGCCATCAGCGCGTAGTTCAGCGCGGAGCAGTGGCCGTTGCTGAGCACGAAGCGGTCGCGCTCCGGCCAGAACGGGTTTTTCGGGTTCACGCTGAGGTAGTTCATCCACAGCGCGGTGAGGTAGTCGGCGGCGGACAGCGGCCCGCCCGGGTGCCCGCTTTTCGCCATGTTGATAGCGGTGAGCACGTCGTGGCGGATGGTGCGCGCCAGCTCGCGCAGTTCGTCAACCGTCAGGTTCATCGTTGGCATAGGCCCTCCCAGCGTCAGGTCCGCGCGGCGTTGTGCGCGCGAAGTCCGGCTATTGTAGCAAATCGTTCACCCATGGGTACGCCGGGATGACTAGCCCGGCTGTCTTTTCTCGCTGGCAACCGGCTGGCTGGCCGCTGGCCCGCTGCCAAATTGACTTTGCCCAGGCGAATTGCTAGACTGAATGCGGCTTTATCAGGGGGTTATAACTATGACCAATCGCCTAATACTCACGGCAATTCTGCTTGCAACACTGCTCACCGCGTGGGCCTGCGGCGGCGGGGGCGGCACGCCTTCGCTGTTGCCCGGCGGCGCGGAGCATACGCAGGAGATAAACGTTGATCCAACCGCGGGCGGCACGCTGGCGCTGGAAAGCGGCGCGCGCATATTCTTCCCGGCCGGCACCTTTGACGTATCCACCATCGTGGTTTTCTCCGACACCATCGTGGGGCCGGAGCGCGAGGGCGAGACCTACCCGGCGGGCACCACCGGCCTCATCTCCTACCTCACCATCAACAATCCCGCGGCCCAGGACAACCAGTTCCACCAGGACGTCAGCGTCACCTTCAACATCCGCGTGAGCGACATCCCCGAGGGGCGGCGTTACTGGGTTTACCGCTACGACGACCTGGAGGGCAAGTGGGTGCGCTTCGGCAACGCCATTGCCACCGTCGGCGCCGACGGCCTGACCGCCACGGCGAGCCTGCCCACCACCGGCATCTCCTACTACGTCGGCTCCGTCGGCCTGTTTGACGGGCTGCTGGCGGAGGGCGGCGACCTGCCCACCGGCGTGGCGGGGCTCATCGGCGGCGTGGTGACGGATTCGGTGACGGGCGACCCGGTGGCAGGCATGGACCTCATGCTCTACCTGGTGGTGGGCGAGACGGTCACGGCGCACGACTTCCTGAACGGCGTGGCCGACCCGGACAACCCCAACAACCACAACCTGGTGTACACCGACGAGAACGGGCGCTATGAGCTGCAGTTCGGCGAATCCGACATCGGCGTCGGCATGGTTTACCTCGTGCGGCTGGCGCAGCTCTGCGAGGATTACACGGAGGCGGAGACTTCGTCCTTCACCGTGAGCGCGGGCACCAACCCGGACAAGAACCTCGTGGTCGTCCCCGTCCAGTCGGCGGCCTAAACGCAAAAGCGCCCCGCAGGGCGCCTTCGGTACACCTTCGCGGCGGGAACCCCGCCGGCTAGATGCTTCATCCGCTCGGCGCGCACGAGGTCGTGGCGCAGCTGCCGCACTCATGCGGCTTGCCCGCGGTGGTGGAGAAGATGCGCTTGAGCTTCCCGCCGCAATCCTCGCAGGTGACGCCCGGGTTGTCGCTCTCGGAGCGGCTCACCAGCAGCTCCTCCACCGCTCCGCAGTTTTCACATTGGTATTCGTACAGTGGCATAGAATCAACTCACGCGGCGCGTTCGCCGGTGTAGTAGTACCGCGTAGATGTCGCCGTTATCCTACTCGCCCGAGCTCTCGCCGGTGCCCGCCGGGGCCTCTGCCGGTGGGGTCTCAGTTTCGCCCTCACCCTCAGCTTCTTCGCCTTCGCCCCCAGCTTCGCCCTCGGCGGTCAATGCGCCCGTTGGGCTTTCATCCTCCGCCGCGGCCTGCTCGGCCATCTCCGGCGCCACGTACCAGCGCGGGAACGCGTTGCCGCCCTCGGTGGTCAGGTACTGGCGCAGCGCCGCGAGTTCTTCTTCCGTGCGCGGCGCCATGTCGCTGCGCTCGCCGGTGGTCAGGTTCATATAGTACGAGTACTTCAGCCGCTTGTGGCGTTTGCCCGTGGGGCCGATGCGCTTGTACTTCTTGATGAGGCGGTAGACCATCCCGTCCACGCCGAAGAACCAGTCGCCGTCAATGTACGGAATCACTTTGCCCCAGACGCGGACAAATCCCTCCAGCGGCTCGCCCCGGAAGTAGATAGTCGTGCGCAGGTACTCCACCGGCCCCGGGTACCAGATCTGCGAGTACGGGTCCTGCAGCACGCCCCGCTGGCCCGCCAGCCCCACCCAGTAGGTGAAGAACTCGTCGCTTTCCGGGCCCAGCGGCTGCACCTCCATAAACTCGTAGTAGCCGCCTTCCGACCGGACGGTGCCCCACACCCGCGTGTTATCCTGCGCCGAAGCGCCGGTGGCGGTCGCGCCAACCGTTACCGCGCAGACGATGAGGGAGAGAATCAGTAGTATTACGGCCCGTTTTTGCATCAGCATAACCAACACCCGTGGAGCGTTTTCCGCTGCGCTATTATACCACCGTGCTTGCGGTGCTGATTCAGGGCGGCTTTCCTCACTGCGGGTACGCTGGGCTTTTTACCCGCCTGTGGTGGGTCACTAGCCCGGCTCCCTTCTTTCTCCCCACCTTGCTGATGACCGACGACTGAGGACTGATGGCTGCCGTGAGGTATACTTGATATGCACGACCGTGCACGGCGGCGGGATATGAGAAAGGCCT
>CAZKNJ010000093.1:0-4541 GCA_964554185.1 uncultured Planctomycetales bacterium | reverse complement strand
CCTGGCGGACACGCTTTTCCTCGCCACCTTCGCAGTGGAGGCGCAACACCGCCCGCTGCTCGGCGGCGTCCGCGCGGGGCAGTTTGTAATGCTGCGCTGCGACCCCTCCGACCCCTGGCGCTTCCAGCGGCCGTTTTCGTTCGTGGGCGTGAGCCCGGACGCGGGCGAGCTATCGCTTTACTACAAAGCCGTGGGCGATCAGACGCGCAAGCTCTCGCTCACCGCGCCGGGCGCGCAACTGCCCGCGCTGTTCCCGTTGGGCAACGCTTTCACCCCACCCGAAGACGGCGAGCCCGCCATTCTCGTCGCCGGCGGCATCGGCGTGGCGCCGCTGCTGATGTTCGCCCGTGAACTCGCGGCGGCGGGGCATCCGAAGCCGCGCTTCTATTTCGGCGCGCACACTGCGGCGGAGCTGACGCTTGATTACATTGCGCAGTTCCCCACCGAGTTCCACTTCGCCACCGACGACGGCAGCCACGGCCACCACGGCACCGTGATTGACCTGCTGAAAGCCGACGGCGTGCCGCCGGAAACGCGGGTGTACGCCTGCGGGCCCAAGCCGATGCTGCGCGCGCTCAAGGCCGCGCTGCCGCGCGAACAGCGGGTGGAAGCCAGCCTGGAGGAAGTGATGGCCTGCGGCATTGGCGCGTGCTACGGCTGCGCGGTGCCCACCGACGGGCTGGGCGCGGACGAGATGAAGCTGGTGTGCCGCGACGGGCCGGTGTTCGATTTGCACCGCATCATGTTTGACTAGCCGCCATGGACTTCCCCGCGATTGAACTGCACACCCATTCGCCGGCGGAAACGCAGGCGTTGGCCGCGCGCATCGCGTTGGCGCTGCCGCCAGAGACGGTGCTGTTGCCGCTCACCGGCGAGCTGGGCGGCGGCAAGACGACGTTCGTGCAGGGGCTGGCACGGGCGCTGGGCATCACCCGCACGGTGGGAAGCCCCAGCTTCCTGCTAATGAAGGAATACCACGAAGGCGCGCGACCGCTGCGGCACATTGACCTCTACCGCATCACCGGCGCGCGGGAGATTGCGCCGCTGGGGCTGCTGGAGGACATCGCCGAGGGCACGGTCGTGGTGGTGGAGTGGGCCGACCGGGTGGCGCTGGAACTGCACGCTCCAGTGGTGGCGCTGCACTTCGCCGCGCTGGATGGTGAAAACTCGCGGCGCCTCACGGTAACGCTGCGCAACGGCGCAAGCCTCAAGGGAGTGGCGGATGCTCTGCGCGCTGATTGATACTTCGGGGCAGAATATGCTGCTGGGCCTGGCGGAGGAAACCGGACGCCTGGCCGCCGCCGCCGCGCCGCCGCACACCAAAGAGAACTCCGCCGCCATCGCGGAACTGTTCGCGCGGATGCTGGCGGACGCGGGCGTGTGGCCGGACGAGCTTACGCACCTCGGTATCGGCTGCGGACCCGGCAGCTTCATCGGCACCCGCACCGGCCTGGCCTTCGCCAACGGCTACGCCGCGGGGCGCAACCTGCCGGTCATCGCGCTCAACAGCCTGCGCAGCGCCGGCGTCATCGCGCTCACCATGGCCGAAGGCTCGGCCATCTTCCGTGCGGCGCGCAAGCGCTCCTACTACGCCGGGCTCTACCGCGCCGACACGCTGGAGGCCGGGCGCGAAATGGAGCTCGCCGACGAAGTGGCGTTCGCCATGCTGGAAAGCGGCTTCACCGGCCTGCCGGAGGTGCCGGTGCAGGTGGTGACCGACTGCCGCCGCCTCTACGACCGGGCGCAGGAGACCAAGCTGCCACCGCGCTACAGCGTGGTGCTCAAGGACAATGTGGCCGACCTGCGCGGGCTCGCCATCCTCGCGGGCCGCGCGCTGCGGGCGGGAACCACCGCGCCGTGGGCGGATGCGGTATATTTGCGGCCGGCGGTTGACTGACCGGAGGAACTATGGCTTCGTTTGCGCAGAAATTCGTGGACGCCGTGAAGGCGAAGAAAACGCTGCTGATGCTGGGCATGGACCCGGACTTCCAGCGCATTGCGCGTGACTTCGGCGCGGGCGGTATCCAGCTCGCGGACGAGCCGCGCGAGTTCCTCGCTGCGCAACCGCTCATAGACCTGGTGCGCAACTCCGCCGCGCCCGACGAGTTCAAGCGCAGCTACGAGCTGCTGCTGCATTTCGGCGCGCAGAACATCTACGCCCTGCGGGATGAGATCATCGGCGTGAAGTTCCAGCTCGCGTACTTTGAAGAAGCGGGGCCGCTGGGGCTGCATGCGCTGGCGCACCTCGCGGCGCTCTGCCGCGAACTGGGGCTGCTAGTGCTGATGGACGCCAAGCGCGGCGACATCGGCTCCACCTTCGCGCGCTACCTCAACGCCTACCTCAGCCCGCCGGACGTGCCGCTGGCGCTCGCCGCCGACGCGATGACGGTCAACCCGCTGGTGGGCACCGACACCTGGGAGCTTTTCGTCAAGCACCTGCAGCGCGGCAAGGGCATCATTCTGCTGACCTACCCCACCGCGCCGGGCGCCGAAGAAATAATGAACGCGCGCATAGGCGAAGTGCCGCTGTATCTGATGCTCGCGAGCGCCGCATTTGCGATGGTGCGTACGCATGGGTTGGAGAATGACCCGGCGAACCTGGGGCTGGTGGTGGGCGCGCTGCGCCAGGAAGTGGCGGAGGACCTCCGCCTGGCCTTCCCCGGCGCCATCTTCCTGGTGCCGGGAGTGGGCGCGCAGGGCGGGACCATGGACGCGGCTGCAACATTCGCCGGGCCCCACAACTACGCCATCTTCCCGGTGTCGCGCGGCCTGCTCTACAACTACGCGGATGCTAAGATGCCCGCATCCGCCCTCGCTGCATCATTCTGGCAGCCCAACCTCTCCGCCGCCCAGGAATACAACCAGCAGCTCCGCGCCGTGCTGAAGTTCGGGTAACACCGGGTACGCCGGGCTGACCAGCCCGGCTTTTCGTTCGTCGGGAGGGGCAGACTCCAGGCTGCCCATTCTATCCGGCTACAGAGATTCGGCGGCCTGGAGACCGCCGCTCCCCGGATTGCCACGCGCTCTAGAACTTCACCGCGAGCTCCACGCCGGCGGAGCCGCGCGCGAAGTTGTAGTTCAGGCCGAGGTAATACGCGCGGAACTCCTTCGCCAGCCCCACCGTGAGCTCGTCAAAGTGCTCCAGGTCCAGGTCGTAGTTCGCGGTGACGCGGCCGGTGAGGTGCGGCAGCGCCTGGAAATTCTTCTTGGCCTTCAGCGTGTTTTCGGCAAAGTCGTCGTGGAAACGGAAGGGCGAGGAGCCGAACTTGTCGGCGTGCTGGAACTCCACGTAGTCAATCCCCCAGGGCGTTTCCTTCGCCAGCTTGATGCGCGAGCGTAGCGCCAGAAACTCGTTGTCCCCGAAGGAGTAGTCCCAGTAGTGCACGCCGAAGCCCGCGAGCAGCCGCGCCTTGTCTCCCAGCTTCACCGCCGGCGTGGTGACGCCCACAAAGCCGTAGTTGGAGCGCGAGGTCACCGCGGGCGCGTCCTGCTCGAACTTGGCGATGTTCACGCCCGCCTCCACCTTGCCGATGAGCGGGCTGTCCACTTCCTGTTCGGTGCGCGCGAAGAAGTCGTACTTGGTCTCCTGGCCTACGCGGTCGTTCCAGCGGTCGGTGAGCCGCGCGCGGCCGAGATGCAGGCCCACTCGAGTGTTTTCAGCCACATCGCTGTAAACGAACGCGTCGGTCCAGAACTCGTCGTTTTTCGTGAAATACTGGGTGTAAACGTCCGCTGAGAACTTGCCTGCGTCGAAGTAGGTCGCCTGGCTGAGGTAAAACCCGTCGTCCTTCGCCCGCCCCGGCATCGGCAGCGTGGTGGTCATGAAATCCTGCGTCTTGCGCAGGTGCACGCGGTAGCGCGGGATGTAAGCCACGGTGAAGCCGTTGACCTCCAGCCGCGCGTTTCGCAGCGCCGCCACTTCGCCGGGGGTGAACATGAGCTCCTTCACCTTCAGCGACCAATCCGCCCGTTCGGGGTCAACCGAACTCAGCTTCGCGCGGGTGAACATCAGCACCGGCAGGCCGGCGTCCTCGCGGAAGGACACAAACTCCGCTTCCAGGTGCAACTTGGGATCGTCGCCGCGGAAGCGCACGTAGGTGCGGTCGGTCAGCCCCGATTCGCTCGCGAGCATTTCGGGATCAATGCGCACGGTGGCCTGCACCGTATCCATGCGCCCGGTGCGCGCCTTGAGGTCGGCCTCCAGGTTGCGGCCGGTCAGCTCGACCTCCTGCTCCAGGATGAGCATCCGCGCTTCGGCCGGCACGCTGAACCGCCCGTTCTCCTCGTCCCACACCGCGCTTTCCGCGTGTATCTCCACCGTGTTGCCGGGGAAGGCGGATTCGGAGTGGAAGATGACGTCGCCGGTGAGCACGAGGGTCTGGCCGCTTACGTAGTCGGCGGTGTCGGCTTCAATGTAGTCGCCGCCCTCCTCGCCGACCGCAATCTGCTCTTCGGCGTGCGCGCCCATGGCCCAGACGGCCAGCAAAAGCAGCATCAGCAGCGGAAAAGCCCTCATCGCCCGCGCGATTATATCACGGGGG
>CAZKNJ010000092.1:0-4570 GCA_964554185.1 uncultured Planctomycetales bacterium | reverse complement strand
CACCAGCCGCGCTTACCGGTAACAGCGCAGCCATCGCCGAAATCCTCGCCGCGCCCGTTCCCGAAGGCGTTGATCCCGCGCTGTGGGGAAAGCTCACCCACGAGCTGGCCGGGGAGCTACGCACCTGCGCTTCACCCAATCCGGAAAACCCCACGGTGAACTGGTATCCGCGGAGTCACGGGATCACTTTCGTGGTGAGCTACATGCATTGTGACTACAGCGGTAACGGTGTAGTTGACATCGCAGACCTCGTGCCTATCGCCATGTACTTCGGAGAGGATAGATTAGAAGGAGACCACTGGTACTATGATTACAACCATAGTGGCTGCATTGACATCGGCGACATTAGCGTCATTGCCCGCGAATACGGCTACAGCTGCAGTGGCTTTAACGTTGAGTTCTCGCAAGTGAGCGGCGAAGCCGGATTTGCACGGATGGGGACTATAGACTACCGCGATAACGACAGCTTCTTTGGCTGGCCGGACAGCAGGTCCTACTTGATCCCGTGCGATACACGGATGCCCGGGCCGCTGTGGGTTCGCCTGAGCATCCTTGATAAGTCGTCCAGAGCGTTTTGCCGAGTCGTCAACGAAGTCTCCCTGTTGGGCACCTACTGGGAGGCCAAGCCGGAGGCGTTCACCATTTACCAGACTAGCGCTGCGTCGCCGACAATCAGCTGGAGCACGATGTCGCTCGGAATGGCCGATGGCAATCAGGATGGCGTATCTAACTACTTCGATATGGGCGCTTCTATCGAACTGATGAACGCTTACGTCGGTGATAGGAGAGAGTACACTGTCTTAGACTATGACAGAGACGGTTGGGCTAGCATGGCTGACATATCTAGGGTCGCGATTTCTTGCTGGTGGAGCATCGGGCGCTTTCAGGTAGAGGTTTCCACCGAGTTCGCTGAAGAAGGTTTTCTCCCCAACGGCTCGGTTGACTTCTTCGCCTCAAGGGGATTCAACGAGTTCGGATTCCGCTGGTACGAGTACCGGATTGCCTCGCCTCCGGAGGGCGTTCCCTACTGGGTGCGGGTGGTGCCGTACAGCTTTGAGGACCTTCCGGGGACCCCGAGCAACGCGCTCTACTTCCCCGCCGAGTAGCACCGCCGCTATTGCCAAAGCTGTCATGACGGCATAAGATACAGCGCGATGCCCGCGCCCATCCTTGCGGTGGAAAACCTCGTGCACACTTACCCCGACGGCACGCAGGCCGTGCGCGGCGCCAGCTTCACGGTCAACCACGGCGAAATCGTCACCATCATCGGCCTTTCCGGCGCGGGCAAGTCCACGGTGCTGCGCTGCATCAACGGGCTGGTGCGCCCGAAGGGCGGGGCGGTACACTTCCACGGCAAGCGCGTGAAGTACGACCAGGAGTCGCTGCGCCACCTGCGCCGCTCCATCGGGATGGTTTTCCAGCACTTCAACTTGATAGATAGCCTCTCGGTGCTCACGAATGTGCTGATGGGGCGGCTGAGCTACCAGCCGGGCTGGATGCAGCCGCTCTACCGCTTCCCACGCCGTGACCGCGAGATGGCCGCCGCCGCGCTGGGCAAGGTCGGCTTGCTGAAGGAATGGCACAAGCGCGCGGGCGAGCTGTCCGGCGGCCAGCAGCAAAGGGTGGGGGTGGCGCGCGCGCTGGCGCAGGAGCCGGAGCTGCTGCTGGCGGACGAGCCGGTGAGCAGCCTGGACCCGCTCACGGCGGATGTGGTGCTGGGGCACTTTGTGCGTGTGGTGCGCAGCGAGAAGCTGGCGGCGCTGATGAACCTGCACACGGTGGAGCTGGCGCGCAAATACAGCGACCGCGTCATCGGCGTGCGCGACGGCTTGGTGGTGTGGGAAGGGCTGCCGGCGGAGCTGACCGTGCCCATTCTCAAGAACATCTACGGCGAGGAGTACGATGGTTGAGCCCACGCTGACCGGGCAAATCAGCCTGCCGCCGCGCCCGCTCAAGCGCGGCGAGCGCGTGTGGGCGTTCGTAAAGTGGCTGGTTCTACTCATCTTCGTCGCTTATCTCGCGCTCTCGCTCTACAAAACCGAGTTCAATCCGATAATGCTGTTCACCGAGGGCGGCAGCATCCGCGAAGCCCTTAGCCAGGTCTTGCGCCCCGACTGGAGCGTCTTCGGCCAGTTGGTGGTGCTGATGAACGAGACGGTGCAGATTGCCCTGGTCGGCACGCTGCTGGCCATCATCATCAGCTTCCCGCTCGCTTTCCTGGCCGCCAAGAATCTCATGCTCGGCACTCCGCAGGGCAAGGTGGTTTACTCCCTCACGCGGCTCATCTTCAACGTGCTCCGGGCGTTTGAGCCGCTGCTGCTGGCGGTGCTCTTTGTGATGATGGTGGGGATGGGGCCGTTCCCCGGGGTGCTGGCGCTGGGGTTGCACAGCGTCGGTATGCTCGGTAAGCTATTCAGCGAGGCGATTGAGGGTATAGACCAGGGTCCGGTGGAAGCCATCCAGGCTTGCGGCGGCAGCCGCTTCCAGGTTATCTGGTACGGCATCCTCCCGCAGGTCGCGCCGTCCTTCCTCGCCTTTTCCATCTACCGCTGGGACATCAACATCCGCATGAGCATCATCCTCGGCATCGTGGGCGCGGGGGGCATCGGCGCGGTGCTGCTGCAATACTTGAAGCTGTACCATTACCAGAAGTTCGGCACCGCCTTCCTCATCATCCTGGTGGTCGTCACCTCGCTGGACTACGCCAGCGCCTGGCTGCGCACCCGCCTGGGGCAGAAGTAGAGCCGCCGATGAAGCGCTACCTCATCCTCGCCGCTTCCGTTCTCATTGAGCTGTGCCTCGGCAGCGTGTACGCCTGGAGCGTCTTCGCGGTGCCGCTGCACGAAGTGCACGGCCTGAGCATGGCGCAGACGCAGCTCATCTTTGGCATCGGCGTGGCCTCCTTCGCCACCACTATGGTGCTGGGTGGGCGGCTGATGGACCGTTTCGGCCCCATGCTCGTAACGATGCTCGGCGGGCTGGTGTACGGCGCGGGCTACTTCCTTTGTTCGCGCAGCGGCGGCGAGTTCTGGCTGCTGCTCGCGGGCTACGGCCTGCTGGCGGGAATGGGCATCGGCCTCGCGTATGTGTGCCCCATCGCCACCTGCATGCGCTGGTTTCCCCGCAGGCGCGGGCTGGTGACCGGCCTGACGGTGGCTGGCTTTGGCGGCGGAGCCATCCTGCTGGCGAATGTGGGTGACGCGCTGCTGCGCGCCGGGCTGGACGTGCTGCAGGTGTTCTTCTGGGTAGCCGTCATCTACGGGCCAGTGGTGATCATCGCCGCGCTCATGCTTTCACTACCGGATGACGAAGGCTCGCATGAGCTGATACCTTCATATCCCCTGAGCCATTTGTTGCGCGAGGCGCGTTACTGGTGGCTGGCGGGCGGCGTGTTCGCCAGCACTTTCGCCGGCCTGCTGGTCATCGGCAACCTGAAATCCATCGGTCTCAACAGCGGCGTGCTTCCCGCCATCGCGACGCTCGCGGTCAGCGGCTTCGCGCTGGGCAACTCCGCCGGGCGCGTGCTTTGGGGCGTCACGGTCGACCGCATCGGCTGGATGGGCGTGCCGGTGCAGCTCGCGCTGATGCTGGTTGCGGTCGCGCTGCTCCGGCTCGCTGCCGGCACCAGCGCTACCTTCCTCATCTTCGCCACTCTGGTCGGCCTGGCCTTCGGCGCCGCTTTCGTCATCTACGCCGCGCTGGTGGCGGAGGGCTTCGGCGAACGCTTGGTGGGCAGCGTGTATCCCTTCGTGCTGCTGCCATACGCCGTGTCCGGCATAACCGGCCCCACCATCGGCGGGTGGCTCTACGACCTGTCCGGCAGCTACGCCCCTGGCATCATTACAGCCTCGATTGTGGCCGCCATCGGCCTGGTTGTCGCCTGGCTGTTGGGTATGCGCCTGTGGGCTAAGCACGCTAACTGATTATGCTAAGCTATCGCTGAGGAGGGAGGAACTATGGACAAGCGCAATATCGCCCCCTGCGCTATCGCCTGCAGCGCTCGCGGTGCGCTGGAGAAGCACTGGGAGTTCCTCCAGTTCCCCGGCGCGCGGGAAACAGACGCCCTCCGCGCGTCTCTACAGTAGGCGGCTGCTGCCGCCGGGAGCGGACTATGAGAAACCTGCTGATTGCGTTGATTACGCTGCTGGCCTTCACCTGCGGATGCGTCCAAGCGGCGGAAGACAATGATGGCGCGAAGGTCAAGCCGGCGCCGCCCGCCAAAGACACTGAGGACGCCGTGCTAACGCCCGGCTACGTCACCGCCAACACCAACTTCGGCTTCGGCCTGTTCCATGCGGTGGCGGGCGAGGAGTATGCCGACAACGTCTTCATCTCGCCGGTGAGCGTGGGCATGGCGCTGTGCATGACGCTGAACGGAGCGCAGAATGAAACACGCGTAGCGATGCTGGAAGCGCTGAACTTGGACAGCTTGACGCTGGAGCAGGTGAATGATTCCAGCAAGGCGCTGCTGGCGCAGTTGGAATCGGCGGACGAGGCGGTGGAGCTGAGCGTGGCCAACTCGCTCTGGGCCAATATGGACATCGCTTTCCGCCCGGAGTTCATCAAGACC
>CAZKNJ010000091.1:0-4700 GCA_964554185.1 uncultured Planctomycetales bacterium | reverse complement strand
CACAGGCGGGACCCTCCATAGGCGGGCAAGCGCCCGTGCCACCGGGATAAACCCACGCCCTACAACGGTGCCAACCCCTACGCCAACCACGCAACCACCGCGGCCCAGCACCTAGCCCACAGGCTGAGGTGCTGGGGCTTTGCAGCCGCAACCACTAGATGGGCATCAGGCGCCTGCGCCACCAGCTGCTGGATGTGCTCCACCTCGGAGGCGTCCATCGTCTCCTGCCCAGTGTCCGCGCTGACCTTCAGCGCCGACTTCTCGTCCAGCACCACAATCACCTGGTCGCCCTGGGAGAGCAGCTTGCCCAGCGGCCCGCCGTCGGCGAGCAGCGCGAAGTACGCGTCGCTGAAGGCCTTGACTTCAATCAGCTTCTGCTTGTCGGGGTCATAGCGGCTGTCCGTCCAGTAACCGTCGGCGTTGAAGAAGGTCAGGTCGCCCGCGTACTGCACGGTCTGCACCTGCACTTCCTCGCCCGCGGCGTCGTAGTAGGCCGCCGGCGCATTGGCCGCGCCCTGGCCGCCCGCCACTTGGCCCTTCAGCCGCTGCGAAGTCTGCGCCTGGCCCACGCCCGCCGCGCCGCTCTTGGCCTCGGCCAGGTGGGTGCCCGCGTCGCGCAGCATCTCCGCCTGCGCCTCCTCCGGCGCGAACAGCATGTCGTCCTCGCGGATGAGGAAGCTGGTGTATTCGGTGATGATGCCGTAGCGCTTGGACAGGCGCACAATCTCGCCCACCAGCTCGTCGTTCATGCCGTGCAGGCGAATCTCGTCGGTGAGGAAGCCGATCTTGCGGCTGGCCCACACGCGCGGCACGAAGTTGTAGCTGCCGCGGCTGGCGAAGTTCACGGGATAGCTGAAGACCTTGGTTTCGCCGTCCACCTGGCCGGTCAGCACAATGGTTGCGCCGCCGCTGCCGGGCGCATAGCGGCCCGCCAGCACCACCTGCTCGCCCTTGAACAGGTCGGGCATCTCGCGCGGATACAGCTCGCTGATGTTGGCGCCGTGGATGCCCAGCTTCACGCCGGTGAGCACCGGGCTGGAAATCTTGGCGTAGAAGCTGGAGACCTTGACCTCGATGCTCTCGTTGGGGCGCACGTATTCGGTGACGCCGTGGTTGCCCTCCGACAGCTTGTCCAGCAGGTGCGTGTTCACATCGTAGCCCACGCCGAAGGCGAACAGCCGCGCGCTGCGCTTATTCGCGCCGGTGGCGTTGCGCTCAATCTCCGCTTCGTCGGTGATGCCCACGGTGGGCAGCCCGTCGGTGAGGAACACCACGTACTGCGGGCGCTCGCTGCTTTCGCCGCTGAGCATGCCGAAGGCGCGCAGCAGCGCCTCGTTGATATTGGTGCCGCCGGCGGCGTCAAACTGGTCCACGAACGCCAGCGCCTCGTCGCGGGCGGGGCCGGTGTAGTCGCGCAGGCCGCCGCTGAAGCACTCCCACAGCTCGTCGGAGTAGGCGATGACGTTGAAACGGTCGCCCTCGTTGAGGTTGCGCAGCACAAAGCGCAGCGCTTCCTTCGCCTGGGATATCTTGTTGTCGTCGCTCATGCTGCCGCTCTTGTCCAGCACGAAGATGAAGTCCTTCGCTATCGTCTTGCGTCCGGCCGCCGCCACCCGAGGCGTGAGCGTGGCGAGGAAAAAGCCGTCCTCGGAATCGTCGGCGTCGTAGGCCAGCAGGCTGGCGCCGATCTCGCGGTCGTCCACCGAGTAGTACAGCACGAAGTCCACCGCCGGCCGCACGTTGGTCTCCTCGTAGCTGAACGTGGAGTGCAGGTCGTCCTTGCGGTTGACGCTGATGGCGTGGGACGGCGAGTACACCGTCTTGATGGGAACCGTGCTCTCAATCTTCCCGCTCACCGCCACGTCGCCGATGAGCTGGGCGCTGAACTTCTCGGTGTTCAGCGGATAGACGTATTCGTACAGCCCGCTGTCGGCGCGGAGCACCTGGGTGTAGCTGAGCTGCACGCGCTTGCGCTCGCCGGGCTCAATGGGAAAGATGCGTGCGCGGAAAGCGTCGTTGCCCACATACTCCAGCAGCGCGGGATCGCGCTGGGCGCGGACTATGCCCTCGTAGATGCTGCGCGCTTCGCCTGCCGCCAGCACAGCGCCGGTTATTTTCTCGCCGCCAACCCAGATGGCGAAGTTCTCCAGCGCCGCGCCCTGCGGAATGGGAAACACGTAGTCCGCTTCAATGCGTCGGCCGGTGAGGTTCTCAAACTCCTGGTCAACCTCCGTGCGCACCACGCCGCCGCTGAGGTCCACCGTGACGCGGTGGTAGCGGATGGCGAAGGCGTCGCGCAGCGGAATATCCGGCGGCGGAATCATGATGCCGTCGGCCAGCGCCGCAGCGGATTCGAGGAAGATAACCAGCGCAAGCGCGAGGCTTGCGAGCAATGCTCGTGGATATGCTTTAGTCCCCATGCGTCCTTAGACGCCCGGCCAGGGATTATTGTTCGCCCGCTGCCGAATCGGGCTCCGCGGCATCCTCTGCAACAGGCTGGTCAGTCTCGCCCGCGTACTTGAACTCGTGGGTCGCGCGCAGGTGGACGTTTTTCAGCTCCACCGCCAGCACCTGCGGTTCCTTACCGCCCACCGCCACCCGCAGTGTCAGGTTCGCGGTAAGGTCGCTATCGATGCTGCGCCAGCGGCCGGCCGCCGCGTCAAACACCATGCTATAGCTGCCTGCCACCGTCGCGTGTTCCACCGTGCCGTCGTAGCGCACGGCCTCGCTGGTCAGGCTGTATTCCGCCGGGGCTTCCAGCATCCCGTTCACCTGCACCGTGATCTGCGCCAGCTCCGCGCCCGCTTCACCCACCACTTCGCGCAGCATCCAGTTCAGCCGCATCGGCATCTCCCCGCCGGCGATTGGCAGCACTGCGGTGCGCTCCTCCACCGTTCCGGCGGAGGTTTCGCCCACCGGCAGCAGCATAGCCTGCTCGGTGAGCCGTTCCCAATCAATGCAGGGAAACAGCGGGCGGCTGCGCGCCTGCCGCAGCGCCCCCCACTCCTCGCCGGTGCGCTCACAGCCGCTGCGCCGGTCAACCAGCCAGGTGAACTCCCGCCGCAGCGCCGTGTCCATCGCGAGGTCGGCGGCTTCGGGCGTGGCTTCCTCGTCGTTTAGCGTCAGCTTCAGCCCGCTGGCGTCCAGCGTGAGCACGCGCCGCGTTTCACCCTCGTTGTCCTGGCTCAGCTCGTCGGAATTAAAGGAGTCGAAGCGTGCGGCGAGTTTCAGCCGTCCCGCATCCCCGCTGCTGCAAGCCACGTTCCGGTGCAGGGACTCGGTTGCGTTCACGGTCTGCGCGCTGCGCATAGTCGGCTCTTCGCCATCAGCGCCGAACTCGCCCGACAGCAGGGAGTATCCCAGCGCGCGGGCGGAGACCACGGCATAGGAATCGCCGGGCGAGAGCTTCAGTTGCAGCGTCACCGGGCGCGGCGAGGGCCGCTTGCCGCCGTACTGGATGCCCCCGTCATCCTCGCCACCGTTACCATTACCATTGTGGGGGCAGCCGCAGAGCAACCCCGCCGCAGCGAGCAGAATGATGCCGTGTGTGAGTGCCTTTAACATATGCACAAGCTCCGCCGGACGGGCGGCTTAGAATTCAAACTCGCTGCCGGTTCCGCGCTCCACCGCCTGCCGGTAGACGAACGACGCCGTCGCCAGGTCCTGTAGCGCCAATCCCACGGACTTGAACAGCGTGATCTCATTATCGGCCGTGCGGCCGGGCTTCATCCCTGCGACCACTTCGCCCAGCTCCGCCGCCACCGCGTCCCAGGACCACGCGCCTTCCTCCGCCGGAATCTGGAAGTCGCCGGCCTCGGCCTTGCAGGCCTCCAGCGAGTCGGGGAATACGCGGCTCTTCACCACCGTCGCCGTGTCCAGCTCGCGCATCCCCGGCGCGTGCGAGCCGATGCCGTTGATGTGCGTGCCGGGCTGCACCCACGCGCCGTCAATGATGGGATCCTTGGCGCTGGTCGCCAGCGTGAGGATGTCGCAGCCGCGCACAGCCGCTTCCGCGTCCGCCGCCACCTCGGTGGGCACGCCCGTCAGCGCCTGCACCTCGGCGGCGAACGCCCGCTTCTTGGCGTCGTCGTCCAGGCTGAAAACCAGGCACTTCGCCAGTGGGCGCACCGCCGCCACCGCCCAGGCCTGAGTTTTCGCCTGCACGCCGGTGCCGAAGAGCGTGTGCACCTTGGCGTCGGGCCGGGCCAGATGCTTGGTCGCCAGGCCGGACACCGCGCCCGTGCGCACCGCCGTGAGGTAGCCGCCGTCCATAATGCACACTGGCGCGCCGGTTTCGGGGTTGAGCAGCAGGATGGTGCCCATCACGTTGGGCAGGTCGTGCTTGGCGGGATTGTTTTTGTAGACCGTCACGACCTTGGCGCCCAGCGCGCCCAGCGACGGCACAAACGCCGGCATGAAGAGCGCCAGCCCCTCGTGCTCCGGCGCCTTGATGGGCGTGCGCACCGGCATCACCACTCCGCCGCGCGCCAGCCCGGCGAAGGCGTCTTCCAGTATGCCGATGGCCCCTTCCATCGTGAGCAGTTGCTTAACATCGTCGCGCGAAAGCAGTTTGACCGCAGCCACAATTCCCTCCCGAGGTTGGTTGCCGCGCCGATTCTAGCACAGCCGCCACGCCGCGCTGCCCGCGGAAGAACAGCTCTCCTTTTCGTAGGGGCACAGCATGCTGTGCCCGTGGTGCT
>CAZKNJ010000090.1:3552-4847 GCA_964554185.1 uncultured Planctomycetales bacterium | reverse complement strand
GGCGCGGCGAGGATTTCGGCGATGGCTGCGCTGTTACCGGTAAGCGCGGCTGGTGAGTTCTCAAGCGGGGTTGGAGCGCTGTTGCTGCCCCCGCCGCACGCCGAGGCGAGCATGGCGGCCAGCGCCAGGGATGCGACGAAAGCTGCGAGGCGCAGGTGAACGCCGCCCCCGAAACCGAGTACGGTTATCTCATTCATTTTTCTCTCCTGCCGTTTCGCCGCACTCAACCGGTCTGACTCTATCCCCCAGAGTCGACATCATTATACCGCGATTCAGCCGCCGGAACACTCCTATTCGGCCGCGTTGAACGCCACGGCCTCGCTCGGTTCGCCCCTATCGTCGTTCAGACCGTAGGGCACCACGCGCACCCAGAATGGGCCGAGAAGCGGTGACGCAATCTCGTACTCGTAGTAGCGGAAGCCGAACTCGTTGAAGCCGACGGAATCGAAGTAGCCCACGGTGCCGTTCTCGGTGAAACCATCATCGGGCGAAGTGGTGGAGACTTCCACTACGAAATTGTCAACGTTGTTGTTCTGATGCATAGCGGCGGGTGTCACATCAGCGATGGAAACCTGCCCGTTGCCGTCATAATCGCCCAGCACTCTCGCCGGGTCCTCGTCAACCGAGCCAAACAAGTCAGCAAGCGCCCAGCCGTCGAAGAGATTCACTACCCCGTCCTGGTTACCATCCGGCATCAGGTTCTGCGTGCTCCAGGTCACCGTAGGATTCTCCCGTGGTAAGCCCTCAATCTGGATGACCCCGAAATGCGTGCCATTCGGTACCTCAAGGGGTGTCGTCTCTTCATCAACCATGGGGACGTCCCAGACTTGGGAAGCAAGCGGCTCACCGGTATCATCCAGTACCGTTATGCGAAACCAGAGCGGCTCCAGGCCTCGGGTCTCGCAAGGGAAACGATACCAGCCATGCAGGCCTGTATCGTCGTAATCCACAGTTCCAGCCACTTCAAATCCGGCTTCCGCGCTTTCCGACGACAGCTCCACCTGGAAGCCGCTGCAGGTGAGGCCGTAGTTGCGCGCGATCGGCCCCACATCGTCCAGGTCAATGACATAGTCACGCTCGTAGTCGATTTCATCGGGGCCTCCTCCGCCATCTACCCAATCCTCGCCGAAGTGCTCTGCTAACGGGATCAGGTCCAGAACGTCAACGCGAGCGTCATCGTTGCTATCGAACCTCATGAAGCGGCTATCCCAGGATGCGCCGAAGCCGTAGAACTCCGCCTTCCAGTCAAACTCAACGGGATCCCGGTCCTCCTCGGTCATGCCTTCCAGCAGCGT
>CAZKNJ010000090.1:0-3452 GCA_964554185.1 uncultured Planctomycetales bacterium | reverse complement strand
AGCAGGCGAATGCACGCGTGCTTGCGCGCAGCGTTTAGTATTGTCTCTCCCATCTCCTTCTCCTTACTTCCGGTTCAGCCGTACTGGATAACTCCCCCCGGAGTCATATGCATTATACCGCAGATTGGCAGTTCCGGCATGGCCCAGGAGGATGTCGGGCGACGCTGGTTCGGGTTGGCTCAAGCGTTCAATCACTTGCGCCGATGGTATAATCACGCGTATGGGTTTGTCGCCTGTTGTGTTTTACGATCTGCGGTACGACCAGAACAACCGCTCGCCGATTATCTTCCTGAAGGATTCGGGCAGCGACCGCTTCCTGCCGGTCTGGATCGGCGAAGCGGAGGCCGTCAGCATTGAGATAGCCTACCGCGGCGACAAGGCCCCGCGCCCGCTCACCCACGACCTGATGAAGAAGGTGTTCGACCGCGCCGGCGTCCGCGTCGTGAGCGTCATCATCGACCGCCTGGTGGGCAGCACCTACTACGCCAACCTGGTGCTGAATGTCGGCGGCGAGGCGGTGGAGGTGGACTGCCGCCCCAGCGACGGCATCGCGCTGGCGCTGCGCGAGGGGGTGCAGATTTTCGTGGCCGACGAGCTGATGTACAACATCAAGTTCGTGGAGATGACCGGCAGCCTGGTGCAGGACGACGAGGGCGAGGGCGACGAAGGCGAGGACGGCGATGAGAGCGAAGGCGCGGACGAGTTCCGCCGCTTCCTGCGCGATATGCGCCCGGACGACTTCCGGGAGAATTAAGATATCCAGAACTACTCCGCGAACCTCGCCCCCGGCTTGCGCACCTCGCCGTCGCGCCGGGTGACGCCTTTCTTGTCCAGCTGCTCCATCAGCGGGATGACGTACTTGCGGCTGGCGCGCGTGAGGTCTTTAACCTCGCTGATGGAAATCTGCCCGCGGCGCGAGAGGAACTGCTTTATCTGCGCCACCCACTTCTCGTGAATCTCGCCGGTTATCACCGCGCCCGCGCCGAGGTGCACCAGCTCGCCGCTGGCCAGCAACTCGCTGATGAGCCGCGAGGCGGCGGGGAAGTCCTGCTTGAGCACGGTGAGCGTGGGGAAGCGCCCGGGGTCGCCGCGGAAGCGCTCCTTGATGCGCTCGTAGGTGTCGCGCCACTTGGGCGGAATGCCGCCGCCCGCGCCGGGCACGCCCACCTTGCCCTCGGCGAACTCCAGCCCGGCCTGCGTAAACAGGCGCGCCAGCTCGGCCTCCGGCAGCAGCCGCATCGCCGCGTCCACCGGCACAACCTTGCCCAGTTCCTGCGGCCCGGCCATGGGGTTGGCGTCCAGTATCTCCGTCAGGCGGCGCTTGGCGTGCTCCACCTCCGCGGCCAGTTTGCCGCGCGCCGCCACGAAGCCGTCCGCCACTATGTAGACATCCTTCTCCAGCCCCTCCGCCACCCGCTGGCGCGTGTCCAGTTCAAGCTGTCCGGGCAGCAATGAAAGCTGCGGGCGCTCGGAGAGCTTCAGTGAGTGGGTGATAACCAGCCGCAGCGCTGCCGATGCAGCCGCAGCGGAGGCGTCGCCCAGCAGATCGCTTCCCGCGGGCAGCGACCGCTCAATGAGTTGCGCGGCTTCCGTCAGCGCTTCCAGCTTGCGGCGGCGCTTCAGGCCGGCGTAATCCGGCGCATCCACCAGCCGCCCGCCGCAGGAGATGGTGATAGCGGCGGTCTCGTAGATGATGCAGCGGCGTCCCGGCATCATCGGCATATCCTCGTTGGCGCTCACGAAGGCGAGCGCGTGGGTGTCGTCCATCGGGTGGATGAGCAAGCTGGAAACGGTGAGCAGCGCGCTGCCGACGATGATGTTCAGTTCCGGGCCGCGCTTCTCCAGCCGCTTCCAGTCCGCCTTCACTTCGCTCAGGTGACCCGGCGGGAATGCCAGCAGCGCCGCGTGCCGTCCCTTGGAGGGCTTGATGGTGGTGGAGGTCAGCAGGTCGCCGGTGCTCACCTGCTCGCGCTTGATGCCGCTGAGGTTGAGGCCGACGCGCGAGTGGATCTCCGCGCGCTCCACTTCCTGGTTATCCTGCACCAGCTTGCGGATACGCACCTCGCGCCCTTCGGGGAAGAGGTGTAGCGCGTCGCCGACCTGCACGGGCTGGCCGCGCAGCGTGCCGGTGACCACCACGCCCTCGCCCTTGATGGTGAACACGCGGTCAATGAAGTAGTGGGCGAATGGCTGCTCGTCGCGGCGGCCGGCGTCCTGCGCCATCTGCGCCAGCGCCTGCTTTATCTCCGGCAGGTTGTCCGGCTTCGTCGCCGCGAAGGGAAAGACGGGAGCCTTCTCCCACAGCGTCCCGCTGAGGTATTCCATTAGTTCCTGCCGCACTTCCTCCACCCTCTCCGGCGTCACCAGGTCAGTCTTGGTGATGAGCACCATGCCGTGCTCAAAGCCCGCGAAGAGCGACGCGCGCAGGTGCTCCAGCGTGCCGGGCATGATGCCGTCGTCCGCCGCGACCATCAGCACCGCCGCGTCCATGCCGAGGATGCCGCGCAGCATGTTGCGCAGGTAGCGCTCGTGGCCGGGCACGTCAATGAAGGTGACTTGCTCCGCGCCCGGCGGCGTCCAGTAGGCGAAGCCGAGCTGGATGGTCAATCCGCGCTTGCGTTCCTCCGGCAGGTGCATCGGGTTGACGCCCGTGAGCTTTTCCAGGAATGTGCTCTTCCCGTGGTCGGTGTGCCCCAGAACTCCCAGTACCGGCATGCGCCCATTGTAGGGGTTGGGCGCGCCCTCGGCAAGGAACGGGCGCGGAAACTGCACGATCCGGCGCGGCTGATAGAATGTCTCTATGGAACCACGCAAGGTCTACGACATCACATTGACCATCACGCCGGAGCTTACGCGCTACGGCGGCGACAATCCCGCGAAGGTGACACACACCGTGATGCAGCGCGAGCACGTCACGGCGCAGGTCACCGACATTGATCTGCGCGTGCACACCGGCACGCATGTGGATGCGCCGGTGCACTTCGTCCCCGGCGGCGCGGATGTGGCGTCGCTGCCGCTGGATGCGCTCATCGGGCGGTGCGTAGTGCTGGAGGTGCCGGACGAGGTGGAGGTAATCACCGCGGAGTTCCTGGACAGCCGCGCCGAAGACCTTTCGGGGCATAGCCGTGTGCTGTTCAAGACGAAGTGCTCGCAGTGGTGGGACGACCCAACGCACGAGTTCCGCACGGATTATGTATATCTCGATGCGTCAGGCGCGGCGTGGCTGGTGGCGCACGGGTTCGTGCTGGTGGCGATGGACTACCTGTCGGTGGACTCGTGGGAGGATGCGGCGCTGCCGGCACACGTGAAGCTGCTGGGCGCGGGCGTGGTGCCGGTGGAGGCGGTGGACCTGCGCGCGGTGCCGCCGGGCGAATACGAACTCATCTGCCTGCCGCTCAAGATTGCCGGCAGCGACGGCGCCCCCTGCCGCGCGGTGCTGCGGGAGCTGTGAG
>CAZKNJ010000089.1:0-4865 GCA_964554185.1 uncultured Planctomycetales bacterium | reverse complement strand
TCCAGGAGCTGGGAGGCGAAGCGGCGGGGGTCGAACTCCAGGAGGTCGGCGGGCTGCTCGCCCACGCCGAGGTAGAGCACCGGCACCTGCGCCGCCTGCACCACCGGGAAGACCACGCCGCCCTTGGCGGTGCCGTCAATCTTGTTGAGGATGAGGCCGCTAAGCGGCAGCGCCTCGCGGAAAAGCTGCGCCTGGGAGATGGCGTTCTGGCCGGTGGTGGCGTCCAGCACCAGGAAGTTGACCTCGTGCAAGCGCTCGTCGGCATCTATGCCGCGGTTGGCCAGCACCTTGCGGGCGGCGCGCCCGATCTTGGAGAGCTCCTCCATCAGGTTTCTTTTGGTCTGCAGCCGGCCGGCGGTGTCCACCAGCACCGCGGACTTTTCCTGCGTGAGCGCATGCTCCACCGCGTTGTAGACCACGCTCGCGGGATCGGCGTTGGACGCGCCGGTGATGACCGCGAAGCCCACGCGCTGGCCCCAGATGGAAAGCTGCTCCACCGCGGCGGCGCGGAAGGTGTCGGCCGCGGCGGCCACCGGCTCCACGCCTTGCGCCTTCAGCAGGTGCGCGACTTTCGCCAGCGCGGTGGTCTTGCCGGTGCCGTTGACGCCGGCGAAGATGACGACGTTGAGGCGGTCTTCCCGCAGCAGTTGCGGCTCGTCGGGGAAGGTGAGCATCCCTGCAAGCATCTCCGCCAAGAGGCGGCGCACGTCCGGGACGCGCGAAAGGCCGCGGTCCTTGGCGGCGGAGCGCAAGTCCGCCACCACCTGCTCCGCCAGCGGCACGCCCAGGTCGGCGAGGATGAGCGCGTCGGTGAGCGCATCGAAGAACTCGGCGCTTACTTCCACTTCGCCCACGACGGCGAACTGCCAGGCGTTGGCGAGATTGGCCTTGGTGCGGTTGAGGGCTTTGCGCCAGCGGGTCAGCTCCTCCGGCGTCTGGCCGCGGTCATCCGGGCGGTCCTTTTCGCGGCGGCGGAACAGGCGGATCACGCCGCACCCCTACCCGCGTAATCCTCGGCCTGGCGCAGCGTCACCTCAATGATGCGCGAGACGCCCCGGGGCTGCGTCACCACGCCCACCAGCCGGTCCAGCACGCGCATGGTGCGCTTGTTGTGGGTGATGATGATGAACTGCTCCTGCTGCGCCAGGTCTTGAATCAAGCGGCAGAAGCGCACGACGTTCACGTCGTCCAGCGCGGCGTCCACCTCGTCCAGCACGCAGAAGCTGCCGCGCCGCACCGAATGCGCCGCTAAAAACAGCGCGATGAACAAGAGGCTGCGCTCGCCGCCGGACAGCGACTTGATGCTCTGCTTGCGCGCGTTGGGGAGCTGCACCTCAATCTCAATGCCGGAGTTCGCGGCGTCGTCGGGCTCGGTGAACTTGAAGCGCGCGAAGCCGCTGCCGAACAGGCGGATGAACAGCTCGTTGAACTTGCCCTCAATCAGCTTGAGGTTGCGGGTGAAGCGCTCGCGGGTGCGCTCCTCCAGCCGCGCGAGCATCGCTTCCATGTCGCCGATGGCGAGCAGCAGGTCGCGCTCCTGGCCGGTGAGGAACGTGAGACGTTCGCGCTTCTCGGCGTATTCGCGGGGGGCGAGCGGGTTGACCTCGCCCAGGCGGGCGAGCGCCTTCTCCACGCTTTCCAGTTCGTCGGTTATCTCTTTGTCGCTCAGCGCGCGGTAATCCAGCAGCTCGTAGGACTCGCGAGTAGGTGCGGCTTCGGTCTCGGTTTCATGTACGCCCGTGCCGAACACCGGGAAGAAGTCGGCGGGCTGAACCGCCGGGCGCAGCGTGTCCTCGGCAAGCTCGTGCATCATGGTGATGAGCGAGACGCCGAGGTCGCGGTGCAGCTCGCGGATAACTTCCGAGAGTTCGCTTTCGGCGCGCCAGACTTTCTCCTGGAACTCGCCGCCGGAGGATTCCAACCGCCCGCGCGATTCCACCAGCGTCTGCATCTCCGCGCGCAGCTGCTCGCGGTGGGCGGTGAGGTCGCCCAGCTCTCCGGCCGCGGCTTCGGCTTCCTCGCGCAGCGACGCCACACGCTTGTCCGCCTGCTTGAGCTGAGACGCGGTTTCCTTCACGCTGTGCGCCAGCGCTTCGAGTTCTTCCTCCGCGGTGGCCAGTTCTCTTTCTTGCGCGGTGCGCTCAGCAGTGAGCGATGATTGCTCGCGCTCCAGCCGGGAGAGCTCCGAGGTGGACATCTCGCGCTGCGCCGCCAGCCGCACTCGTGCAGTCTCCAGTTCCTTTATCTTCTCGCGGCGCTCCTTCAGGCCGCCGTCCACCGCCTCGTGCTGCGAGCGCAGCTTCTCAGCGGACTTGTCCTGCTCGGTAATCTGCGCGGACAACTCCTCACGCTGCTTACCCAGCCGCTTCAGCGTCTCGTCCAATTCACCCAATGCGCGGGTGGCTTCTTTGGCCTCCTGCGAGAGCTTATCGTGTTCGCCCGCCAGCCCTTCCTCGCGGGATTCGGCCTGGGTCAGGCGGCTGCGCAGGTCGGAGGAGACTTCCTGCAGGTCGCGCACCGCGCGGTCCCAGTGGACAATCTGCCGGGCGCAGCGGCTGCCATCCTGCTCCAGCTCGGCGATGCGGGCGGAGAGCGTCTCGCGCTGCGCCGCCAGCCCCACGATCTCCTCGTCCACGCGCGGGAGCTCGGCGTGCTTGCGGAAGAGCAGCGTGCCCTCGGGCGCGCCGGCCTTGCGGATGACGCCGCGCGTGACCAGGCTCAGCGCCGAGCGCAGCAGGCAGCCGGAGACCTGCGGATGCTGCGCCAGCAAACTGCGGGCCTCCGCCGCAGTTTCCACCAGCGCGATTTCGCCCAGCGACGAGCGCAGCGCCGCGATGACGCGCCGGTCGCCGTGCATGTGCGCCCACAAGCTCTGCCACGGGCCGCCGCCGCTGTCCACCGCGATGTCCGGCTCAATGAAGATGCCGTGCAGCGATTCCTCGCCCACGATGAGGTCGCCGGCGCTTTCGGTGCTGAGCACGAAGGCGCGCGCCACGTCGCCCAGCGCGAGCTCAATGGCGTCGGAAATCTCCTCGTCAAAGCTGATGAGATCCAGCAGCGGCGTGAGCGCGAAGCCCGCCGCCTGCGCGTCCTCCATGGAGTAGAAGTCCTCTTTGAGCGCTTCGTAGGTGCTCTTCATCGCGGCGAGGTAGCTCGCCCGCTCGTTGACCGACGAAAGCGACCTCTCCGACTGGCGCAGCTCATCCAGTATCTGTTCGTGCTGCGCGCGCAAGCCGCTCAGGCGCTGCACCTGCTCCTGCAGCTCGCCCTCCTTGGCCTCAAAGTCCAGCGAGATCTGGTCGCGGCCGCTACGCAGGGCTTCCAGCCGCTCGCGGCGCTCGGCCTGCTTCTGTTTGATCTCCGCCAGCTCTTTCTCGCGGCGTTTATGCTCGTGGCGCGCGGTTTCCAGCTTCTCGCTCACCACCGCCAGCTCGCGTTCCAACGCATGGCCGCGCTTGGCGGTCTCCGCCAGCTCGTCGCGCAGCCAGGACGCGGAGTTTTCTTCGCGCAGCAGCAGTTCCTCGGCTGACCGCAGTTCTTTCGCCGCGGTCTCAACTTCCGTGTCGAAAGCGGCGGCCTTTTCCTGCGCCTGCGCCCGCTCCTGCTCAATGGCGGCGAGCCGTTTGGCGGCATTCTCCAGGCGCACGCGGCACTCCTCGCGCTGGCGCTCCAGGCTGCGCTGGCGCTCTGCGTCCACACTCTCGCGGATACGAAGCCGCCCCAGATCTTCCTGCAAGCGGTTGAGCTCGGACTTGAGTTCGCGGTCGCGCTCGTGCAGCCGCGCGGCTTCCTGCTCCGACTCCGCCAGCTCGCTTTCACGCTGCGCAATGTCGCCCTCCAGTTGCTCCCGCCGTCCGGCGTAGGAGCGCTCCTCCTCCAGCACCTTTTCGCGGCGCGCCGCCGCTTTCAGCAGCCGCCCGCGCAGCAGCGTGCCCGCGAGTTTGCGGCGCAGCGATTGCAGGTACTGGTGGCGCTCGGCGTCGTAGGCTTGCAGCTCCAGGCGCTCCACCTCGTCGCTGAGCGTACCCAGGATGTCCTTCACCCGCGTGAGGTTGCGCTGGGTGCGCGCGAGCTTGCGCGACACCGTGTCCTTGGCCCTAAGCAGCAGCGCCACGCCGGTGGCCTCGCCCAGCCACTGGCGGATCTCCACCGGGCTGGCGAGCAGCTTTTTCTCCACCTCGCCCTGGTTGATGGAGTAGGCGGAGAGCCGCCCGAGCTGGTAGCGGGTGAAGAACTTGTCCACCGTGCTCAGGCGCACCGTGCGGTCGTTAATCTGGTACTCGGAGAGGCCGTCGCGGTAGACCTTGCGCGAGAGCGTGATGAGGTCGCCGGGCTGAAGCTGGCGGATGCCGGCGCTTTCAAACTCCTCGTCGTAAGCCGACGCGTCGCCGCTGTCCGGCAGCTCCTGCACCTCGCTGCCGTAGGGGGTGGAAGCGTAGGCCACGGTCTCGTCGCCCTCGGCCAGCGGCACCAGTCCGAACTCGTCCAGCAGCGCCTGCTCCTCGCTGTCGTCTTCGCCCAGGCACTCAAAGGTGAGGCGCACGCGCGCGAGGTTGAGCTGGCCGTGGGTGCGCGAACCGCCGAAGATGAGGTCGGACAGGCGGCTGACGCGCAGCACCGTCGGCTTTTGCTCGCCGAAGACGAAGTGGATGGCGTCAAGCACGTTGCTTTTGCCCGCGCCGTTGGGCCCGACCACGCCGAGGAGGGTGTCCCCGGTGTCAATGGCCGTGGGCGCGGCGAAGCTCTTGAAGCCGTTCAGCTCGATTTTGGTTAGCCTGAGCAAGGGTCAATCCGACGGTGAAATACGAATGCCCGATTATAGCGGACGGGGGGGATTGGGGTAAGGGGGCTTTGTGGTTGCTGGT
>CAZKNJ010000088.1:0-4949 GCA_964554185.1 uncultured Planctomycetales bacterium | reverse complement strand
ATGTGCACAAGCGGGACGCATGTGCCACCGACGCATGCGCCACCGGTATCAGCGGCTAGCAGCCAGCAAGCCAGGAGGCCCGGAAGAGACGGCGGCCCGCCACAGGCGGGTAAACCCCTACGGGAGAGGAGCCACCTACATGTGAGAGCTTCACGGGCACAGCGTCCGCTGTGCCCCTACTTAATCACATGCAGGAGGCCCGGGAAGCCGGCTTCGCGCAGCAGGTGGTCCAGCAGGTTAAGCGGGATGCCCACGACGTTGTAGAAGTCGCCGTGGATCTTGCGCACGAGGATGCCGCCGACGCCCTGGATGGCGTAGCTGCCGGCCTTGTCCTTGATCCCGGCCTTCTTGATGAAGATGTCCTCTTCCTCCTTGGTCAGGGAGTCGAAGGTGACCTCGGTCGTGTCGGTGCCGGTGTAGCATTCGCCCTTATAATGCAGCGCCAGCGCGGTGACCACGATGTGCGTGCGGTTGTAGAGCCGCCGCAGCGCCTTACGGGCCTCGCGCAGGTCCGCGGGCTTGCCGTAGATATGGCCGTCGGCGAACACCACCGTGTCGGCGGAGATGACCATCTGGTTGGGGTGGGTCTTGGCGTAGGCCTCGCCCTTCTGGCGCGCCATATCCACCGCAAAGCGGATGGCCTCCACCACCGTCAGGTCCTCCACCGGGTCGGGCGTGCGGTCAATGCCGGGCTCGATAACCTCAAAATCCAGGCCGATGCCTTCCAGGTACTCCCGCCGGCGCGGGGAACGTGATGCAAGTACGAATTTCATGGTTGCTATTATATAACGCCGCGCGCATTCCGGAAGCGTTGCGGCGGGCGAATCTCTAATGAACGAGTCAGCGGAATACGGCGCGGTGGTCATCGGCGGCGGACATGCCGGCTGCGAAGCCGCGCACGCCTGCGCCCGGCTGGGGTTGCGCACGGTGCTGGTGACGATGAAGCTGGACGCGGTCGCGCGCATGAGCTGCAATCCGTCCATCGGCGGGCCGGCCAAGGGGCATCTCACCCGCGAGATTGACGCGCTGGGAGGGCTGCAGGGCGAGGCGATTGACGCCAGCTACTTGAACCTGCGGCTGCTCAACACCGGCAAGGGCCCGGCGGTGCAGGCGCTGCGGGCGCAGGCCGACCGCGCGCGCTACAGCGAAGTGATGCTGGCGCTGCTGCGGCGCACGGCGAACCTCACGCTGATGGAAGGGGAAGCGGTGGAAGTGCTGACGGAGCTTGCTCCAGGTGCAACACTGCCGCGCGTGAAGGGTGTGCGGCTGGCGGACGGGCGCGAATTCGCGGCAAAGCGGGTGGTGCTGGCGCCGGGGACGTTCCTGCGCGGGAAGCTGATGATCGGCGAGCGCGTGTGGGACGGCGGGCGGTGGGAGGAGCCGCCGAGCGCACTGCTGCCGGCGCAACTGGAGCGGCTGGGCGTGCCGCTGGGGCGGCTGAAGACCGGCACCAGCCCGCGGCTGCACCGCGACAGCCTGGACTACACCGCGCTGGGCGCGCAGGTTTCCGAGTGGCGGCGGGACGCCTTCCAGTGCTATGCGGCCACGGAGATTGCGCCGCTGCTGCTTCCGTGCTGGCAGACGCGCACGGACGCGGAGACGGTGCGCTACATCGGGGAGAACCTCACACGCTCGGCGCTGTATTCGGGCAATGTCACCGGCGTGGGGCCGCGCTACTGCCCCAGCATCGAGGACAAGGTGCGCCGCTTCCCGGACAACCTCTCGCACCCGGTATTCCTGGAGCCGGACGGCGTGGCGACGGACGAGGTTTACGTGCAGGGGCTGACCACCAGCCTGCCGGAGGAGGTGCAGTCGGGATTCCTCGCGCGCACCCAGGGGCTGGAGCGGGCGCGCATCCTGCGGCCGGGGCACGCGGTGGAGTACGACTACCAGAACCCGCTGGAGCTGCATCCCGATTTGGAGTCCAAGCGGGTGGAGGGGCTGTACTTCGCGGGGCAGGTGAACGGCACCACCGGCTACGAGGAGGCGGGCGCGCAAGGGCTGGCGGCGGGGGCGAATGCGTCGCTGTCGCTGCTCGGGCGGGAGCCGTTGCCATTGGCGCGCGATAACTCATACCTGGGCGTGATGCTGGACGACCTCACGACCGTGGGCACCGAAGAGCCCTACCGCATGTTCACCGCTAGCTGCGAATACCGGCTGCTGCTGCGGTTTGACAACGCGGCGCTGCGGCTGGGGCCGATGGCGCGGGATGCGGGATTGCTGAGCGATGAGAAGGCGCTGGCGCTGGAGCGGCTGCGGACGCGGGTGTATGCGGTGCAGGCGCAGCTGGATACGGTGAAGGTCGCAGCGGAGGATGCGGAGCTGAAGCCGGGGATGACGCTGCGGGAACTGGCCAAACGACCGGAGGTGGATGAAGCGCGGTTTGCGCGGTATGCAAAAAAACTCCTTGCGCCGGATGGCGGGGAGCCGGTGCTGGAGGCGGCGGCGCTGAAGCAGGCCTACATTGCGGCGAAATACGAGGGCTACCTTAAGCGGCAGGAAGAGGAGATTGCGCGGATGCGCAAGTACGAGCGGCTGGCGGTGCCGCCGGACTTTGACTTCGCGCGGGTGGCGGCGATATCGGCCGAAGGGCGGGAGAAGCTCACGCGGGTGCGGCCGCGCACGGTGGCGCAGGCGGCGCGCATCCCCGGGCTGCGGCCGGCGGATGTCAGCGGGCTGGTGCTGGGGCTGAGAAGCAGCCGCCAGTCCTCAGCGATCAGCGGCCAGCGAGGCGTGGAGGACCCACCGTAGGGTATAATCTCGTGAAGGCATATGAGGACTTTCACCGCATACGTGGAATATGACCCGGAGACGAAGCTGTATGTCGGCATCGTGCCCGGCATACCCGGCGCGCATACCCAGGGAGCCACGCTGGACGAGCTGAGGGAGAATCTGCGCGAGGTCATTGAGTTGTGCGTTGAGGAGCTGGGCGAGGACATTGGCGACCTTCCCACGTTCGTCGGCTTCCAGCAGATTGAGGTAGCCGTTTGACCAGGCTGCCTATCCTCTCGTTCGCCGAGGCAGAGAGGGCGTTACTGAAGCTTGGTTTTGGGCGGACACGCCAGAAAGGAAGCCACGTGTTCTATCGGCACCCCGATGGCCGAACGACTACACTGCCTTACCATAAGGGAAGGGACCTCTCTCGCCCGCTGATGATGAAAGTGCTGCGGGACATTGAGCTTAGCGCTGATGAGTTCCTCAGCGTCCTGAACAAACCTTAGTTCCGCGTACGGGGGCTATTTGACCACTCCGGTATTGGAGAGGAATCACGGGCGGGGACGCCCGTGCCACCACCAATTGCCCCCGCCCTACAAGGCGCGTGTGATAGAATCAGTGAAACTGATCCAGGGGGCAGGTATGTTCTTCATGAAGTGGCTGCTGGCGGCGGTCATCGCGCTGGTCATTAACGCGGGCGTGTTCGCTTTGCTGGACTTCTACACGCAACTCACGCTCGGCCCGACGATGTGCGCCTCGGTCTCCACGCTCGTCACCGCCATCGTCATGGCCTTTGTGCTGTTCCCGCGCAAGAAAAAGAAGAAGCCCTAGAGCATCCCGCAGCGTTTCGCCGCGGCCATCAGCGCATCCATCAGCTCGGCTTCATCTTCCGGCGGCACCGTGAGCACATTCAGCAGCAGCGCGTCCTCGCGCACCACTGCAATCACCGGCGGCCGGCCGCGCCTCAGTTCTTCCGCCAGCTGCTCCACCGGCACGCCCTCACCGCCCAGCGCCAGCGCATATGACGGCACCGGCCGGTTGGCATAGCCCCCGCCCACTTCGCCGGGGCTCTCGCGCACTTCGCAGGGCAGGCCGTCCTTGGTGAGCTTGCGCGCGAGTTTGAACGCGCGGTTGCGCAGCTCCTCCGGCGCCGTGGCGAACATGGCGTTGAACGGGACAGCGTCCGCCTCGCCCGCCAGCAGCAGCCGCAGCCCCAGCTCAATGACGGTGAGCAGCCACTTGTCGGGCCGTAGCGCGCGGTAAAGCGGCGCTTGGCGCAACCGCTCAATGAGTTCCGCACGGCCGAGGATGACGCCGCCCTGGGTCAGGCCCAGTATCTTGTCGGCGGAGAAGCAAACGATATCCGCGCCCGCCCGGAGCGACGGCGCGGGATGATGCAGGCTCAGCGTGTTGGCCTGCGCCTCCGGCAGCAGCGTGGCCGCGCCCAGGTCCTCCAGCAACAGCACGCCGCGCTCGCGCGCGAGCGGCGCCAGCTCGGGCACGGTGCATTCGGCGGTGAAGCCGCTGAGGGTGAAGTTGCTGCGGTGGACTTTGAGGATGGCGGCGGTGTTTTCGTTCACTGCCTGCGCGTAGTCGTTGAGCGAGGTGCGGTTGGTGGTGCCCACCTCGCGCAGCACCGCGCCGCTTTCCGCCATCACGTCGGGGATGCGGAAGCCGCCGCCGATCTGGACGAGTTCGCCGCGCGAGATGACCACTTCGCGGCCGGCGCAGAGCGTGCGCAGGATGAGGAAAACCGCGCCGGCGTTGTTGTTGACCAGCAGCGCGCCCTCCGCGCCGGACAGCTCGCCGAGGATGCGCGCGAGTTCGCTGCCGCGCTTACCGCGCCGGCCGGTCTCCAGCTCGTATTCCAAATTGGAATAGCCGGTGAGCAGCGGGCGCGCGGCGTCCAGCAGCTTCGCGCCCAGCGGGGCGCGGCCGAGGTTGGTGTGGACGATGATGCCGGTGGCGTTGATGACGCGCTGGGCGCGGCGCAATGATTGGCTGCGCAGGCTGCCGGCGATGGCCTCCACCGCCAGCGCGCGCAGCTCGTCGCGGGTAAGCGCGTCGCCTTCGCCGCCGTGGCCGCCGCGGAAGCAGTTGAGCACCGCTTCGGCGCTGCGCTTGAGGTCGGCGGCGCCGAGGCCGAGTTCGTCCATGAGCGCAGTGAGCCGCTCATCCGCGAGCAGGCTGCTCACGCTCGGCAGGTCGCGCAGATTGAAGCTGTATCCGCCCTC
>CAZKNJ010000087.1:0-5078 GCA_964554185.1 uncultured Planctomycetales bacterium | reverse complement strand
AGCTGCCCGTGGACGTTGCGCAAGACACCACTGCCAATTGGACATCGCTTCTGGTTGTCAGCGGCAATCCGGCGGTCACCTACTACGACACCTATGGTGGTCAGGCAGTGAGATTCGCCCGTGCCACCAATGCGCAGGGCAGCTCCCCCTGGGGCGAGCCGGTGCTGCTCCACGCGGGTAACTTGGGAAGTACTAGTGTGCGCGCAGGTTTTGCCATAATCGGCGGTTATCCGGCAGTCAGCTTCCCCGATCCGGAACCCTCGCCGGACGAGCTCAAGTTCGTGCGCGCATTTGATGCCAGCGGCAGCGCCTGGGGCGCTCCCGTGGCCGCCGTCAGCCTGAACGCCTCCATGGCGTTCACACCCTTGGCGGAGGTGGGCGGCCGCGCCGCTATTGTTTACCGGGACGGCGCAGTGCTGAAGTGTGTCCGCGCGACAGACGCCGAAGGCTCGAGCTGGGGCACGCCGGTTGAGGTCATGGCGGACGCTACCTACGTATTGGCTGCAGTCATCACGTTCTGCGACGGTAAACCGGCGGTTGCCGTCACCGACTCAAGCGACATCCGGTTCATTATCAGCGACGACGCGACAGGGTCACATTGGGGTGAGCCACTGCTGGTTGACTGGTATGCAAGCGGCTCCGGGGCCAGCTTGTCAGCAGCAGTGGTCAACGGCCATGCGGCGGTATGTTACTACGACGACGACCGCGGCGAACTCCTCTACGCTGTGTACTTACCGGAGTAGCCCTGCGATATAATCCCCCCGATGCTGACGCTGGCACCCAACCCGGAGGAGGCCATCAACTCGATCCCGGACCCGGGGGTGCGGTACCTCGCGTGGTACAACTGGCGGCAGCCCTGGGTGGAGCGGACGAAAGGCAACCGCCGCTTGCGCCGCATCATGGCCGTGGACTACTTGCCGGTGACGCCGAGGGTGCTGGTCAACGCTTCCGGCCCGCGCTACGTGATGGTGCAGTTCGGGGCCGACCATGCCGTCTATGCGCCCAGCCGCGCGGGCTACCGCCAGGCGATGGCTGACCTCTATGTCCCCAGCGCCGCGCCCGGCGTGGAACTGCCCCACCGCGACATGCGCAAGTACTGGGACAAGTGGAGCAAGGGCCGCCCCTACATCCACGTGCACGGCGCCTTCGCGGCCTGGCAGGAAGCGGTGGAGGCGGGCTTCCGCCCGTGGTGGCCGCGCCGGTGGGATGCGGCGAAGCGCGAGCGGAAAACGCGCGCAGGCGACGCCAGCACCTGGTACATCGAGGGCAAGCCACGCTACGGCAAGCTGGTGAAGCACAAGTGCCGCGCGCTGGACGGCAGCGACGAGCTGTTGCCGCTCATCATGCAGGGCGTGGAGTACGGCCCGGACGCGAAGGACTACCTGCGGGCGTGCCTGCTGCTGGGGCCGAGCTTCGTCTGCGAGGTGAAGGGCGAGCCGGTGTGCTGGGCGGGCACGCATATGGGCGGGACGCTGGGCATGATTTACACGCCGCCGGAGCACCGCCGGAAAGGCTACGCCCAGTCGCTGGCCGCCTTCCAGATTGACTACATGCTCAGGCGCCACGGCATCGTGGTCGCCCACGTGATGGTGGGCAACAAGCCCAGCGAGAAAATGATGCAGTCGCTGGGCGCGCAGCGTTCGCCCGGCGCCTCCGTCTGGCGCAGCCTCTGGTGGCCGCGCTGGAAGCGGAAGAAGCTTCTTCTGTAGGGCGGGGACCCGTGCCCCGCCGCTCTTGATTTCACGCATGACACATCGGCGCGCCACCGGTGCGCGCCCTACAGTGCTAGAATCCCCTCCGATGCAGGGACTCATTCGTCGCACGCTCATTCTCGCGGCGCTCGCGCTGGCGGCGCTGCTGGCCGTGGCCTGCAACCAGGGCGGGGACGAGCGCTGCCCCGGCAGCGCGACGGTGTCCGCGCGGTACTGGACGATGTTCGGCCACGACGCGCAGCACACCCGCCGCAGCCCCGTCTCCGGCCCGTCCAAGCCGCAGGTGAAATGGCGCTTCGACACCGGCGAGCTCATCTACTCCAGCCCGGCGGTTGCCCCCGACGGCACCATCTACATTGGCAGCTGCGACGACAACCTCTACGCGGTGAACCCCGACGGCAGCGAGAAGTGGCGCTTTGCCACCGGCGGCGATATCTACTCCAGCCCGGCGGTGGGCCCCGACGGCACGGTGTACTTCGGCAGCCGCGACAAAAACATCTACGCGCTCAACCCGGACGGCACCAAGCGCTGGGAATACGCCACCGGCGCCTGCGTGGACTCTAGCGCCGCCATCGGTCCGGACGGCGCGGTGTACATCGCGAGCGACGACGGACGCGTCTACGCCTTCCATCCCAACGGTGACCTCAAGTGGATCTTCCGCACCGAGTGGGAGGTCAGCTCCACGCCGGTGCTGGCGCCCGACGGCACGGTTTACGCCGCCGGCAAGGACAAGAAACTCTACGCGCTCAACCCGGACGGCACGCTCAAGTGGTTCTACGACGCGGGTGGGATTATCAACTCCAGCCCCGCCATTGGCTGCGACGGCACGGTGTACTTCGGCGACAAGGACGGCGTAGTGCACGCGGTTTCGCCCGAAGGCAAGGAGAAATGGGCCTTCGCCGCCGAGCGCACAGTGATTTCCAGCCCCGCGCTGGGCGATGACGGCACCATCTACATTGGCAGCGCCGACCAGAAGCTCTACGCCCTCAGCCCCGAGGGCCAGGAGCTGTGGGCCTATAAGACGGTGGGCACCTATGGCATCAACTCCAGCCCGGCGGTGGACTGCGACGGCGTGATTTACTTCGGCAGCAACAACGACTACTTCTACGCGCTGAAGCCCGACGGCACCACCAAGTGGCGCTTCAAGACGGGCGCGTGGAACGACTCCAGCCCCGCGCTGGGCCCCGACGGAACCGTGTACTTCGGCAACTACAACGGTAGCCTCTACGCCATCGGCGACTGACCACGTGCGGGCCGCCGGTTGTGGTAAGCTACTGGCGGGGCTGATGCCCAGGGAACAAACGGAGGTGACACCGATGCAGGGGACAATACCGCCCGGAGTGGACTTGGAGCTGCTTCGGCGCTTCTATTCCATGCAGTGGGAACAGCGGTGGAGAGGCAGCCGGAACCAGGACTGGGGGCTCATAGGCTTAGTAGCTACAATTGCCGCCGCCGCCGTGGCCATTCAGTACGCATCGTTGGAGCCGCAGCATGGCTGGCTGAAGGCCTTCTTCCCGCTGCTGGTGGTGGTGTCATCCATCGTTGGGCTGAGGATTCTCTGGCTGCACCAGGTTGTCATGAACCACGCAAGCTACGTTGCGAAGGGCATTGAGCGCGCGTTGCAGATTGCTGAAACCGGCTCGGATGCTCCCGTGCCGCCGGGCGACGAGCTGTTTGTGGGCTTTGACGGCGAGGGCTTCAAGTATCCCTCCAAAGCGGCCTATTCCAGGCGCAAGCCGGTCCACCCGTTGTGGTTTTTCGCGGCGAGCCATGTGCAAGCTTGCATCGCTTACTTCCATCTGGTATTCCTGGTTGGCTTCCTCGCGGTCTTTCTAGCCCGCGCGCTTGGCGGCTAGGCCTCAGCCAGCCGCACTTCTATGCGCCCGTAGCGCGCTTCCACGCCTTGCCGCGGGTGTATTGCCCCATCCGGCGGGCGATGTTAGAATACTCGGGCTTCACGCCGAAGTGGCGGAATGGCAGACGCGCTAGGTTCAGGACCTAGTGAGGGCAACCTCGTGGGGGTTCGAGTCCCCCCTTCGGCACCAGTCTCGTACACGGGGCTTTAGCCCCGCTAACTCCCGGCGCACTTGTGCGCCCGTAAGAGCGCTTGCTCAAGCCGTGTAAATGAATATTCGCCTTTCGCCGGTAACTAATATGTATAGCTGACACCAATGGGGGATTCTCTATGACGCCATCGAACGAAGAAATCGCTGGCTATGGGCTTTCCCGGCGCATCACCGGGATGCCGCGCAGTAACATCCACCTGATGAGCGCGCTGGCGCGGGAGGTGGAGGACCCGGTCTCGCTCTCCTGGGCGCGGCCGTTCGCCGGCACCCCGCAGCATATCAACGACGCGGCGCGCGAAGCCATCGCCAAGGGGCTGGTGAGCGGCTATTCGCCCGGCCTGGGGCTGCCGGAGCTGCGCGAAGCCATCGCCGCCAAGCTCAAGCGTGACAACGGGATTGACGCCACCGCTGATGAAGTGATGGTGACCGTGGGCGCGATTGAGGGCATCACGGCGGCGCTGGCGGCGGTCATCGATCCGGGCGATGAGGTGCTCTTCCCGTCGCCCAACTACTCCACGCACACGGAGGAAGTGCGCCTGTTTTCCGGCGTCCCGAAGTTCGTCCCCACCATCGAGGAGGAGGGATTCCGGCTGGACGTGGACGCCTTCCGTAAGGCGGTAACCGATCGTACGCGCGCCATCGTCTTCTGCTCGCCGTCTAATCCGACCGGCAGCGCGTTCGCCGAGGAGGACCTGCGCGCGCTGGGCGAGCTGGCGCTGGAGCGCGGCCTGATGATCATCACCGACGAGGCCTACGAGTACTTCGTCTTCGACGGAGCGAAACATTTCAGCCTGGCATCGGTGCCGGAATTCAGGAACAATGTCGTGAGCGTGTTCACCTTCACCAAAACTTACGCCATGACCGGCTGGCGCATCGGCTATCTGCACGCGCGCGCGGACCTCATCGGGCAGATAAACAAGGCGCACAACTGCTGCGCCATCTGCGCGCCGGTAGTCTCGCAGTACGCGGCGCTGGCGGCGCTCACCGGCCCGCAGGACTGCGTGAAGGAGTTCGCCGCCAAGTACCTGCGGATGCGCGACCGGGTCTGCGAGCGGCTGGACGGGCTGTCGCAGCACTTCAGCTACCAGCGCCCGCAGGGCTCCTACTGCATCTTCCCGCGGATTCTGCATCCGGAGGGCAAGGACTCGCTGGCGTTCTGCATGCGGATGCTGAAGGAGGCCCGCGTGTCCACGACGCCGGGCGTGGGCTTCGGGCCCACCGGCGAGGAGCACCTGCGCATCACGTTCTGCGGCGCCGACAGCGACATTGACCGCGCCTTCGACCGCATCGCCGAGTGGCT
>CAZKNJ010000086.1:0-5106 GCA_964554185.1 uncultured Planctomycetales bacterium | reverse complement strand
AAGGACGTGCGGGCGCGGGCCCGGGCGCGGCTGGTGGAGCTTAGGAGGGCGGCGCGGGCTTCAGTGGCACATGCGTCGATGGCACGGGCGACTCGCCTGTGCACCTAGAATCACAGCCGGGACGGCTGTGCCACCACAAGGCGCCCCGCCAACCGGAGGTCCTTGTTCCCTAGCCCCTATCCCCCAATCCCTAATCCCTCTCTACCCGGCTTTCTCAGCTCCCGGAATCTCCCGCTGGGATACTCGTAGACGTGGTCAACCGCGCAGCCGTTTACGCACCCCGATAGGTCAAAGCACACGCGGTGCTGCGCCGCCAGGCACTCGGGGCAGATAACCAGCTCCTCGTCGCCCGCCATCGTGATCTGGCAGTGCGGGCAATCCTTCCCCACGCTCTCCGCCGCCAGCGCCGCCAGCCGCTCCTTGGCCGACTCGCGCTCGGCGCGCTGCCGCTCGGCTTCGGCGTCCACCTGCTCGGTCTCCTTCTCGGCCTTCGCCGCCATCTCCGTCTCGCGCCCGGCGTCGTCTTTCTTCTTGCGCGCCAGCGCCAGCAACTCCGCCTTCGCCTTGAACACCTGGTCTTTGGTGAACTCCGGGTTGCCCTCCCGCAGGCTGCGGCTGAGCCGGCGCACCATCACCAGCGCGATGACGACGAAAACCACCAGGAAGATGGACGAGACCACCAGTATCTCCACCGCCCGCCCGACGGCGGCGGTGTTCGGCATCTGGAGCAGCACCATGGGATCAATCATCTTTCGCCTCCGGTTCGCGTTCGTCTTCTCCCTTTGTGTCCTCTTCCTCGGCGGATTCCTTGATGGCCTGTAGCAGCAGCTCAATGTCCTTCTTCGCGCGTGCGCGGGTCATCGTCACCTGCACGTGCAGGCTCGCGATCATGCGGTAGCGCAGAATGAGAAACCACACCGTCGCCGCGAGGAAGATGACAAACAGCCCCAGCAGCACGAGCATGCCCCGGGGCGTGGCGTACCAGTCCAGGACGACCCCCGCGAGGATGAGCACGATGAGGATGAACACCCAGAGCTCGAGCGCCAGGGCCTTCACCAGCAGCCGCGTCTTCACCAGGCGGAAGAAGGCGAACTCAAAGGGGACCACCGCGATTACGAGGATGAACGCACCCACCAGCATCCACATCGCCGCCGTTTTGGCGGCGGGGTTCAAGGCCTGTAGCATCGCCGGTTCAAGCGTCGCAGCAAACACAGCGTTATTCCTGCCGGGGCTTCTCCGACTCCAGGATGACCTTCATATCGCGGAACTCGCCGTGGACGGGGATAGTGCGCACCAGCTCGCCGCTGGCCAGATCCAGCACAAACACCTGGCCGTTGTCGTAGCCGATGGCGTAAAGCTGGCCGCCCAGCGGGCTGGCGGCCGCCAGCATGCAGCCGTCCGGGGTCTTGAAGCGCTTAACGACCTCCATCTTCTCCAGGTCAACCACCGCGATGTCTTTGCGCTCGTAAACCGGCGCGTACAGGATCTTGGCGTCGGTGCTCAGCGCCACATCGCGCACGCGGCCGGTCTCCACCTTGGCGACGACCTCAATCTTCGCAGGGTCGGGGTTCTTGGTAAGCACCGTAACCGACTGGTCCTTGATGGAGCAGATGAAGAAATACTCGCCCTGCGGTGGATAGAGCATTCCCAGCGGCGCCGCGCCGATGTCAATCGTGCGCGCCAGCTTCTGCTCCGCGACGTTGAAGATGAAGACGTTACTGGCCTTGGCGTCCAGGCAGATGACGTTCTCGCCGGTGTCGTCCACCGCAATGACCGTGGTGAGCGTCAGGCCGCGCTCGCGGTAGGTCACGCGCTTGCGCTGCGGATCCGCCTGCGACGGCTCCTGCAGGTCCAGCACGTCAAAGCCGCCGGCCATGAAGTCGGTCTTGCTGCCCATGATGGCGGCGAGGTAACGGTCGCCGGGGAAGATGTCCAGCCCCTGGGGCACGCCGTCCACAACGATCTGGTCTTTCCTCAAGTACGAGCGGGTGTCCACCACGGTGATGCGGTTGCTCACATCCACCACATTGGCGATATACGCCGTGTCCTTGGCGTGGTTGAAGATGAACTGCTTCAGCCCGTCGGCGATGAGCAGCTCCTTCTCGGTTTCTCCGGTGTCGGCGTTGACCACCACGAGCTGGTCCGGCGCATGGTTCAGCAGCCAGATGCGGATGCCCCGATCGGGCACCGGCCGCAGGTACATGTAAGCGAACACGGCGATGCCCACAATCGCCACAATGATGATGATGACCAGTTCGCGCCCGGCGGCGCGCCCGCGGGTGCGCGAATCGGGCTTCTTTTTCACCGCGCTCAGGAGCCCGCGGCGGCGTTTGCTTGGTTTGGTTCCGACTCTCTTGACCATTTGCGTGCACGCGCCTGTGCGTTAATCCCCTGTATTATACACAGCGCGGCGCACTTCCGCCTTGCGTTTGGGGTAAAGCGCGTTAAGTATGCGCACACGGTCGCGGCCGGAAAACCCCAGCTCCGCCAGCTTCTCTGCTGCCTCCGCCAGCGGCGACTCCACCTGCAACGGCGCGTCCTCCACCTTCGGCGGCACGAAGATGAGCGTAATCTCGCCCTTCACTTCTCCGGCGGCACGCGCTTCCAGTTCCTCCAGCGTCAGGTACTTCACTTCCTGGTGCAGCTTGGTTAGCTCGCGGCACATGAGCGCCATCGTCCCCTCCGGCAGCGCCTTCCGCGCCGCCTGCGCCAGCGCCGCCAGGTCGTGCGGGCCCACAAACACCACCGCCGGCTTCCCCTCCGCCGCGATGGCCCCGGCGAACCGCTTCAGCTTCGCCGCGCCCTTGCCGGGGAACGCCATGAAGGTGAACGCCGGCGGCTGCACCGGCAGGTGCGCCAGCGCGGTGGCCAGCGCCGACGGCCCCGGTATCACGTCCACCGCCAGCCCCTCCTCCAGGCACATCGCCACCAGTTGCGGCCCCGGGTCGGCCACCCCCGGCATCCCCGCGTCGGTGACGTACGCCACGTTCTTGCCGTCCCGCAGCGCCTTCCGCACGTCTTCCACCACATTCGTTCCGCTGTATTGGTGAAACGACGCCGTGGGCTTATGGATGCCGTGGCGCGTGAGCAGCTTGCGCGTCACCCGCGTATCCTCGCAGAACACCACGTCGCATTCCTTGAGCGTGCGCAGCGCCCGCAGCGTGACGTCCTCCAGGTTGCCGATGGGCGTGCCGATGATGAAGAGCGTGCCGGCGGCCATGCGGCGATTGTAGCACTGCGCGCCGCGCCCCGTGCTAGAATCCACCGGCGATGAACGTCCTTTCCGACTTCAGCGGCGCGATGCCGCGCGTCTTTCTCGCGGTGCCCTTCACTCCGGCGCTGAAGCAGCGCATCGTGGACTACCGCCGCGCGCTGGAGCCCGCCTTCGCCAACGTCCATTGGATCCCGCCGGAGAATTACCACCTCACGGTGAAGTTCTTCGGCGAAACCAAGCGCGACAAGCTCACCGAGCGCATCCTCCCGCGCCTGGAGCGGGTGCTGCAAGGCCGCGCGGCGCACGAGCTGCGCTTCACCGGCTACGGCGCCTTCGGCGGGCCGCGCAACCTCCGCGTGCTCCACCTGCACGGCGAATCGCCCGAGCTCATGGCGCTGGCCGAAGCGGTGCTCGCGGAGTTCCCCGACGAGCGGCCGCGCCCCTTCCGCGCGCACCTGACGCTGGGCAAGCCGCGCCGTCAGCTCACCCGCGAGGAGCAGCGCGCCAACGAGGACGCCATGCGCCGGTGGCAGCAGGACGGCCCGCAGGCGCTGGGCCTGCCCGCAGTGGACGCCGCCGAGAGGATAGGGCGCCTGGTGCTGATGGAAAGCGTGTTCACCGGCCGCGCCGTCACCTACCACGACCGCGTGTCCTTCCCCCTGATGGACGCCCCACCTGAGTAGGCCGGGCTCACTAGCCCGGCTCTTGGTTCTTATTCTTTCTGGCTTGCTGGCTGCTGGCTTACTGGTGGCTGTTAATTCACTCCGAAAAATATCACCATATCCGTGGTGAAATGCAGCGCGACCGCCTGCCAGATGCTCCCGCGCTTCCAGGTCCACCACGCCAGCGCGTACCCGTACACCGCCGCCAGCCCCACGCCCAGCCACCCCTCCGGGATGCCGTGGTAGTGGATGCCGCCGAACATCAGCGACACCACGATGATAGCCGGCAGCGGCGGCATCACCCGCGCCAGCAGGCCGAGGAATGCGCCCCTAAACCAGAACTCCTCCACCACCGCATTGGCCGCCGACGACAGCGTGCCGAAGAGGATGAACCCCAGCGTGCCCGCCTTCAGCCCCAGTGGGCTCCAGCCCTCGCCGAGCGGCACGAACCGCAGGTACACCCACATCGCCCCCGCGGCGATGGCCGCGAACGCTGCGAGGATGACGAGGTCTTCCACCCGCCAGTTCAGCCGCAGGAAGAAGCGCTCGCGCCAGTCCTGCGGCGCATACAGCCGGAACAGCACCAGCGCCAACGCCAGCGGCACCGCGTACCACAGCACCTCCGCCACCAGCCCGCTGCCCGGCAGCTTCCAGAAAAAGGAGTAGCGGTTGAACAGCCGCCCGAAGAGCTGCAGCAGCCCTGGCCACAGCGCAAACAGCGCAAACCCCGCCGCGCCGATGAAGAACAAAGGCCGCGCCCGCCGCGCCTCCTCGTCCTGCGGATTCCACCAGGCGAAGGCCGCCGCCGCCAGCAGTATGAGCAGCGCCAGCGCCGCCAGAAAGTGCGCCTGCCCGGTCTCGTCGCGCCAGAGCAGGTAGAACACGTACCCTACCGCCGCGGCCAGCAGCGTCCAGTAATACATGCGCTCGGTGGATTTCACGCCCGCGATTCTAGCATTGTGCCCCGTAACGCGGCTATCTTCTGTAGGGGCACAGCGGACGCTGTGCCCGTTTAACAAACACCATGGACATCCCCCACCGAGTAGGCCGGGCTCACCAGCCCGGCGTACCCATATCTTCTTCCCTAATCCCTATTCCCTCTCCCCCAATCCCTCTTCCGGGCCTGCTGGTATGCTGGCTTGCAGGCCGCTGATACCGGTGGCACATGCGTCGGTGGCACATGCGTCCCGCTTGTGCGTATAGAATCACAGCCGGGACGGCTGTGCCACC
>CAZKNJ010000085.1:0-5131 GCA_964554185.1 uncultured Planctomycetales bacterium | reverse complement strand
GGACCAGCTCCTCTACGTCGCCGGCGCCAAATCCCGCGAAGAAACGGACTTCTAGCCCTCCGCTGGATTCCGTCGCTATCCCAGCGCCCCGTCCAAATCCGCAATGATGTCCTCGGCGTCTTCCAGGCCCACCGACAGGCGCAACATCTCCGGAGTGACGCCCAGCTTCGCGCGCTCCTCGCCGGCCATGGTCTCGAACATCACCGAGTACGGGTGGATCATCAGGCTCTTGGTGTCGCCCAGGCTCACCTGGTGGATGATGGTCTCCATGCCCTCCACCGCCCGGCGGCAGGCCTCCGCGCCGCCTTTGAGCCCGAACGCCATCATTCCGCTGCCACCCGCGGTGAAGTACTTCACGCTGAGCGCGGAATCGGGATGGCTCGCGAGGCCGGGGTAGTGGATCCACGCCACGCGCTCATCCGCCTCCAAAAACTGCGCGACCTTCAGCGCGTTATCCGAATGGCGCTGCATCCGTAGCGGCAGCGTCTGCAGGTTCATCGTCATTAGCCACGCATTCACCGGCGACATCACGCCGCCGAAGTTGTAGACGGTGTCGTGCTGGAGGTGGTGCGCCAGCTCCGCGTCCTTGGTGAGCACAATCCCCGCGATGAGCGAGCCGTTGCCGCAGAGGTACTTCGTGGCCGAATGCACCACCACGTCCGCGCCCCACTCAAACGGCCGGAACAGCGCCGGTGACATGAACGTGGAGTCCACAATCACCGGGATGCTGCGCGCGTGCGCCCGCTTCACCACCGCTTCCAGGTCGTAGATGCGCAGCAGCGGGTTGTCCGGCGACTCCAGGAACACCGCGCGGGTGCGCTCGTCCATCGCCGCTTCCAGCGCGCCCATATCGTGCATATCCACGAAGCGCGTTTCCATGCCGTACAGCGGCAGCACGTCCTTGAAAAAGCGCAGCGTGCCGGAGTACACCATCTGCGACGAAATGTAGTTGTCGCCCGCGTGGGTGAAGTGCATAATCGCCGACGAGATGGCGGCCATCCCGCTCGCGGTGGCGCATCCGCCGCCCGCGCCCTCCAGTTCGGCCATGCGCTCAACCCACACGTCAATCGTGGGGTTGCTGTGGCGGGTGTACATGTAGCCCTCGCCGGTGCCGCGCGCAATCTTGGCGCCCTCCTCCAGGCTGGGGAAGGCGAAGGTGGAAGTGAGGTAAATCGGCGGCGTGCCGCTGTAGTGGGGATACTGCTCGCGCCCGGCGCCGTGCACCGCCCGCGTGTGTAGGCCTTTTTGCTTTTTGGTCATGGCGGGGATTGTATCACGCCCGATGCGCTGTAGGGCGGGGATTCATCCGCCTGTGGTGGACCTGTGCCCCGCCGATGAAAGCGGACTCGCGACCTCCAGGTCGCGAGACTTGAGATGTGGCGAACTGGAGTTCGCCACTCCCGATCATCAGCTTCGGCGGCCTGGAGACTTGGGAGCCGGGTGGGCTCCCCGCCGCTCCCAATCCGTCCAACAACCAACAACCGAAAACCAACAACCGGCGAGCCTGCGGGCTCGCCGCTATCTTCTCTCCGCGGCCTTCCCGAACGCCTGCCAGAAGGGGTCCACCCGCGGATGCACCAGCTCCCGCTTCAGCCCGCCCTCAAACACGTTCATCCCTTCGTCCTTCGGCACCACCTCGCCCACGATGGAGCTCACTATCCCCTTGGCGTCCAGCCGCCGCACCACCTCGTCCGCCTTCTCCGGGCGGCAGGTGATGATGAGCGTGCCCTCGCTGATACTTGAGTAGGGATCAATGCCGAACAGCTCGCAGACCTGCGCGATGACCGGCTGCAAAATGATCTCCTCCTTGTGCACCACCATCCCCACGCGCGAGGCCTCCGCCACTTCAAACAGCCCGCCCCACACGCCGCATTCGGTCGCGTCGTGCATCGCGGTCACGCCTTCGTCGCGCACACCCACTTCCACCGCGGTCAGCGCGTCCTCCACCACGCTCATCTGCCAGAACACTTCCTCGGCCGCCTTGGCGGTTTCCGCGCCGTAGGCCTCGGCCACCCGCTGCGGGAAGGTGCAGGCGAACAGCCCCGCGGCCTCCACCGCTGCGCCCTTGGTGACGATGATGCGGTCGCCCGCTCGCGCCATCGCCGGCGTTAAGTATTTGTCCGCCGCGCCGATGCAGATGACGGTGGCGCCGCCCACCATCGGGTACTCGCACCCCTCGTACCGTCCGGTGTGGCCGCTGATGATGGCCATGCCGATTTTCTCGCATTCGCGGTGGACCGTGCCCCACATCGTTTCCAGCTCCTCGCGGGTGATGCTCATCGGCAGGTTCAGGTCAATCGTGAAGTAGGTCGGCGCCAGCCCGGAGGTCACCGCGTCGCTCGCGAGGATGTGCACCGCGAACCACGCGCTGCGCTCCCAGCCGTAGGGCGGCACGATGAACACCGGGTCGGTGGTCGTGACCATCACCTGCCCGTGCCCCAGGTCGCACACGCCGATGTCCACCCCGTGCTCCGGGCCCACCAGCACGCTGTCGCGCTTGCGGCCGAGCTGCGGCAGGATGATTTCGTTGAAGATTTCCGGCGAGACCTTGCCGATGGACGGCAGTTCCGCTTTCACCTGTTCCATTGTTGCGTTCCTCCAGTGAATGGGTTGCCCCGGGGGATGCATTGGAGGAAAGGCCTGAGAAGCATCGTCGTTCCCTGCGCCGGCATTACCCGGATCAGGTTCCAAGGGTCAATCTGCCGTTGGCAGATGAGTCTCTCAGCCCCTTTCGGAGCTCCCCCACGACCGCCGTAATGATACCACCCCTCGTTTGGGCTAACAACCAACGATGTGCGTACGCCGGGCTCACCAGCCCGGCTCTTCATCCTCTCTTGCTGACGACTGATGGCTAATAGCTGGCCTGCTGGCGGCTGCAAAAGAAGAGGGCTCCGGGTTGCCCCGGAGCCCTCTATGAGGTGCCTACTGCTATGAGCGGGAGCCCCCACTATGCTGAAGAGCGAGGTGTCTCGGTTAGTCAATCAAGCTGGGGTCAATGAACTCAACCAGGTTCCACAGCAGGCCCTTACGCCCAGTATTGGTAGGTGTAGTACTGGTTATGCGGTCCCAGTTAAAGGACATTGTCGCAGCAATTCCCTCGCCGTCGGTCCAACTGCTGGTCCAGTCGCGGCAGACGCCGCTCTCATGATAGTTATTCCAGGCCAGTCCCGCGAGACAACGCGTATTGCCGACGACTCCATAGTAGTACCTGGACGTATACCAGTCCATCCCTGAGCCTTGCGAATACTGGTCATAGGTGCCGCCGGGACCCGACCTGAAGATGTAGGGGTCGCCGTAGTAATCATAACCGCCGTTGTGGGTCAGCTCGCCAAAGTACCAAGAGCCGCCAATATAGGCGTACACCATGCCAAACATCTCAGCGTAGGTGCCAGAGCCATAATCGTAACCCCCGTAGTTGTAGGGCAGGAAGAAGTTACCGCCGTTCTGCACGTAAGTGTAGAGGTAGCTAAGCTCAGTTGAAGTCAACTGGCCGGACGCGTAACCAGGGCACCATAAGACGAGCTGGTAGGGAGAGAGCACTGAAGCGCTGGTCACGTCGCTCGAGTTCAACTCCGCGTAGCCCGCGCCGAGTGCGTCAAGGTCGGACTTCATGGCGTCCGCATGCGCAGTGTTGTTGTCATTCACCACGCAGATGGCGCCGCCGATCTTCACCGGATCCGTCCAGGCGTAGGTGTCCATCGCGTTCGGAGCGCCCGCGTTGTACACGCGGATGGCGATGTAGTACTCCTTGGTCTCCGCATCGGGAATGACCAGATTGTACACATGGTTGCCCTCGCCCGGCGTCGGAGTTACCTCCACCATGTCGGTGAAGGAGATGAAGTCGTAGTCGTAGTCCACCCACACCGAGTCGTAGGGCGGCGCGCCGTTCGCAATCTTGTACTCGAGCTGCACGGTGACATCGCCATTGCTGTCCGGCAGGTAGCTGCCGGCAATCACGGTTCCGTTGTCGCTGATGTCCACCGGAAGCGCGCCGTGCACTTCAACGAGCACCGAATCGCTGTCGCGCGAATCCGGCGGCGCCGTGCCGTAGGTGAAGCTGCTGTCATACACGCGGGCATTCACCGGGAACGGGTCGCCCTCGGCCAGGGGACCGAGGCCGTCCGGGTCAATGCCGCCGACGTAGGAGTGGCTGGTGTAGCGGGTCCAGATGCCAAAGCCCGCGCTGGGCTCAAACTCCCACTCATACACCAGGTCAATGCCCACATTAGCGCGTGCCAGGCACTCAAAGCGGATTTGCTTCGGGTCGCTGATAACGGAGACAATCGCGCGCTCGGGCGCGGTGTCGCCGTTGCCGCCGGAGATAGTTGCTCCGCTGGAATCATATACCCAGGCAAACACATCGGCGATATCCACCGGGCCCTCGTAGGGGACAATCGTGTCGCCGCCGGGGCCGCCCGGGGTTATGATGAGAATCTCCGGGTCAATCCAGTTGAGCAGGTTCCACAGCATCCCGCTGCGCCCCGGACCCGCCGGAGTGGTCGCGCCGAGATAGTGCCATACCGTCCCAATAGTCGTCATACGACCGCCGACATTAGCCGTATCGTGGTCCCTGCTGATTGCGGTATTAGCCGAACTGTACATCCCAAGAGCAGTTACGTTCGGCTGGTCGACATATGCTTGCTCGTTGTGGTTCTCCCCGGCGGTTACCCGCGCAATAGTCGAAATCGCGCCGCCAGGGCCGCTGCCCATAGGCATTCCGGCAACGGTCATGTACGTGACGTACAGATATCCAGAACTCCACGGGGCTCCCATGAACTGGTGCCAGGTGGGATAGCCGGAATAGCTGTTATACGGCACCTGCGTGGGCAGAATGAGGTTACCCCCGGCTGTTACGTAGGTTCTGATGATGTTCTGCTCACTTGCCTGGATCTGCTCGAGACTGTACCACTCGCTAGTGTACGCCGGACACCATATCACGCACAGATAGTCCTCCAGGTCAGCGGCGCTGGTGATTTGTGCTGTCGTCGCCGTGTCGTAGCCATCTTCCAGGCCTATGTCGTCAAGGTCGCTCTCGAACGCCTGAACATGCTGCAGAGAGTCATTCGAGCCGCCGCTCGTGTTGTCCTGAACAATCAGGATGGTCGGCTCACCGCCGCCACCGCCGCCGCCG
>CAZKNJ010000084.1:0-5266 GCA_964554185.1 uncultured Planctomycetales bacterium | reverse complement strand
CCCTTCACCTTCATCGTCAACGAGCGCGACGAGTGGGTGCATACTTGGGGCGGCGAGCAGGACGATTGGGTGTCTGGAGCAATGCACCTGATTGAAGGAGGTGTGTTGATGGCGGGAGGTACCCGCAGCTATGGACGAGGGGATGCAGATGTTCTGCTCATAAACTACGACTCCTCAGGGGCAGTTGCATGGGCCAAGACGTGGGGTGGCGAAGAATTCGAAAGCGCGCGTGCAATCGAGGGTACAGCTGACAACCAGGTCTGCGTTCTTGCTGTAACATCGTCCTATGGTGCGGGTAAAGATGACATCCTGCTGCTGAAATACCGCATAAACGGAGAGCTTCTCTGGGCGAAGACCTGGGGAACGGCGGCTTACGAAAGGGCGGCCAGCATGGCTGTTGACACGGACGGCAATATGTATGTATGCGGCTCATACCTGGAGTGGGGTGGCAAGGACGACGTGCTGTTGTGCAGGTTCGACCCAGAGGGGGAAATCCAGTGGGCGGTTACATGGGGTGGAGATGATTACGACTATGCAAGAGATGTAGCGGCAGCGGCTGACGGCGTATATGTGTGCGGTAATACATACAGCTTCGGCGCTGGCGGGTCTGAAGCTTTCGTCCTGCGGTTTAGCTCGTCAGGACTGCCTGAGTGGGCGGAAGTATACGGCGGTGAGCAGGGGGATGTCATCCACAGTATGTGGGAGCACGCTGGCACCCTCTATGCAGTAGGCAACACAAGGAGTTTCGGGGAGGGCGACCGCGACGCGCTGCTCATGGCACTAGAGCTGGACGGCGCGGTGCGGTGGGCTCTAACCTGGGGTACAAGCGCCTCGGAGGGCCTGGGCTCGCTGGTGGCAGAGGAGAACAGCTTGATCGCAGTGGGGTCAACAGACATTCATCCGGGAGGAGGTTGGGATATCCTCTTATTGCGCTTCGGCTTTGGGGGAGATTTGCGGTCCAGTAAAACCTGGGGGGCGCAGGACGTGGATGACATAGCTTCCGCTCTCTCGCTAGACGCTTCTGGAGACCTTTACATTGGCGGGACTGCCGAGAACATAGGAGGCCAATGGCAAAGCGTTGAAGGTGCAATCGGTATTCCCGTGCTTCAAGTGGCTTCTGCCCAGGGGGTGGTGAATCTGGTAAGCGGCCAGGAGGGCTTCACGGATGGCGCAGAGGCAGCGCCAAATGGTGTGAATGACGTTGGGGGAGGTGGGGAAGATGCACTTGTGCTAAAGAACTACCCAAGATAGCTTTCAGTTGTGTGGCGCGGAAGCGCCGAAGAAAAGCAACGATCCAGCCCCCCTACGTCGCCGGGATGCTCGTCGTCAGCTCGTCGGGGAAGCCGTGCGGCTCGGCCTCGGCCGGATGGCCCTCCGCCACCGACAAAGTGGAGCGGCAGATGCCGCGTTCGCTGGTGCGGTAAAAGTCCAGCAGGTGGTTCAGCTCTTCGCTTTCCGGCAGCGTCTCGCGTATCTTCGCCACCGCGTCCCGGAGCGTCAGCCCCTGGCGGTAGAGGATGTGGAAGGCCTGGCGCAGGTGCAGCCGCACCTCCGGCTTCACGCCGTTGCGCTTGAGGCCGATGTGGTTGATGTTCACTACCCGCGCCGGTGCGGGGCCGAATACCATCATGAACGGCGGCGCGTCCTGCAACAGCCCGCTGGTGCCGCCGACCATCGCAATCTTGCCGACGCGCACGAACTGGTGCACCACCGCCATGCCGCCCAGCACGGCGTTGTCGCCTACTGTGCAATGCCCGGCCAGGGTGGCGAGGTTGGCCATTATCACGTTCTGGCCGATCTGGCAGTCGTGCGCCACATGCACGCCGGTCATCAGCAGCGAGTGGTCGCCCACGCGGGTGGCCGAGCCTTTCTTGCTGCCGCGGTTGATGGTGACGAACTCGCGGATGTGCACGCCCGCGCCGATTTCCACGTAGGACTGCTCGCCGTTGTACTTGAGGTCCTGGGGTTCGGTGCCGATGACGGCGTGGGAGCTTATTTTGCAGCCGGCGCCGATGGTAGTGTTCTCGCCGATGATGGCGTGGCTGCCCACGGCGGTGTCCGCGCCGATGGTGACGTTGCGGCCGATGACCGAATAGGCTCCGATCTCGCCGCCCGGCTCCAGTTTCGCTTCCGGATGCACGATAGCCGTGCGATGAATCAGCATAACCGCTCCCAAGCGCTTAGTTGCTAAATGTTCGCTGCGGGCGGCGGGAAGTTAAACGAATGTGCTATATTCCTGCTAACACTGATTCTGGGAGGAGGTGAGCCGTTACGCAGCCGCAAGGTGTGAAGTTTGATTTCTCCGGACGCGTCGCCCTGGTAACCGGCGCCAGCCGTGGCATCGGCGCGGAAACCGCCAAGCTGCTGGGCGCCAGCGGTGCCAAGGTATATATCAACTACCTGAAGAACCGCGAGAGCGCGGAGGAAGTGGCGGAAGCGGTGCGTGCCGCCGGCGGGACGGCCGAGCTTGCGCCCTTCAACGCCACCGACCACTCGCAGGTGGCTACGGCGGTAGCCGCCATCCTGGAGCGCGAGGAGACGATTCACCTGCTGGTAAACAACGCCGGCGTGCGCTACGACTCCCTTATCCATTCCACCACGCCGGAGCAGTGGGAAGGCTGCGTGCGCGACAACCTCAACTCCGTGTTCTACGTCACCCACGAGGTCATCAAGGCGATGGCCAAGCACGGCGGGTCCATCGTGATGGTGAGCAGCATCGCCGGCAGCATCGGCAGCTTCGGCCAGAGCGCCTACGCGGCGTCCAAGGCCGGCATCGTCGCCTTTGCCAAGTCGGTGGCGCTGGAGTATGGCACACGCGGCGTGCGCGCCAACGCGGTCGTCCCCGGAATCATCCGCACGGATATGACCGCCAACCTGCGGGATAAGTTCCTGGAGTCGGTGCTGGAGCAGATAATCTGCAAGCGGCTGGGCGAACCGTCGGAAGTTGCGCCCGCCATCTGCTTCCTCCTTTCCGATGCGGCGAGTTACATCAACGGAGCTACCCTTCACATAAACGGCGGAGGCCTGCGCCTCTGATACACTTGCTGGAGCCGGGAGATCATCTATGAAACGACGCGTGGTGATTACGGGAATGGGTGCGGTTACTTGCTTCGGCAGCGGCCACCAGCCGCTGCTGGACGCCGTGTTCGCCGGCGAGAGCGGCGTGCGGCTGATTGAAGGGCTGGACACCACCAACTACCCGGTGAAGATTGGCGCCCAGGTGCGCGACTTCCATCCCGAGCAGTACATGAATCCCAAGGACGCGCGCCGTTACGATTCCTACATCGCGCTCTCCGTGGGCTCGGCGATGATGGCGCTGGAGCAGTCGGGGCTTGCCGTCACCGACGATAACCGCGGCCGCATCGGCATCTACTACGGCAGCGGCATCGGCGGCCTGCAAACCATCTTCACCCAAACCGCCACGCTGATTGAGCGCGGGCCCAGTCGCGTGAGCCCGCTGTTCATCCCCAACGCCATCGCCAACACCGGCGCGGCGGTGATTGCCATCCAGACCGGCATCACCGGCTCCAACTTCGCCATCATCAGCGCGTGCAGCACCAGCAACCACACCATGGGCGAAGCCTTCCATGCCATCCGTCACGGCTACTTGGACGCGTGCATTGCCGGCGGCGCGGAAGCGGCCATCAGCGAGATGGGCCTGAGCGGCTTCTGCGTGATGAAGGCCATCACTGCCAGCTGGAACGACGAGCCCCATCGCGGCTCCCGTCCCTTTGACGCCAAGCGCGACGGCTTCGTGATGGGCGAGGGCGCCGGCGCAGTGATTCTGGAGGACTACGAGACGGCGAAGGCGCGCGGCGCGAAGATATACGGCGAGATTGTGGGCTACGGCTCCACCTGCGACGCCTACCACATCACCGCACCCGCGCCCGGCGGCGCCGGCGCGGCCCAGGCCATGGCGCAGGCGCTGGCGGATGCGGGCCTGCAGCCGGAGGACATCGGCTACATCAACGCCCACGGCACTTCCACCGAACTCAACGACAAGAACGAGACCGAGGGGATAAAAAAAGTATTCGGCGACTACGCCTACCAGCTCAACATCTCCTCCTCCAAGTCCATGCACGGCCACCTGCTCGGCGCGGCCGGCGTGTCGGAGGGCATCGTGACCCTCGGCGCGCTGTCGCGGCAGGTGATTCCGCCGACCATCAACTACGAGAATCCCGACCCCGAATGCGACCTCAACTACACGCCCAATCAAGCCGTTCCCCGCGAGTTTGAGTACGCGCTGAGCAACTCCTTCGGCTTCGGCGGCCACAACGCCGTGCTCATCTTCAAGCGGGGGGAAGATCGAATCTAGGGGTGCGGTGAGGGCGGTGCGCTTCGCCGCCTAGTAGGTGTAAACGCGCCACTCTTCCTTGGGCTGGTTGTCGCCGTGGCCGTTTTTCCCGTTCAGCACATCCGCATTCGCGTGCGCCATCATCTGGCTCATGGTCACGAAGCTGTAGCCCCGGCGCTGCAAGGTCTCAATGAGCACCGGCAGCATCTCCACCGTCACGTCCGTGCCGTCGTGCATCAGGATGATGGCGCCCGGCTGCACTTCTTCCAGCACCCGGCGGTAGATGCTGCGCCAGTCCGCCTGCGGGGCGGTGTCCTTGGTGTTGATGGTCCACAGCCCCAGCGCCATCCCGTTGCGGTTCATCAGGTCAACCGTGAATTGGTTGTACTGCCCGCCGGGCGGCCGCAGCAGCCGCGGCTTGGAGCCGGTGAGGCGGTTGATGAGGCTGGAAAACTCCTCAATCTGGTAGATCTGCTCGTCCAGCGGCAGGTTCACCAGCCGGAAGTGGTCGTAAGTGTGGCAGCCGATTTCGTGCCCTTCCTGGTGCACCATCTGCACCCATTCCGGGTAACGCTCGGCCTGCACCCCCACCATGAAAAAGGTCGCCGGCACGCGGTAGTAATTCAGTATCGCCAGCAGCTTTGCGGTGTAGTGCGGATGCGGGCCGTCGTCAAAGGTGAGCGCAATTTCCTTGATGTAGGGGCTGCCCCGCCGGACTTCCTTGACCAGCAGGCCGCCGTCCTCGCCCATATTGAAGTCGGCGATGTTCTCCGGCAGCACGTCCATGATGAACGGCAGCATCGGATGCTCCGCTTCCTGCGCCGCGGCGGGCGCCGCGCCGATAACCAGCGCCAGCATCGCCGCCATCGCCACCGCCCGTTGGATAAGCCGCCACATGGGGACGCCCATTATACGGTGTGTGCGCCCCCCGCGCCACCCGCCACCGGTTAAATCAGGCCAGCAACTTGTGCG
>CAZKNJ010000083.1:0-5321 GCA_964554185.1 uncultured Planctomycetales bacterium | reverse complement strand
CACCACGGGCACAGCATCCGCTGTGCCCCTACGGGGCAGGAGCCGCATTCAAGTGGGAACACCGCGGGCAGGGCATGCTCAAAATCTGTCAGCTGTCAGTTGTCCCCAAGAGAGAGGAGGTCAACCACATAGAGAGCGCCGGTATCGTAGTCGCAGACCACGCCTTTGCCAGTCTGAGGAATGATGTCCATCGACCATCCGTCATCACAGATGAAGGTTTCGCTTAGTTGGGTAAGGGTATTCGCGTCATACTCTAAGAGCGTAGGGGTTTCTTCGCCAAGTGGCCCCGCGCACTTTACGACATAGATTCTCCCGCCAAATGCGCTGAGGTCGCCGGGAGACGAATTCACGAAATCCACCGACCACTGCTGCTCAGAAACAGGATTAATCTTGATCAGCTTCCCGTATTCCGGATCATATTCAATGCTCGTAGCAGTTAGATACAAGTGGTCCTGATGCTCAATCAGGCGTACTACCACGGTGCCAGACTCGTAGTCAATGTCATTGTTAATGGTTCGCGTTGCAGGATCCAGCACGAAGACCTTGTTAGCCTCGTCGTCCAGGATGTACAGAGGACTGCCGCTCGAAGGAGCGGTAATGAAGGTCGGGTCCACTCCACAAGAAATGGTGCCGTCCTGGTAGCTGAAACCGCTACTCAAATCGATTTGGCACCAGTAGATTGATGCTAAGTGCGGAAGAGGGAGAAACAACGTTGAAGTGGCTGAGGAGAAATGGAAGTATAGCCTCCCGTATAGATAGTTGTCGTAGTCAGCAGTTCTCCCCGTCCATTCAGAGGTGACTCTATAGTCGGTAGGCAACGTGATCTCTCCCAGAAGCCCGGGCTCCGTGAGATTGAGGAAGAACAACTCCGCGTTGTATGGGTCTACACCAATTGCTAGCTCGATGCTACCGCTGCGGCCTTCGGTCAGCGTGATCTCTGGCCACGGGTAGTCTACATCGGCACTGAAAGCAAGATCGCCTGAGGCAAGGCTGAAAATGCACAGCTCTGGAGAGTCCTCGACAACGCTTGGATAGGAGCACGCCACATAGGTAGAAGTGGAGTCGGTCACCATGTCGGAGATTCCGGCCAATGAGGGGTACTCTGGGGGATTCAGCCCATATCCCGTAAACGAGTACGAAACCGGGTCAAAGACATAGAAGTTGCGTTTAGCGCCTTCTGCCCAAGCACTGAGGTATAGCGCAAGCTTGCCATCGGCCATAACTCTGGTTCCACCAGGCATACCGCCGTCAGGCACCAAGTATGAACCGTTTCTTTGAACGCGCGCGATGCTAGTCCTTCTACGCTCAGGCGACACCAGGAAGAGCACGACCGCGAGCGCGGCTCCCAAGAGGAGTGCAAGCAGAACAAGCTGCCACGCGCGTTTCATCGGCAAAGCCCCATTGGGTTCCCCATATGAAGTATACCGCAGGTGGCAGCGTCCAGCAGGCCAGCCGCCAGCAAGCCCGGAAGACAGCCGGGCTAACCGCCCATGGCGGACAAGAAGCCCCGAGTACCCCAATGTTTGGTGGCACAGCCGTCCCGGCTGTGATTCTAGGTGCACAGGCCAGAGGCCCGTGCCACCGACGCATGTGCCACCAGTCAGCTTCCAGCGTCCAGCAAGCCAGCAGGCCCGGAAGAGAAGAGCGGGGCTGGCAGTCAGCCGCCAGTGAGCCAGCGGGCCAGCAAACCCGAATGAGGAGCGGCGGTTTTCCTACCGCCGATTGTCATCTTCATCCAGGGAATCGCGACTGGAAAGTTCACCCGCCGGATTGGAGGGTCGCGACTCCCGTTTTGAAGAGCCGGGCTGAAGCCCGGCCTTCTGCGCGATCCGGGATGCCCGACTAGCGGGGCTAAAGCCCCGCGTACGTGGGTGGGGGGAATCATGGTAACTGCAGAACGGGCACAGCATGCCGTGCCCCTACAGCGCAGTAGCCACGTTTATGAGAGAGCACCACGGGCACGGCATCCGCCGTGCCCCTACGATACCGGGGCAGACTTACATCTACAGGCACGGGCCTAGGGGACAAGGAGGCCGGAGGCGGGGGTGAAGCTGGCGCGGTTCATTTCAATGGAGTTGAAGGCCAGGCCGATGGCGCCTTCCGCCGAGACGGCGACTAGCCCGGAAGTGCCGGGGGTGGTGTCGCGCTGGTACTTTACGCAGGCCTCGCAGGCGTCATGCGGCGCGGCGCCGGCGGCGATAAGGTCGGCGCAGTGCTTGGCCATCAGCGTTAGCATTATGCTCTCGCCCACGCCGGTGACGGAGACGGCCGCAGCGGGAGTCGCGTAAGTTCCGGCGCCGAGAATGGCGCTGTCGCCCACGCGCCCGGGCATGGATAGCACCATGCCGCCGGTGGAGGTGGCCGCGGCCAGCCCGCCATCGGCGTCCAGCGCCACCGCGCCCACGGTGCCGCCGCTGCTCAGAAGCTGGTCGGCGCTGGTCTCCCGCGCCTTCATCTTGCGCTCCCACAGCGCCAGGCGTTCGGGAACAATAAGCGCTTCGGTGGGCACGCGCTCAAAGCCGCACTCGTCGGCGAAGGCATCGGCCCAGGGGCCAACCAGCAGCACGTGCGGAGTGCGCTCCAGCACCTGCCGCGCCAGCCGCACGGGATTCACCAGCCGCGTGACCGCGGCGACTCCGGCGCCGCGCAGCCGCGCACCGTCCATAATGGAGGCGTCAAGCTGGATGCTGCGGTCAAGGCGCATTGACGAGCCGATGCCGGCGTTGAAGCGCGGGTCGGTCTCCATGCGGGCGACCGCCTCCTCCACCACGTCCAGCGCGCTTGCTCCGCCCTGAAGCATGGGAACGAGCACGTCCATATGCTCGCGCAGCGCGCCCTGGTTGCGGATATAGACTTCGGGGGAGATGGGGCCGGCCCCGCCTTGAAGCACGAGTGCGATTCGCTCTGACGCCATGCTCACCTCTGGCACTTGGGGCAGCGGAAGGTGCCGCGCCCGCCCAGCACGATGCGCTCAATCTGCGAGGACTTGCCGCAGCGCGGGCAGTCTTCGCCCGCCTTGAGATAGACCCGCAGGTGCTTGGTGTACTTGCCGCTGCGCCCGTCGGCGTCCGCGAAGTCGCGCACGGTGGTGCCGCCCATTTCAATGGCCTTGCGCAGAATCTTGCGCATCTGGCCCAGCAGTTCCTTGACCTCGTCCATCGTCAGCGCGGGCGCGGGCCTGGACGGGTCCAGGCGGGCGGCGAAGAGTATCTCGTTGGCGTAGATGTTGCCGATGCCGGCGATGAGCGATTGGTCCAGCAGCGCGTCCTTGATGCTGCGGCTCTGGTAGCGGCCGAGTTCGCGCCGCAGCGATGAAGGCGAGACGTGCCGGTCGTCAAACTCCCGGCCCAGCTCCGCGATGAACGGGTGGCGCTTCAGCTCGCTCGTGGGCGACAGCGACAGGCGGCTGAAACGGCGGACGTCGTGCAGCTTCACGAACTTGTTGCGGTGCATCTCAAAGGCGGCGACCAGGTAGTTGACCGGCTCCAGGTTGGTTTCCACGCTGATGCGGCCGGTCATCCCCAGGCCGATGAGCAGCGTCTTTCCATTGTCCAGGCCGAGGAGCAGCAGCTTGCCGCGCCGCTCGACTCCGGTGACCTTCGCGCCGGCCGGAAGGCGGCGGAAATCCACCAGCGAGACGTGAAACACGCGCTCGGGGTAAAACACTCGCACGGCGCCGATCCGCTGCCCGGCAATCTTGGGGCTGAGAGTGCGCCGCACCTGTTCAACTTCGGGTAATTCCGGCATGTCGTTTGCGGTGCAAGAGTATAGCAGGTGCTGTGCTAGAATCCACCCGGTGCTCAAAGCCGTTGACCGTCTCATTCTAAAGGAGCTTTTGCCCCCTTTCCTCTTCGCCTTCTTCGCGTTCGTGATACTGATAGTGGGCGCGGCGCTGCTCAAGCCGCTGCTGGCATTCCTCATCAAGTACGATCTCGGGGCGCTGGATTTCTTCCGGCTGCTGCTGCTCGCGCTGCCGGAATGGGTGGTTTACACCTTCCCCATGGCGATGCTCACCGGATCGCTGCTGGCCGTCGGGCGGCTTTCGGGCGATTCCGAGGTCACGGCGCTGCGCACCGCCGGCATCAGCCTCTACCGCATCACCTGGCCCATCATGTTCTTCGCGCTGGTGCTGTCGCTCATCACTTTCACCGTAAGCGAGCTGGTGGCGCCCTACACCAACAACCAGTTTGACCTGTACAAGCAGCGCATCATTGAAGAGAAGGCGGGTACGATGCACGAGACCAAGGTCAGCCTGGCGTTCTACCAGAGCGGCTACCTGGCATACCAGCTGCTGGCGGAAGAGCTGATGGGCGACAGCCTGTCCAACCTGCATTTGTTCCACTTCCAGCAGAATACCGGCAAGTGCGACTGGTATCTCAGCGCCGCGAACGCGCGGTGGACCGGCGAGAGCTGGAGCTTCCATTACGGCGCGCTGTACAACTTCCTCGCGGGCGGCGCCGTCACGACGACGACCTTCACCCAATGGGACGTGCCGGAGTTCGCGCTCAGCCCTTCCACCATCGCCGAGCGCAGCAAGGACCCGAGCGAGCTGTCGGCCTCGGAGCTTTCGCGGCTCATCCGCTACCAGAAAGAAGCAGGGCTGAGCGAATCCTACATCCGGCGCTTTGAGGTGGACTACTTCTTCAAGTTCTCCATCCCGTTTTCGCCGCTGTTTTTCGTGCTCATCGGCGTGCCGCTGGCGATACTGCCGCAGCGCACCTCAACCTCAATGGGGATGGGCTTCTCGCTGCTGATAGTGCTGGGGTACTTCTTCCTGTTCACCGTGGCGTCCCAGATGGGGCGCGGCAGCATCGTCCCACCGCTGCTGGCGGCGTGGATTCCCAATCTGGCGTTGCTGGTGACAGGACTTATCTTGCTGCGCGTGCGGAACCGGTAAAGTAATTGCGGTCATTTGCGCTTGATGGTATAATCTGACCGCGGGCCAATACATGGGGGTAAGCGCCCGAGAAGGGCGTGCAGCTATGCATTTGCGGGACGGAGGCCCCCGGTGCTTCGCCAGGAGGGAATGTGAAGTCCGAGTGTAATCGCGTTGGGCGATTCGTTTTTGTATCCGCGCAATCCGGTGCTACAACCGGAGCCAAGTTGCTCGCCCGCTCCTCCACTACAGCCAGCATCACGCGGTGCAGCGCCGCGTACCAAGCTGTATTCATACATTCAACATTGTTAAGAGAGGTGAATTCATTATGAGAGACGCCTTGAGCATCAAGCTTTCGGTAGCCCTGGTGCTCTTGCTGGTGCTTATACTGGCGGCCTGCGGGGGTGGCAGGAGTGCCAACCGCAGTGTATTGCCGGGCATCAGC
>CAZKNJ010000082.1:0-5824 GCA_964554185.1 uncultured Planctomycetales bacterium | reverse complement strand
CGCTCTACGGCAACGGCAAGGAGATAATCCCGCTGCCGGAGGCGCTCATCGGCGAGGTGCCGCGCCTGCACGCGCTGGACGGCAGCGCCAAGATGAGCAAGAGCCTGGGCAACGCCATCGCGCTCTCCGACCCGCCGGAGACGGTGAAGGAGATGGTGTGGAAGGCCGTCACCGACCCGGAGAAGATACGCAAGAACGACCCCGGCCACCCGGACATCTGCAACGTTTACCAGTACCACCAGATTTTCCAGGGCACGCTGAATAAGACGCCGGACATCGTGGCGGAGATTGAGCGCGACTGCCGCAGCGGGAAGCTCGGCTGCGTGGAGTGCAAGGGGCGGCTGACCGATTACTTGAACACGATGCTGGCGCCCATCCGCGACCGCCGCCGGCCATATGAGGAGAATCCCGACCGCGTGCGCGAGATACTGCGCGAAGGCACCAAGAAGGCGCAGCGGGAGGGTAGGGAGACCCTCGCGCTGGTCAAAGAGGCGATGAAGATAGACTATTTCCAGCTGGACTGAACCGGTGAAAGATGCCCAAGCGTGAAGACATAAACAAGGTGCTGGTCATCGGCAACGGGCCGATCGTCATCGGCCAGGCCGCCGAGTTTGACTACTCCGGCACGCAGGCCTGCAAGTCCCTGCGCGAGGAAGGCGTGGAGGTCGTGCTGGTCAACTCCAACCCCGCCACCATCATGACGGACGTGGAGACCGCCGATCGGGTGTACGTGGAGCCGATGGACCTGCCGCACCTGGAGAAGATAATCGCCAACGAGCGCCCCGACGGCGTCCTGCCCACGCTGGGCGGCCAGACCGGCTTGAACATCGCCACCGAGCTGTTCGCCAGCGGCATCACTGAGCGCTACGGCCTCAAGTTTCTGGGTACCAGTGCGCTGGCCATCGCGCGCGCGGAAGACCGCGAGTTGTTCAAGGAGACGATGAACTCCATCGGCATGCCCATCCCGCCGAGCGTCACCGCCACCACTTTTGAGCAGGCGATGAGCTTCGCCGACTCCCACGGCTTCCCGCTCATCATCCGCCCGGGCTACACCCTGGGCGGCACCGGCGGCGGCATCGCCTACAACCTGGACGAGTTCCGCGACGTCGTGACGCGCGGCTTTGTGCATTCGCCCAACCACCAGGTGCTCATTGAGGAGTGTGTGGTCGGCTGGAAGGAGCTGGAGTACGAGGTGATGCGGGACGCCTCGGACAACTGCATCACTGTCTGCAATATGGAGAACCTTGATGCGATGGGCATCCACACGGGCGACTCGATGGTGGTCGCCCCGTCGCTCACGCTCACTGACCGCGAATACCAGCTGCTGCGCACCGCTTCGCTTGCCATCATCCGTGCGCTGAAGATTGAGGGCGGCTGCAATGTGCAGTTCGCGCTCAGCCAGACGGATATGCGCTTCTACGTGATTGAGGTGAACCCGCGCGTGTCGCGCAGCTCCGCGCTCGCGAGCAAAGCCACGGGCTATCCCATCGCGCGGGTCGCCGCCAAGATTGCGCTGGGGCTGCGGCTGGACGAGATTGTGAACCAGGTGACGGGCCAGACCATGGCTAGCTTTGAACCGGCGCTGGATTACGTGGTGCTGAAGGTGCCGAAGTGGCCCTTCGACAAATTCAGCGAGGCCGACCGCCGGCTGGGCACGCAGATGAAGAGCACCGGCGAGGTCATGGCCATTGACCGCACTTTCAAGGGCGCGTTCCTCAAGGCGCTGGACAGCCTGGAGGTGAAGCTCTGGAGCTTCCACACCAACCGTTTCCTTAAGCTCAATGACGCGGAGCTGCTGTCGTTCCTCTCCACCGCCACCGACGGGCGCATTTACGCGCTGTTTGAGGCGCTGCACCGCGGCCACTCGGTGGAGTACCTGTCCAAGCTCACGCAGATGAGCCCTTACTTTGTCCGCATGTTCGGCGAGCTGGTGGAGACGGAGAACTTCCTCCACGAACGCGGGCTGGACGGGCTGATTGAAGCCGACATGCGCAAGCTCAAACGCAACGGCTTTTCCGACAAGCTCATCGGCGTGATGGTGGGCAAGGAAGAAGCGGAAGTGATGAAGCGGCGCACGGAGCTGGGGGTGGAAAGCTGCTTCAAAGCGGTGGACACCTGCGCCAGCGAGTTCTCCGCGGTCACGCCCTACTTCTACTCATCGCAGGGTAGGGCGGACGACCTGCGGCCGGTGACAAAGAAAGGGCGCGAGAAGGTGCTGGTCATCGGCAGCGGGCCCATCCGCATCGGTCAGGGCATTGAATTTGACTACTGCAGCGTGCACGCGCTGATGGCGCTGTCGCGGCTGGGCTACGACGCCATCATCATCAATAACAATCCGGAGACCGTCTCCACCGACTTTGATATGAGCGACGGGCTGTACTTTGAGCCCATCACGCTGGAGAAGGTGCTGGCGGTGGTGGAGCGCGAAAAACCCAAGGGCGTGGTGGTGCAGTTCGGCGGCCAGACCGCCATCAACATCGCCAAGGCGCTGGACCGCGCGGGCGTGCCCATCCTCGGCACGACCGAAGAGGGCATTGACACCACCGAAGACCGCGAAAAATTTGACCACCTCATGGGCGAGCTGAAGATTCCGCGCCCCGCCGGCGGCACCGTGATGGACTATTCCAAGGCGGTGGATGTGGCCTCGCGTATCGGCTTTCCGGTGCTGGTGCGGCCCAGCTACGTGCTGGGCGGGCGGGCGATGGAGATTATCTTCAACGCTGAGACGCTGACGCGCTATATCCAGGCCAACGAGTACGCCTTCCAGGGGCAGCCGCTGCTCATTGATAAGTACTACCGCGGCACCGAGGTCGAAGTTGACCTCATCAGCGACGGCGAGGACATCATCATCCCGGGGATAATGGAGCACATTGAGCGCGCCGGCATCCACAGCGGCGACAGCATGGCGGTGTACCCGCCGGTGTCGCTGTCCGCCGAGACGAAGGCGCGCATCACCGACTACGCCGGGCGCATCGCCCGCAGCATCGCAGCGCAGGGCATCATAAACATTCAGTTCGTGATGGACGAGAAGGGCGAGCTGTACGTCATTGAGGTGAACCCGCGCGCCTCCCGCACCATCCCGTTCCTCAGCAAGGTGACGGGCATTCCGATGGTGACGCTGGCGATACTGGCGATCACCGGCCACAAATTCAAAGACCTCGGGCTGCCCACCGGCCTGATGCCGGAGGGGACTTTCACCGCGGTGAAGTCGCCGGTGTTCAGCTTCGCCAAAATGATTCAGGTGGACGTGGGCCTGGGGCCGGAGATGAAGAGCACCGGCGAAGTGATGGGCATCGCCGAGAGCTTTCCGCAGGCGCTGAAAAAATCAATGCTCGCGGCGGGGCTGAAAGTGCCCACGCTGGGCCAGATGAAGAGCGAGCCGGGGAGCCTGCTCTGCACCGTCGCCGACAAGGACAAGGAAGAGGCGCTGTATCTGATGCAGCGGTTCGCCGAGTTGGGCTTCAAGATATACTCCACCACGGGCACCGCCGCTTACTTCGCGCGCCGGGGGCTGGACGCCCGTCCCGCCTTCAAGCTGACTGAGGGCCGCCCGCACATCATTGACATGCTGCGCAACGGCACCTTCCAGCTAATCATCAACACCATCTCGGACAACCGCACCGCCGAGATTGAAGCGCGCGCCATCCGCCGCGCCGCAGTGGAAAGCAACATCCCCGTGCTCACCAGCCTGGACACCGCCAACGCGCTGGTGACCGCCATCGTGACGCCGCTGGAGGACGAGGACGGCCTGCCGCACGTCACCGAGCTGCACTCCATCCCGCGCCACTTTGAGGACGTGCTGGCGGGCGTTATGGTTCGCAGCTAAGCTGGACTCGCGCCTTTAACCGCGCTCACCTGCTTCTGGCGCAATACCTCCATAATGCTGATTATGTTACATACGGGAGAAGGCGGCGCATTTTGCTCCCTCAGCCACGCCGGATGGCGCGGGGCTGGAGGCGGCGAATATGGCAGTGCGATGCTGTGGCGGTGGTGTCGCGCAATAGACGCCATTGGCGCGGGGCGCCCTACTCTGCAGGTGGCGCCGAAAAGGGCGATATAGCTGCGATGTTGCATATGTGTCCGAATAGCTACCTCAGTAGCTGATTTCCAGGGTTATCTTGCGGTACGGCGTGCTTTCATCAATTGGCGGCGGAGGCTCTTCCGCAGCCCCGGCAGTTTCACTGCCGCTGCTTGCGCCCTCAGCGCCCTCAGCGGGCGGCGCTGGCGGCACTTCCGGCTTGGCTTCCTCCGGCAGCGTGGTCATGGCGCTTTCAGGCGGAAGCGCCACCTCGGCGGTGACAATCACGTGGATGTTGCCGTTCATCCCGTCGTACTCAATGCGGAACTCGCCGGGCGCCGAGAGTAACGAAGCCTGGCTGTAGCCGCGCGCGAGCAGGAAGTCGTTCACGTAGTCGCGGTAGTCGTCCACCGGTTGGTCGGTGAGGAAGGTCAGCGTGTTCACCTGGATGTCGCGGCCGGCGGTGGAGATCGCCTGCTTGGTCGCGCGCTGCACTTCACCCACCTTGGGCGCGGTAAGGTTCTCCTCCAGCGCTTTCACCTCCGCCCGCACCGCGCGGCGCTGGCAGGACGCCAGCGCCAGCAGCGTCAGGCTGAGAGCCAATGCTATTACCAGTAGCTGTGGGATCCGTCTCATGGGATGATTCTGCCCTGAGTGGGCGCAGGATGCAAGTGCGCGGGGCGGCGGTGTGCTATCCTCTTGGGCGGAGGGAAGACGCATGACTACTGCGCTATGGGCTGTAATCATCGGCGGCGGGCTGATTGTCCTAATCATCATCATCGTTCTGGCCACGGGCCGCAAACGCGGCGGCGAGGCGATGAAAGCGGCCGACGCGGCGAATATCGCGCGCCGCGCACTCGCCGACATTGACCACAACCGCCGCGAGCTGGCGCATCCCACCGAAACCACGCGCCTGTCGCTCAAGCTGGACACGGTGGAGGAGCTGCTCGGCAGCCCCGAATTCGCCGAGCGCGTGAGCATCCAGGCGCTGCAGAAGCTGCAGGCCTACCACACCTACGTGAAGGCGGTGGGCGAATCCGCCATGGTCCAGCGCACCGGCATGGGCGAGCCGCTGGTGATGTCGCGCCTGCTCAGCGAAAAAGGCGGCCGCGATAAGTACGAGCGGCTGTCGCGGGAAGCCGAAGACGCGTTGCAGGAGGCGTTTGAGGCCGAGGCCTGAGCCGTCCCCCACCCCGCCGGGCTAGGGCAGCATGTCGCCGGGCTCCACCCGCACGGTGTCTTCGTCGAAGTGCTGGGTGGAGAACTCGAAGATCTCCGCATCATCCAGGCCGGTGAAACGATGCAGCGTACCCACCGGCAGGTGCACGGCGTCGCCGGACTCCATTACCACCGTCTCCTCGCGCCCGTCCGGGTACTTCAGTTCCAGCTGCACCTTGCCCTTCTCCAGGTAGAAGGTCTCGGTCTTGAGCTTATGGAAGTGGAGGCTGCAGCGCTTGCCGCGGTTCAAAATGAGCTTCTTGCCGCAGTACTGCTCGTCGTTGTGTATCCAGATTTCGCCGCCCCACCCTTTGGGCACGAATTTCAGTCGCTCTATTGGCATGGCGCAAGTATATACCACGGATGCGCCGGGGATTAGCGTCAGCCGAAGCCTGACGCTGGTTGTTGGTGCTTGGTTCCGCCGCCGCCAAGGCTGTGGCGGGCAAGTGTCGGTTGTTCGACGGAAGAAGATTGCTGTTGTAGGGCGGGGACCCGTGCCCCGCCGTCCGGGGGAGATGATGCAGGTTTGGGAGGAATCACAGGCGGGACGCCTGTGCCACTGACGCCTGTGCCACCGTCGCCAGCGCT
>CAZKNJ010000081.1:0-5903 GCA_964554185.1 uncultured Planctomycetales bacterium | reverse complement strand
GCCCGCCAGTGGATGGGCGGGTAAACGTCCAGTCGCATGTAAGTAGGGAGCGAAGATAGCGGGGCTAAAGCCCCGCGTACGTGGGAAAAGAGCAAAGCTGTGTAGTCGTCAAAGCGGTAGGGGGCGCTCACGGCGCCCTGGTTGCGGGCGGTTGTGGTGCTCCCCTGGGGCACAGGCGGTCTCCAGTAAGATGAGCATACCATGAATCGGTTCCGCCGTCACGCTGTCGCGCTATGGCGGACAAGTGTTGGTGGTTGGTTCCGCCTTCGCTGAAGCTCAGGCGGACGAGTTTCGGCTGTTGGAGAGTCAGATAAAAGACGGGAGTGGGGGATTTATCCCCCACACCTATTGCCGCTCACATAGCCCAATGTGCGGACTGAAGCTTGCCAGCCCCCAATGTGGGGACTGAAGTCCCCACTCCGGATAGGGTGGCTGGTCCCCACTCCGGCCTTTAACCCCCATGTTTGGTGGCACAGCCGTCCCGGCTGTGATTCTAGGTGCACAGGCGAGTCGCCCGTGCCATCGACGCATGTGCCACCAATCAGCTGCCTGCTATCAGCTATCAGCCGCCAGCAAGGCGAAGAAGCCGGGCTCGCTTCGACAAGCTCAGCGACTTCGTAAAGCCCGGCGTACGTGGTGGTGGATTGGTGGCGTGGTGGCTTACCGCGGTGTGCCCAGGCCGAAGGTCAGCACCAGCGGGACTTTCAGGTCGTCCGGCAGCGTTTCCACGCTGAAAGATGCGCCGCTGACATCAATGACTTCCAGCCCTTTGGCGTCCCGGTTCTTGCTCAGAGCCTCCCAGACCTCCGGCGCAATCTGCGGCGACGAGCCCAAGGTGGCGACCGCCGCGCCGTAGGTGTTAATCACTTCCAGCGTGAAGGAGCGCAGCTCCATCAGGTCGCTGCGGGTGACATAGGCAATAACCAGGTCCGGCAGCGGACGCGGGAAAATGACCACGCCCCGGCTGTCGCGGCCGAGCAGCACGTCCATGGCTGACACCTGCTCCGGTATCTTCATGGACACGCCGTCCAGCAGGCCGGTCTCCACCGCGAGCCTGGTCAGAAGCTGCTCGGACACCGCGCCGCTCTCGTAGTCCGCCAGCAGCTTGAGCACGAAGTCCTCGGTGCGCACATTGGGCAGCGATAGCGCGAAAACCGAGTCGCCGGGACGGAGTTTCAGCTCGCCCAGCAAAGCGCGGGAGCTGGCAATCATCTGCGCGGGCTCGTGCCCCGGGGGCGCCTGGGCGATGTACGCCCGCTGCTGGCCGATGTATTCCTGGTAGGTGTTAACTCCAAACAGCACCCCCATGAACACCGCCGCCAGGAACGCCAGCGACAGCGTCACCCGCGCGTAGTTCAGCCGGTAGTGGGAGCGCAGGTCGCCGTGGCGCACCCGCGACATCAGCTCGGTGCGGAAGCGGCTGCTCACTTTGCCGACCGTGGGGAAGCGCCGCATGTAGAGCTGGATGCGCCGCTGCTTGAGGTACTCGCGCTCGCAGGAATGGCAGTGCGCGCGGTGCTCGTTGAACTCGCGGCGCAGCCCGCCTTCGAGCTGCCCGTCAAGCTCCTCCCCGATCGACCGGTTGAACTGCCTGCAATCCATTTACAGTTTCACTTTGGCGCGCACCAAGTCGCGCGCACGGTTAATGCGGCTCTTCACCGTCCCGAGGCTGAGGCCGAGCACTTCGGCAATCTCCTCGTAGGAGAGCTCGCTGACCTCACGCATAATCAGCACCTCGCGGTACATCCGCGGGAGGTTCCGCACCGCCTCCATAATCTCGTCAACCATGCGGCGGTGCTCCATACTGCTCGCGGGATCTTCCGTCTCCGCCGCGAGCTGGCTCACCATATCAAACGGCTTTTCCGCCTCGGCGCTGCGCTCCGGCGGCTCAATGAACAGCCGGCCGAGCAGCGACTTGCGGCGCTGGTGGGTGCGGATGTAGTTCAGCACCACTTTGTACAGCCAGGTCTCAAAGCTGGCCTGGCCGCGGTAGCGGTCGATGAACTTGAACACCCGCAGGAACACCTCCTGCGCGACGTCCTCCACTTCGCCGGTGCTGCCCAGGTGCTGGTACACCGTGATGAACACGAAGCGCTGGTACCGCGCCACCAATTCGTCAAAGGCGTCAAGGTTCCCGGCCTGGCACCGCGCGACCAGCTCGTCCACCTCCGGCGGATTGTATGACCGGGCTTTTTCCGCGGCGACCAAGGCCATACCACTTCCTTAGACCAGAATACGGGCGGTTTGTTCCAGATAGATTCTACCAGAGGATAAGCGCCGGCGGCCAAGTAAGCGGAGAGCGAGCGGGATGTGGGATAATATTAGCGGCTGCGGCCGAGAGCATCCGGGCCGCGGCGGAGGAAGGTGCGACTTGAACCTCAGTGAACTTCAACTCCTAGCCGAGCATATTGAGCAGGCGCTCAAAGGCGCGCGGCTGACCCGGATAATGGCGCCCGCGCCCGGCAGCGTCGCCCTGACATTCAGCGCGGACACTCCGCGCCCGGTGCTGGTCATCAGCCTCACCCCGGCGGGCAACGCGATGTTCCTGGCGGAGGACGAGCCCGAAGAGGTGAAGACCGGCAAGTGGAAGCGGCTCTTCAACGCGTCGTTCGTCAAGGCGGTGGAGCACACCTGCAAAGGCTTTGAGCTAACCGGCTGCGCGCTGCCCTATGCGAACGACCGCATCGTACGCCTGGCCCTCCGTAACACCGACCAATACGGCGTCACCAAGACACGTTACTTGCAGGTGGAGCTGACCGGGCGGGTGTCGCACATGTTTGTGCTCACGGAAGAGGAGCGCGTGGTCTCGTCGCTGCGGGGATTGCAGCGGCCGGGCACCGCGGAGTTCCGCCGGGCCCACCGCCAGATTGCTGCGGGCAAGCCGCTGCCGCCGCCGCCGGAGCCCCCGGCGGACATGGAGGAAGAAACGCCGGCGCCGCTGGAAGAGATGATGGAGCGGGAGCGCGCGGGCTTTGCGGCGCTGCAAGCGGAGCTAGCGGGCAAAACCCGAGTTGACGACGCGCCGGACACCCGCAGCGCCGATGCGCTGCGCCTGGAACTCCGGTTCGCCCGCGAGGCCAAGTCCGCGCTGGCGGCGCTGGGGCCCTTCAGCCTGGCGCCCGCGGGCATTGAGAAGATTCTGCAGGGCGCGACTTCGGTGGAGTTCGTCACGCGGCTGACCGAGCGCGGGCTGCTGGACGAGCCGATTGACTACGGCAAGCTGATGGGGCATTTGCAGCGGCTCGCGGGCAGCGTGGAGCGGCTGGAGAAGCTGCTGGCCGACCAGAGCAAGGCCCCGCCGGCGGGCGCGAGAACGCGGCCGCAGCCAACCGAGGCGAAGGGGGATGCGGTGTCGGCCAGGCTGGCGAAGTTCCCGCACAAGATTAAGCGCGGGCGCACGCTCAGCGGCATTGACCTCATACTCACGTTCTCGGCGGAAGGCAACCTGGCGGCGCTGAAAGCCTTCTCCGACCCCAACAACACCTGGTTCCACGCGCGCGATTTCTCCGGCAGCTATGTGCTGCTGCTCACCGGCAAGCGCACGCCCGATCCGCACGACATCCAGCAGGCGGCGGTGGTCGCGGCCGCGAACAGCAAGGGGCGCGAGGAGGCGAGCGTGGAGGTGTGCTACACCAAGCTCAAGTACCTGAAGAAGCCCAAAAGCGCCAAGGAGGGGACGATTCTGCGCACCCAAGAGACGGTCATCAGCGTGCGGCCGGATACGTTTGAGCGCATCAAGGGCGAAGTCTTCGGCGGGCAAGCCTGACGCGGCGGAGGCCTATACCTTGTTGATGCTGTAGAAAGTCACCGGCTCGCGGCGGCCGCGCAGTTCCACATTCTCGGCCTTGGAGACTTCGTAGGGCTGAAGCTTGCGGTACACCAGCTTGTAGGTTTCCTCGGTGAGGGCAACCTTGTTGTTCTGCTCGTGGCTGGCCAGCCGCGCGGCGACATTGACCACGTCGCCGATGGCGGTGTAGTTCATCATCATATTCTCCACGCCGACATTGCCGAACACCACCGGGCCGGAGTTGAGGCCGATGCCGAGGTAGAACTCCTCTTCGTGCTGGCGGTAGCGCTGGGCGTTGAAGCCGCGCAGAAAGCGCATAATCTGCACCGAGGCCTCCAGCGCGTTTACGGCGTCCTTGCGCGCGGTGCCGGCGCCCTTGAACACCGCCATCAGGCCGTCGCCGATGAACTTGTCCACATTGCCGTCGTTGCGGGTGATGGTGCGCGTAATCTCCTCAAACATGTCGTTGATGGTGGAGAGAACCGTCTCCGGCTCGCGCACCTCGGCGAAGAAGGTGTAGTGGCGCAGGTCCAGGAAGAGGATGGTGACGTCTTCCGCATAGCCCTTCTGGATTTCATCCATCTCGCCGCGCAGGGTGCGCGCGACCAACTCCGCCGGCAGGAAGTACCAGATCTTCTGGACGTCCAGGAACTTATGGTAGTAAAAGTCCAGCTCGTCAATCAGGTGGCGCAGCTGGAGGATGTTGGTGGAGGACAGGCGCTCGGTGGCGGTCTTGAAGATGCGGAAGAAGACGTTCTTGTGGCGCCGGATGAAGTCCTGGAACACTCCTTCGCTGAAGGAGAGCAGCACCACGTCCTCGCGGGCGCGCACGGTGGCGGTGGCGGGGCAGTTGAGCACGATGCCGATTTCGCCGAAGTAGTCGCCGGGCCCCAGCGTGTTGATGCGCACCATGCGGTTGCCGATCTGCTTGAACACGTCCACCATCCCGCGCTCCAGCAAGAACACGCGGTGGGTGAACTTGCCCTCGTGGATGATGTAGTCGCCGACGGCGGGCTTGGTGATCTCCAGGTGCTTGGTGAAGCCGGACAGGTCCTCGTCCGACACGTCGTCGAAGAGGTCGAACTGCTTGATGCGCTTGATGTCCTTGAGTTTGGCCGCCATGTATCCCCGCGAGGGCAGTATTATACGCCCAGCGGGCGCGGGGCGCAAAGCGGGGGCAGGGACGCCCGGTCGGACAGATGAAGAGGCAGCAGGCGTTTAGTTGGAACAAATGCCGCGCCGGCGAGTCTGATAAGCGTGGGCCGGAGTGAATCGGCACCACGATGAGGGGAAATATCATGGTCAAGTCAGCAACTCTGCGGCTGGCGGTTGTCGCCGCCGCGCTGCTCTGCGCGGCGGCACTGGTGTTTGTGTCGTGCGGGAGGGGCAGACATCCCGCCGGGAGCGGCGGTGTGTCCTTTTCACCGGACTGTGGCCAGCCGCAAGGGCTGGTAAACCAGCCAGATGGGCTGGTAAACCTTCAGTCCGCCGATTTGGCGCTGGCGGAATTAGATGCGCTGGCGTGTCCCGAAGGCGTGGATGCGGCGCTGTGGGCGGAGTTGAAGGATGCGTTGAAGGAGGCGCTGAGCAAGACCGCTTCCACTCCTCCCACCGGAGACACGAACCGCGTGAATGATCTCGCCATCAGCGACAACGGCGACGGGACGTTCACGTTGAGCTGGCATTACTGGAATCTGGGAGATTACGACCAGAACGGCAAGGTGGGCATCAGCGATATCACGCCGATTGCGCTGCACTTCGGCGAGACCTACGATCCGGTAACCGGGCCTGACTCTATTCAGGCGGTGGTGGATGGTTCGGGCAACAGGAAGGTCGGCATAGAAGACGTTACCCAGATAGCGATGTACTACGCAATCAACGTCCATCACTACGCGGTTGAGGGCGCGGAGGCGCAGGGCGGACCGTGGAGCGCTGTGGGCGAAATGGCGCAGGATACGGGGACCGGCGAGGAGCGGTTAGTGTACAGCGAGATTATCCAGTCGCTGGCGGCGCTGTGGCACCGGGTCGTGCCCTACGACGCGGAGGGCACTGCCGGCGAGCCGTCCAACGCGGTAGTGCGCCCCAGTAACGAGCCCGTTATCTACGAGGTCACGCC
>CAZKNJ010000080.1:0-6028 GCA_964554185.1 uncultured Planctomycetales bacterium | reverse complement strand
TCGGCGTGGAAGCGGGGCTGCTGGCGGTCCCACGGCGGCGAGAGCACGCGCACGGTGACCATCCCCAGGCGGTTGCAGGGGAAGATGTCGTTGTCCAGCCGGTCGCCCACCATCACCGACTCTCTCGGGTCGGCGCCCACGGCCTCCAGGATGTGCAGGTAAAAGCGCGCGTCGGGCTTGAACAGCCACAGCTCCTCGGAGAGCCCGACGAAGTCGAAGTACTGGTCAATGCCGAAGCCCTTGAGCCAGCCGTTGGCCAGCGTGAAGTTGTTGGACGCCACCGCGAGCTTGTAGCGCCCGTGCAGGCTTTCCAGTAGTTCTCGCACGCCGGGATACAGCTCGGTGCGCTCGTGGAATCCGTGGGAGAGGCTCAGCTTGATGCGGTTGAGTATCTTGCGCAGGACCTTCTGGTAAAGCTCCTGGTCGCCCTTGACCGCGCTCCAGAGGATGGCGCGGGTGAGGCTGGGGGCGTAGGACTGGATGGCGCGGTTCATCAGCTCTTTATACTCGTCGTCGCTTTGCTTTATACCGAGCTTCGCCAGTTCCTCGCGCATGTAGCCCCAGAGCTCTTGTTCGGAGTCGTAGTCGTCCCACAGGGTGCCGCCGAGGTCGAAGAGGACGGTGCTGATCACAGGTCCAGCTCCCGAACCAGCAGCGCCAGCTTCTGGAAGTCGGCGATGAGCACGTCGCGCAGCCGCGGGTTGCGCAGTATCGCCGCCGGGTGGTACATCGGCAGGAAGTGCTGCCCGTCAACGGGGAACACCTGCCCGCGCGCCTTGCTGATCTGCAGCTTGGGGCTGATGAGCAGGCTCATGGAGAAGCGCCCTAGCGTCACCACCACCAGCGGCTTAATCACCGCGAGCTGGGCGTAGAGCCACGGCCGGCAGGCCTCAATCTCCAGCGGCTCCGGGTCGCGGTTGCCCGGCGGGCGGCACTTGAGCACGTTGCCGATGAAGTACTCGCTCTGATCCATCCCCACGTGCGCTATCAGCTCGCGCAGCAGAACTCCCGCGCGGCCGACAAACGGGCGCCCCTGCTCGTCCTCATCCGCGCCGGGCGCTTCGCCGATGAACATTACCTTGGCGCGCGCGCCGCCTTCGCCGGGGACGGCGTGGGTGCGGCTTTCGCCCAGTTGGCAGCGGCGGCAGGCGGAGACCTGCGCGGCGAGTTCGTCCAACAGGCGCTGGGGATCAGGCATGGCGCTACTTGGAGGGGATGCCGGGGAAGAGGCCGTGCTCGTTCATGATGGCGGCCAGGTGGTTCTTCACGTCCTCCGGCGCCGGCGTCATCGGCAGCCGGAAGTTCTCCGAGACCAGCCCCATCATCGCCATGGCCGTTTTCACCGGTATGGGATTGGTGGTGAGGAACAGCGCCTTGAAGACACCGTGGAGGTCGCGGTGTATTTTGGCGGCGCGGTCCACCTCGCCCTTGACGTAGGCCTGCACCATTTCCGCAAGCTGTGGCCCCACGATATGCGAGGCCACGCTGACCACTCCCACGCCCCCAACCGCGAGGATGGGGAGCGTGAGGCTGTCGTCGCCGGAATACACCACGAAGTCGTGCGCCGAGTTCTTGATGATGCTGCTGACGAAGTCCAGGTTGCCACTGGCCTCCTTGATGGCGGCGATGTTGCTCACGCCGGAAAGCTGGTAGATGGCCTCCAGCGTCATGGAGCCGCCGGTGCGCGAGGGCACGTTGTACATCAGCACCGGCTTGTCCGTGGCTTGCGCGACCATGCGGAAGTGCCGGATCTGCCCGTCGGTGTTGGGTTTGTTGTAATAGGGCATCACCGCCATGACGCCGTCAACTCCGGCCTTGGTGGCCTGCTGCGTCAGCTTCACCGATTCATCGGTGACATTGGTGCCGGTGTTGGCGACGACCTTGAGGCCGTCGGGCGCGCTGTCCGCCCAGAACTTGAAGAGCTCCACGCGCTCCTCAGCCGAGAGCGTGGCGCCTTCGCCGGTAGTGCCGGCGACCACCACGGCGTCGCTGCCGTTGGCCGCCAGGTGCTCCACCAGCCGCTTGGCCGCGGCGTAGTCTATGCCGCCCCGGCTGTCAAAGGGCGTGATTACGGCGGTTGCAATGCGTCCAAATACCGGAGTTGCGCTCATGTTTCACTTCCTTGGATCGTTCGCCCTTATTGTAGCAGAGGCTTCAGGTGGAGCTCGCGCGCGAAGCCGTCCCGGGCAGCAAGATGCTTCATCGCCACGGGCCGGGGGCAACCCAAGTGCGGGCATACGCCCGCCGCCCGGCGAGAGATGTGGCGACAGGTTGGAGGAACGCCCTGATAGCCTCAAGTACCACACCAAAGCTGCCTGGCGCGTGGGCCAGCTTGGCCTTCCTGAGAAAGCCTCTCCACTGGGCAGGCTTGCTCCCGTCATCCGCAAACGAGGGGCCGAAAACTGCGGGCTCAGCGGGAACTGGAGTGTTCCGGTGGGCAAATGTCTGTCGAACCGCCTCGGCAAGCGTCTCACCGCCGAAGTTAAACGTGTGCGACAGCAGCCAAGTGTCGTGGAAGTCCTTCATCCGGCTGTTCAGGACGCCGAGCCGCACCATTGCATGGAACTTCTCCGCAATGGTGCTCTCCATTGTGTAGCCGTTTAGCTCGGGAGCCGGGAAATCAAGCAGGACAGGATATGCGATTCTGGCGGGAGCTGGAACGATCGGGTCACCGAATCCAATGTCAATCTGCAAGGAGACGCGCGCATTGCCCAGGTTTCCCCTTAGACGTACGCGCACACCCTCATATCCGGCCCCTTCCATTATCCTTGCGGCTGTCGCCGCTTCCGCGTTGAATTGCATGCCGTCATCCTCGACCTCCGTGCCGCAAGCGCCTTTAACCGCCGCGATGACCACATCCAGGCTGTTGTCAATCTTCCCCAGCAGGTCAATGTCCATTGTTGGACGGGACGCCGGGCCGCACCACACCGAGAACATCAGTGCGCCTTTGAGGATGAAACTGCCGGCGAAGGGGCTCTTGGAGAGCCGGTATATGAACCGCTCAGTGGCGAAGTGCTGTAGAAGGTCGTTGAAGGGGCGGGATGACTCCCTGGCCTGGTTAAGAAGGCGCTGATGCACTGATGCAGCTACGTTCTTGTTGCCTCGCGCCATCAAAGAAGAGCCTCCAGATATGGCCGCATAACGTTCTTCACTCGGCAGATTGCCGCGTAGCGCATGAGGTCGTCTACCTTGAGAGTTCGCTGTTCACGGTAGAAGCGGACAGCCTCGAGCGCCGTGTCAAGGCCGATGGTTCGGCGGAACTTGAAGCAATCGGCCAGCGTCTTCTCCGGGCTGTAAACGCGCACACCCACTCCGTCAAGTTCATGCGTCTCCACCCCCGCGGAGAACGCCTTGCCGCCGAATCGGTAGGTCTTGAGCGGGGGGTAGGCCAGGCGCGGCTCCTCCGTACCGCGGGGAAGCGCGAGATGAACCTCGTGTGGTATCTGGGTCGTGAGTTCGTGAAAAGCCAGCGCGGAGATCAGGCAAATCACCCCTTGCCGGACACGCGCGCCGACTACGGCGAGGTCAGGATGGCTAAGCAGTGGCTCGCCAGCCAGCCGGTAGAGCCCGCGCTCGATGCGCACAAGCACGCCAGCTTCAACCATTGAGTATAGCTTCGCCGGATGGATGCCAGCTTGGATGGCCCTGGACGTGCGAATCCACCCTCCGTCCCTGGCGGCAACCGAGGCTGCTGCCGCAACGTCAGCGGCTTGCCACTTTGTCCCCGGTCTAGGCATGATAATAATACCAACAGTTATACATAAGTGTAGGTAATTATACCAGAGGTGTTTCTCCGGCGCAAGCCCACCCGGGCTAAGAGCTTGGCGGCAAGCGGGTATAATACTTCCGGGCGCTACCGCGCGCATATGGAGTACTTATGATTTACCGCAGCATTTCGCTGCTACTGCTGATTCTTGCAGTGTTTTCGCTTTCAGCCCTCGCGGGGCCGGTGAAGGTGCACGACAACGAGCTCATCGTAAAGATGAGGCCGGGCAAGAGCGCCTCCGCCCTTACAACCCGGGGGATGAAATCGGTGAGCTATCTGGGCGACCTGCAGCTCTCGTACGACACTTACCAAGTAATGCGCGTGCCGGAGGGCAAGGACCCGTTCGAGTTCGCGCAGGAGCTGGAGCGCTCGGGCCTGGTGGAGTTCGCCTATCCCAACGTGGTCAAGACCGTGAGCACGCTGCAGGAATTGGAGGACGGCCCGGCATTCTGGCCGGACGACATATACCTGCTGAATCCGTTTCACACGGTAGCTGATGCGTGGGACAACCCGCGGCGCTGCCAGTGGGGGCTGTTGTGGACGAACGCGCCGCTCGCGTGGAACTACACTACCGGCAAGAGCAATGTCATTGTCGCCATCATAGACACTGGCATCAAGTACGGCCATCCCGACCTGGCCGGCGCGCTGTGGGTGAACGAGGACGAGATACCGGGCAACAGCATTGACGATGACGGCAACGGTTTCGTGGACGATGTCAACGGTTTCGACTTCACCAACTACGTGGTGCAGACCGATACCGGCGGTGACCCCGACCCGTCCGATCCGCAGGCCGATTCGGCCGCCCACGGCACCTGGGTCGCCGGCGTCATCGGCGCGCGCAGCAACAACGGCCAGGGCGTCGCGGGCGTGGCCGGCGGCGGCCGCTCCGGCGAGACCGGCGTGCGCCTGATGATTCTGCGCGTGGGTACCAACGCCAACATCACGGTTGACGCCGAGGTCGCGGCGCTGGATTATGCGGTGTCCAACGGCGCGAAGGTCGTGAACATGAGCTTCGGCGGCCCCTCGGGCGGCGCCCCGGAGCAAAATGGAGTAGTCCGCGCTTATGACGGTGGCGCATTGCTCATTGCGGCCGCGGGCAACATTCCCCAGGGCAACCAGGACGGCATTGATCTGCCGGCGGGCTTTGACGAGGTTATCGCCGTCGGCGCGACCACGATATTCGACAACACGGTGGTCTATCCCACGACCGAAGTAGTCGCCGAGCAGGTGGCGAGCTACAGCAAACAGGGCCCCGAGCTGGAGCTGACCGCGCCCGGCACCCACATTCTCACCACTTACGGCACCGGCAACTACACCAGCGACCCGGGGAATCAGTTCCGCGGCACCAGTGCCTCCACGCCCCTTGTTACCGGTTTCGCCGCGCTGCTGGCGAGCTACTTCCCGGCGAAGTCCAACGTGGAGCTGCGGGCGATGATGCATACATCGGTGGTGGACCTGGGACACCGTGGCTTCGACGAAGCCTATGGCTTCGGGCGCATTGACATGGCCAAGGCCTTTGCCACCACGCCTCCGCCGCCCCCGCCGACGCTGGAGGGTGACGCCAATGGTGACGGCATAGTGAACATTGACGATGTGGACGTGGTTATTGAGAAGTTCGGCTTGCGCAAAGGTGATGCCGGCTATACTGATGCAGCCGACACCAACGACGATGGCGTTATCGATGAGCTAGACCTATTCGCAATCGGCTGGAACTGGGAGAAGCACGAATAGAGCCTAGCCGCCGGCGTAGGGCTTCACTTCCTGCTCGGGATGGAAGCGTTGCACTTCGTCTATCCACTCGGTAACCGTCCGTCCGCCGATCTCAATGTGCTCGTTGACCTCCGCCAGCGGTATCAGCATGAACAGCCGCTCGGTCAGGCGCGGATGGGGGATGATGAGATCGGGCGTGGCCAGCACCAGCTCGCCGTAGAGCAGGATGTCCAGGTCGATTACGCGGTCGGCATACCCAGCGGCCTTCACTTCTTCCTCGTGCTCGCGCCCCAGCGACTGCTCAATGCGCTGGCATTCCGCGAGCAGCACCGGCGGCGGCAGCGCCGTCTCCAACTCCACCACGCAGTTGAGGAACGCGTGCTCCGACTCGTAGCCCACCGGGCTGGTCTCGTAGATCTGGCTCCGGCGCACGAAACGCGTGCCGGGCAGCAGCTTCAGCCCCTCCACCGCCGCAGCGAGGTTCGCCGCCCGGTCGCCCAGATTGCTCCCCAGCGAGATATACGCCGTATGCACCCGGCAATCGTAGCACAG
>CAZKNJ010000079.1:4135-6238 GCA_964554185.1 uncultured Planctomycetales bacterium | reverse complement strand
ACGCCGAAGGCCCAGCCGCTGTAGCGTTCCGGGTCGATGTCCACATTGCGCAGCACCTGCGGGTGCACCATGCCGCAGCCCAGCACCTCAATCCAGCCGGACTGCTTGCACACGCGGCAGCCTGCGCCTTTGCAGAACGGGCAGGTGACCGCCAGCTCCGCGCCGGGCTCCACGAAGGGAAAGTAGTCCGGCCGCAGCCGCACGCGGGTCTCCGGGCCGAAGAACTGGCGGGCGAACTCAGAGAGCACCCAGCGCATGTTCGCCATGGTGACGCCTTCGCCCACCTGCAGGCCCTCCACCTGGTGGAAGGCGGGCGTGTGGGTGGCGTCGGGGCGGTCGCGGCGGAACACGCGCCCGGGCGAGATCATCTGCACGATTATCTGCTCGCGCCGCTTGATGCGCTCCATCGTGCGCACCTGCACCGGCGAGGTGTGGGTGCGCAGAATCAGCCCGCCGGGCAGGAAGTAGGTGTCCATGTCGTCGCGCGCGGGGTGGTAGGCGGGGATGTTGAGCTGGTCGAAGTTGTAGCGCTCGTACTCGATCTCCGGGCCGGCGAACACGTCAAAGCCCATGGACACGAAGATGTCCACCATGCGCCGCGAGGCGGAAGCCACCGGATGCAGCCGGCCGGCGTGGACGCGCGTGCCGGGGAGGGTGTGGTCAAAGAAGCTGTCCGCCGCGCCCGCTTGCTTCGCCAACTCTGCTTCGCGCTTGGCGAAAAACTCCTCCAGTTCGTTCTTGATTGCGTTTACCCGCCCGCCGTAGTCCTTGCGCTCGTCTGCAGGGATGTCTTTGATGCCGCTCAGGGCTTCGCGGATGAGGCCTTTAACGCCCAGCGCTTTGGCCTTCACCGGCGCCAGCGCGTCCGCGTTCAGCGCCTTCTGCGCTTCGATGCGGATAGCTTCGGCCTGGGCGGCCAGTTCGGAAAGCGGGAGCGGCACGCGAGCCTCCTTACTGGTTCTGCGCCGCCAGCTCCGCGAGCTGGGTAAACGCGGAAGGGTCGTTGATTGCGAGGTCCGCCAGCTGCTTGCGGTCAAGCGCGATGCCGGCCTTGTTGAGGCCGTTCATGAACCGGGAGTAGGGCAGCCCCTGCTCGCGGGAAGCCGCGCTGATGCGGGCAATCCACAGGCGGCGGAAATCACGCTTCTTGAGGCGCCGGTGCACGTAGGCGTACTGGCCGGCGTGCATCAGGGCTTCCTTGGCCGCGCGGTACAGGCGGCTGCGGGTTCCGCGGTAGCCGCTGGCGAGCTTCATTATCCGTTTGCGCCGCGCCCGGGAGGTAACGCTTCGCTTGATGCGTGTCATTACTTCTTACCTCCCAAAAGCTGGACATACCGGCCCTTGTCGGTGCCGGTAACTTCGCGGGTTTCAGCCAGGCGGCGCTTCTGGCGGGACGACTTCTTGCTCAACATGTGGCGCGAGCACGCCGGCTTCCTCAGCACCTTGCCGCTTTTCGTTTGGCGAATCCTCTTGGCGGTCGCCTTGTGAGTTTTGACCTTTGTCTTTGGCATTTGAACCAGACCCTTGTTTCGAGCCCTTTCGTTTTGAAGCGGTTATTATAACAAAAAGCCGGTTCCCTACCAAGCCCCTGCTGCGGGAATCTACCGCCCCCACGTCCGACATCGCCTCCACGATGCGGTCCAGCAGCTCTACCGCCAGGGTGTCCTGGAACGCTTTCTCGCGCCCGCGCAGCAGCAGATTGAACTTGACCTTGAAGCCGCGATCCAGGAACTTGCGCGCCTTGTTCATCTTGGTTTCAAGGTCGTGCCCGTCAATCTTCATGGAGAGGCCGAGCTCCTTCAGCTCGCCGCCGGCCTGCTTGGTGCCGGATCGCTTCTTGCGCTCCTGGTACTTGAGCTTGCCGTAGTCCATCATCTTGCAGACGGGGGGGTTCTCCGAAGGGCCGACCTCCACCAGGTCGTAGCCTCGCTCCCAGGTCATCTTCAGGGCTTCATCTATGGTGACAGTGCCGACGTTTTCGCCCTTCTCGTCAATCAGGCGAACTTCGGGAACGCGGATTTGCTTGTTGATGCGCGGGCCACGCAGGCCCTTCCTTTTGCCGGATGGTTTTCTTCTCAACAGTGAACTTATAGCAGAGATGCG
>CAZKNJ010000079.1:0-4035 GCA_964554185.1 uncultured Planctomycetales bacterium | reverse complement strand
CCCCATCAGCTCGCGCAGGGGGCCGAGGGGATCAAGGTCGCCCGCGCGAACCTTCTGGGCGATGTCATATTGTCCAAAGCTCCATGTGGGTAATCCCTTTCAGGAACCACCCGTCCTCATCCTTGTCAATGATGAGGAACCAGAACTCGCCATCTATCTCACTGACAGGACCTTGCACGAAATACTGAACATAATGCTCATTCTCATAGATGAAGAAGTGGTTTATCGGTTCGACAGCAAGTTTGTCAATCTCCTTGGAATCGAACCGGGCAAACGCTTGTGCCAGAGAGACGATGGGCGACCATTTGTCCTTGCCCTGGTCGGGATACTGAGCCCTCAGATGGACGGAGCCGCCCCAGGCGCCCAGAAGAACGGATGAGATACTCGCATACCAGTCTAAGTCTGCAGCCTGATTCCCTCCCCAATACTTGTCCTCGAAGTCTATGAACATATCAGGTAACTTGGCGAAAGGGACGAATACGGTGTTTCCGTCAAGCGTATCGCTGAAGAGATCCAAGAACAACCCGTGCTCCTGGCGAGTAACCTCAACGAGTAGTAGCGCATCCGGAATCAGCACTGCAGCCTCGACTCGGTCCGCGAGCTGCATTATCTCCTTGTAGTCGTCAAAGGACAGGTCCGGTTTGGCTTCTTGGGCAGCAGCAGGCTGAACGAATGCGAACGCAAGCACAGCCGACACTGCCAGATAACTGATTGTTCTCCTCATCTCGTTTCTCCTCCGCGCCGGGCGCGTCTGCACACGATGATTATAGCGCAGAGAATAGCCGGGGGCGGCGGCCACGCCCTTCCGCCCCGTCCGGGGCGAATCTGTGCTAGAATCGGCTCATTCCTTGGGAGGACGAGAGTTTAAAATGGTAGTCACCCTAAAGGCTGAAATCCGGGCCGAATTCGGCAAGGAGAAGGTCAAGAAGCTGCGAGCGGGAGGCGGGCTTCCTGCAGTGGCGTACGGCCCCGGGCTGGAGAAACCACTCCACTTGGTGCTGGATCTGCGCGAAGCGCAGAAGACGATCACGCGGGAAGGCCGCGACGCGGATTACGAGCTCGTTGTGGGCAAGAAGAAGTACCGTGCGCTGCTGCAAGAAGTGCAGCGCGATCCGCTAAGCGGCGTGTTCCTGCACGTTGACCTTTACCTGCCGGGGGCCGGGAAATAGCTTATAATCCTGCGTAACCGTGAGCAAACCGGCGACAGCGGAAAGACGGAAAAACCTGCAGGTGGTGTCCGATTTCCTGCAACGGGTGGGCGCCAGCAACTCGCCCATACCTTCGCTGGAAGAGGACAACTTCCGCATGCGCGAGGGCTTCCAGCGCTTCGCGGTGGAGCCCATTGAGGAAAGCGGCCCCGCCCGCAGCTTCATCGCGGTGGAGAAGGAGCCGCCCGAGCAGGCGGACTTCTTCGCCAGCAGCCTGCAACGCACCCAGCTGGTGGGCCACCGCATCTTCGAGGGGCAGGAAGTACCGCTGCACTACGTCATCGTCTCCTCCATCATCCTGCGGCGCAAGAACCGCGTGTTCCACGCCTGGGTGCACGCCGAGAAGCGCGAATACATCCTGGCGCCGCTCAAGTTCCTGCCGGAGGCGGAGAAGCTGGCGGAGGTGTTCGGCGGCGACCTGCCGGTTACGCTGGTAGATTCCGGCGGCGACGAGCTGAACTACACCCAGCTTCGCATCGCCGCGGCCAACCGCGCCCGCGAGCTCAAGTGGGAGACCCGCAACATCCTGCTGTCGCAGTGGAAGGAGAAAGAAGGCACCGACCCCAACAAGCTGATTGTGCTCCACGACTCGCTTTTGCACCTGCACAACTCCGACCTGACGCCGAACATGACCGGCTTGGTGAAGATGGCTTACATCCCGTTCGCCGACCGCGAGAAGCTGGGCAACCACCTCACTATTCCGGAGTTTCACCGCGGCCAGGTTTTCCGCATCATTGACCCCGACCATCCGGACAACACCAAGTATTCGTGGTTTCTCAAGATGCGGCATATCGGCAAGGCCGAGCCGGAGTACGGGCTGGTGCGGCTGGAGACGGTGGCGAAGGACGACGCGGACGCCAAACGCAAGGCGGACGACCTTACTTACCTGATGGTGCGGGAGCGCTTTCCGGTGACCTTCCCCGCGCCCCAGTGGGACAAGCTCATCTTCCCGCACAAGCTCTGCGACCAGTACTTGAACAGCCTGGTGCCGTCCCACCAGACGATTCAGGCGTACTTTATCCGGGAATAACGGGCGCAAGCCCGCAGCGTGCCCCCTGGCGGGGCACATCGTGAGGGATAACGATGAAGGACATCTGCAAATTTCCTGAATACGTGAACTTTGAGTTCGGCTCGGTGGGCAAGGCCACCTCCACCAAGGACAGCCCCAACACCGCCGCGCACTTCCATTTCTGGATTGCGGACGGGGTGGACACGGTGGAGCTGGGCAACATCGTGGCGGCCTGCACCTCCGACGGCCACATCACCTTCGGCACCGTCACGGAGCTGCGCACGGTGATGGATATCGACAACTTCCTGTCGGACTACATCAGCCACGACTTTGGCAACCCGTCAGTCGTACCGCCGTCGGACATCGCCGAGATGATGGTCGCCAAGTGCGTGGTCATCAAGTCCACCACCGAGCGCGTGCGCCCCATCGGCCGCGGCGAAGTGTACTTCGCGTCGGAGACCGGCGTGGCCTGGGGACTGGGGATGCTGGACTACGCGGGGGAGGGCCGCGGCGTGCCCATCGGCGTGATGGAGAACGGCGACGGGGCGCTCATCCCCATCTTCCTGGACGACGAGTTCCTGGTCGGCCCCGAAGGCTCGCACTTGAATATGAGCGGTATTTCGGGCCTCGCCACCAAGACCTCGCTGGTTGAGTTCCTGCTGAAGTCCATGTTTGATACGATGGTGCGCGGCCAGCGCCGGCGCATCGCCGCCATCTTCTTCAACGTCAAGGGCAAGGACATGCTCTACCTGGACAAGGCCAACCCGCAGTATGAAGAAGATGACCCGTACACCAACAAGTGCCGCGATATATATAAGAAGCTGAATGTGGACCTGGTGCCCTTTGAGAACGTGCGCATCTTCGCGCCCTACGACCGCAAGTACGAGGGCCACACCAAGAGCTTCCGGCGCGACGGCAAGGTGGAGCACTTCATCTGGGAGCTCATAGAGATCGTGGAGGACATCCCCGAGCTGTTTGACAAGGAAAGCTGGGACGAGTCGGTGGAAGCCGTCTGGGTGGACGTCCGCGACCAGATTGAACGCCAGCCTATCCGCTCCTATGATGAGCTGCTGAACTACCTGTCGGAAGAGCGCCGCGTGCTGGGCAACGCGAGCGTTACCCACTGGCACGGCCACGAGAAGCAGGTGTTCTACAAGGCCGCGAAGAACCTGGACGCGCTGCCGGGGTTGTTTGACGGCTTGGTCTGCATCGGCGGAGTGGACGAGGTGGATATTCCGCTGCACGACCTGCACAACGGCTCCATCTTCGTGATTGACATCCAATCGCTGAACGACCGCGGCCAGGCGATGGTGTTCAACAAGATTCTCAAGCGCGTCTACCGCATGCTGGTGGACAAGAACATTAAGAAGGACTTCGACACCGCCATCTTCTTCGTGGACGAGCTCAACAAGTTCGCGCCGCGCGACGCGAGCGTGGACGCGCCCATCAAGCAGTCCATTATTGAAATCTGCGCCCGCGGCCGTTCGCTGGGCGTCTCGCTCTTCGGCGTGGAGCAGTTTATGAGCCAGGTGGACCGCCAGGTGGTGGACAACTCCTCCACCATCATCTACGGCCGCACCGGCCCCGCCGAGCTGATGACGGTGGAGTACAACTGGCTGGACACGGACGTGCGCAACCGCCTGACCACCATCCCGCGCGGGACTTTCCTGCTGAAGCACGCGAAGTTCGTGCAGCCGGTGTTCGTGAAGTTCCCCTTCCCGAGCTGCGTGCCGGGCGACCAGTTCGAGGAGGAGGAGGGCCTCGCCGCCAAGCGCGAAGCCGCCACCGCCTTCACCTTCAAGCGGGATATCTAGGGGG
>CAZKNJ010000078.1:0-6295 GCA_964554185.1 uncultured Planctomycetales bacterium | reverse complement strand
CTTGATGGCTTCGGCGAAGGTCGGCGCGGTGCTCACGACCTTGATCTTGACGTGCTTGTGCGCGTCGTCCAGCGGAATGGTGTCGGTGATGATCATCTGCTGGATGGGGCTCTCGCTCAGCCGCGTCAGCGCCTGGCCCGACAATATCCCGTGGGTGGCGTACACGCTCACGCCCTTGGCGCCGCGTTCCACCAGCATCTTCGCGCCGACGGTGACGCTGCCGGCGGTGTCCACCATGTCGTCGTAGAGCACGCAGTTGCGCCCCTCAATGTCGCCGATGACTTCCACCACTTCGGCCTTGTTGGGTTCCGGCCGCCGCTTGGCGATAATGGCCAGGGGGAAGCCCAGCCGCGCCGCCGCCTCGCTCGCGCGCGCCACGCCGCCCACGTCCGGGCTGACGATGACGCTGTTCTCCGGCTCCAGGCCGCTGATTTCCACCGCGCGGGTGAGTATCTTCAGCGCGGAAAGGTGGTCCACCGGTATGTTGAAGAAGCCCTGCGCCGCGCCGCTGTGCATATCCATCGCGATGACGCGGTCGGCGCCCGCGGTCTCAATCAAGTTCGCCACCAGCCTTGCGCTGATGGGCTCGCGGGGCTGTATCTTCTTGTCCTGGCGCGCATAGCCGTAGTAGGGGATGACCGCCACGATGCGGTGCGCGCTGGCCCGCCGCACGGCGTCAATGATAATGAGCAGCTCCACCAGGTTCTCGTTCACCGGCGCGCAGGTCGGCTGGATGATGAAAACGTCGTGGCCGCGGATGCTCTCGTCCACCTTTACGCGCACTTCGCCGTCGGAGAAGCGCGTGACCTCCGTCTTGCTAAGCGGCATCTCCAGGTTCTTGGCGATCGCTTCGGACAGCGCGCGGTGCGCCGTGCCCGTGATCAGCGTGAGCTTCTTGCGGAACAGATATTCAACGCTCATTATTCCCCCTCCCCGGCGTCCGGCTTGGCGGCCTCCGCCTTTTTCTCGCGCAATTTGCGCGCGTAGCCTTCTTTATTCTCCTGGCGCGGCCGGCCCACCGCCAGCGCGTCCGGCGGCACATCCTTGGTGACCGTGCTGCCAGCGGCGGTGTAGGCCCCGTCGCCGATGGTCAGCGGCGCCACCAGCGTGGAGTTGCTGCCGATGAAGACATGGTTGCCGATGTGTGTTTCATGCTTATCAAAGCCGTCGTAGTTGCAGGTGATGGTGCCCGCGCCAATGTTGGTGCCCTCGCCGATCTTGGCGTCGCCCACGTACGAGAGGTGCGGCACCTTGCTCCCCGCGCCGACGTTCGCCTTCTTCAGCTCCACGAAGTTGCCGACCTTCACGCCGTCCGCGAGGTTGGTGCCGGGGCGCAAGTTGGAGTAGGGGCCGATGTTCACCCCCGCCTCCGCGTGCACTCCCACCAGGTGCGAGCAAAACACCCGGCAGCCGTCGCCCATCCGGCTGTCCTCAATGTAGCTCATCGGCCCGATTTCGCAGTCCTCGCCGATGACGGTCTCGCCGCGCAGCACGCAGCCCGGCAGCACCCTGGTGTCCTGGCCCAGCTTCACGTGCGCTTCCACGTATGAGGTTTCCCCGCGCACGAAGGTCACGCCGTTCATCGCGTGCTGGCGCAGGATGCGTCCCTGCACCACGTTCTCCGCCTCGTTGAGTTGCGCGCGGTCGTTGATGCCCATCAGGTCCTGCGCCGGGTGGTACAGCAGCGCATGGGTGCGCAGGAAATGCACAATGTCCGTGAGGTAATACTCGCCTTTGCGGTTCTCGGTGCCGAACTCGTTGCGTGCGCGCTCCAGCGCGGTCTCCGCCCACTTGCGCTCAATGGCGTAGATGCCGGAGTTCACTTCGCGGATGCGCAGCTCGCTCGCGTCGGCGTCCACTTCCTCCACAATCTTGGTGACCAGCCCGTCTTCGGTCTTGACGCGCCCGTAGCCCTTCACTTCGGGCGGCTCAAAGGTGAGCATCGCCGCGTCCGCGCCGAAGGCTGCGCCGATTACCCCGCGCAGCGCTTCCTCCGTCACCAGCGGCACGTCTCCCGGCAGCACCAGCACCAGCTCAATGTTCTCTTTCAGCGCGGGCAGCGCTGTGGCCAGTGCGTCGCCGGTGCCGAGCTGCGGTTCCTGGATGACCATATCGTACAGGTTGCCGTAGTGCGAAGACAGCTCGTTGCGCACCTCATCATTGACCACGATGACGACCTGCTCCGGGCCGAGCTGCTGGAGCGTGGTGAGGAGGTGCTCAATCATGGGCACGCCCGCCAGCGGGAAGACGACCTTGCTGCGCGTGTGCTTGCTCTTGAACCTCGTGGCGCGGCCCGCCGCTAGAATCACCACTGCGAAAGGTCTGTGCGCCAGCTCCGCCATGGTTTACTCCTTGCGCCGCGCGACTTTGGCGGCGATTTCCTCTTGCATCTTGGCGATTACGTCCGGCACCGGTAGCGGCCCCAGGTCGCCGTCAAAGTAGCTGCGCACGGCGACGGTGGAGGCCTCCACCTCTTTCTTGCCCACGATGAGAGAGTAGGGCACCTTCTGGGTGGTGGCCTCGCGTATCTTGAAGCCCAGCTTCTCGCTGCGGGCGTCCACTTCCACCCGCAATCCCGCCGCCACCATCTGCCGCTGCACCTCGCGGGCGTACGGCAGCTGGTCGTCGGTGATGGGCAGCACCCGCCCCTGCTCCGGCGCGCACCACAGCGGGAACGCCCCGTTGAAGTCCTCCACCAGCAGCCCGATGAACCGCTCAAAGCTGCCAAGGATGGCGCGGTGTATCATCACCGGCTCCTTGGGCGAGCCGTCGTTGCCGATGTAAGTGAGGCCGAAGCGGCGCGGCAGGTTCAGGTCCAGCTGCACCGTGCTGCCCTGCCACTCGCGGCCGAGGCTGTCGCGGATGTTGAAGTCCACCTTGGGGCCGTAGAACACGGCGTCCTTCTCCTGCACGTAGTAGGGCACGCCGCGCTCGTCCAGCACCTGCTTCAGCCCGGCTTCGGCCATATCCCAGACCTCCGGGCTGCCCAGGAATTTGTCCGGGCGGGTCTTCAGCCCGACAGTGTACTCGAAGCCGAAGGTGTCCCAGGTGTCAAAGCAGAAGTCCAGGCACAGCCGCACTTCGTCCTGGTACTGCTCCGGGGTGCAGAAGTGGTGCGCGTCGTCCTGGGTGAAGTAGCGCACCCGCAGCATCCCGTGGAGCACGCCGCTGCGCTCGTAGCGGTAAACCGTGCCGAACTCGAACAGCCGCAGCGGCAGGTCGCGGTAGCTGCGGGTCTGGTTCTGGTAAATCAGGATATGCCCCGGGCAGTTCATTGGCTTGAGGCCGTACATCACGCCGGGCAGCGGTCCCTGCTCGCTTCCGCCCTCCATGTCCTTCACAAAGAACATGTCCTCCCGGTAGTGCTCCAGGTGGCCGCTGATCTTCCACAGGTCGGGCTTCATTATGTGCGGGGTGGTCACCGGCTGGTAGCCGCGCTTGAGGTGCTCGCGGTACATCCATTCTTGAATCTCATGCAGCAGGCGCGAGCCGCGCGGGCTGTAGAACGGCAGCCCCGGCCCCGCCTCGTCGTAGAAGTAGAATAGATCCAGCTCCGGCCCCAGCTTGCGGTGGTCGCGTTTCTCCGCTTCCTCCCGCCGCCGGAGATGCTCCTTCAGCTCCCCGGCGCTGTCCCACACGGTGCCGTAGATGCGCTGCAACATCTGCCGCTTCTCGTCGCCGCGCCAGTACGCGCCGGCGATCTTCAGCAGCTTGAAGTGCTTCAACTCGCCCGTGTGCTCCACGTGCGGGCCGCCGCACAGGTCGGTGAACGGACCGCTCCGGTAGAACGAGACCGCTTCGCCCATGGGGATGGCTTCCAACAGCTCCAGCTTGTAGGGCTCTTCGTGCTCCTTGAGCAGCTTCTGCGCCTGGCCGCGTGGCATGGCGGTGCGCTCAAACTTGGCGCATTCCGCCACGATCTCGCGCATCTTCTCCTCGATGCGCGGCAGGTCTTCCGGCGTGAACCGGTGTTCGGTGTCAAAGTCGTAGTAGAAGCCGTCCTCAATGGGCGGGCCGATGGCCAGCTTGGTGCCGGGAAACAGCTCCACCACCGCCTGGGCCATCACGTGCGACGCGCTGTGGCGCAGCGCGTGCAGCCTGGTTTCCTTTTCCTTTTCAGCGTCCTTTTTCGCGATAACGGGCATGAAAACACCTCGCCCTTCGGCGCCAACAACACGCCTGGCAGGGCGCAGCTAGTTTACCACACGGCCGCGCACCCTAATATTCACACATGCCGGCTCCTGTATAATGGAAACAGCTCTAATGCTCGGGGAAACGCTATGAAGCTGCGGACTTACAATCAGGAAGACGTCCATGGAAAGAAGGTGCTGCTGCGGGTGGACTTCAACGTCCCGCTCAAGGCGGGCGAAGTCGCCGACGACACGCGCATCACCGAGAGCATCCCCAATATCCTGCGGCTGCTGGATTTCGGCGCGCGGCTGGCGCTCATCTCCCACCTCGGCCGCCCCAAGGGCGAGCGCAAGCCCGAGTTCTCGCTGGAGCCGGTGGCGCAGGCGCTGGAGCGCATCCTCAAGACCAAGGGCGCCAAGGTCAGCGGCGTGACCTTCGTGCGCAACTGCATCGGCCCCGAGGTGGAGCGCGCGGTGGCTGCCCAGTGGCGCGGCGATATCGTGCTGCTGGAAAACTCGCGCTTCTACCCCGGCGAGGAGAAAAACGATCCCGAATTCGCCGCGCAGCTCGCCGCCCCCTTTGACGCCTTTGTCAACGACGCCTTCGGCACCGCGCACCGCGCCCACGCCACCACCGTCGGCGTGACCGCGCACCTGCCGTCCTTCGCCGGCTCGCTGATGCTCAAGGAGACGCTGGCGCTCAGCCGGGTAGCGGAGAAGCCCGACCGCCCCTTCGTGGTCATCACCGGCGGCAAGAAAGTCTCCGACAAGCTGCCGCTGCTCCAGCACCTCTGCGGCCGCGCGGAAGCGGTGCTGGTCGGGGGCGCCATGGTCTTCACCCTCGCCCGCGCTCAGGGCCTGGCCACCGGCAAGTCGCTGGTGGAGGAAGACCAGATTGATAGCTGCAAGGCGCTGCTTCAGGACTACCGCGACAGCACTACCAAGCTCGTTCTGCCCGAGGACATCACCGTCACCGATAACCTGAAAGAGCCCAAGCTGAAGGAAAACCGCGCGCTGAATGCGATCAATAGCGACGAGATGGGCGTGGATATTGGCAAGCAGGCGCGCCAGTCCTTCGCCAACCACCTCAGCCGCGCCTCCACCATCTTCTGGAACGGCCCCATGGGCGTGTTTGAAACAAAGCCCTTCGACGCCGGCACCATCGCGGTGGCCAGGGCGATTGCCGCTAACAAAGCCGCCTTCTCGGTGGTCGGCGGCGGCGAAAGCGTGGAGGCGGTGAAGAAGCTCGGCTTCGCGGGCGCCATCAGCCACCTCAGCACCGGCGGCGGCGCCAGCCTGGAGTTCGTCTCCGGCCTGGACCTCCCGGGCCTCAAGGCCCTGGCGCTGTGATACAGTGCCTTTTCGTAGGGGTTTACCCGCCGGTGGCGGGCATAGCATGCTATGCCCGTCGTGCGCTCGCATTATAGGGGCTACGGGTCGTAGGGGCACAGCGGACGCTGTGCCCGTGGTGCTGACGGTCAGATGCCACCCGCCAGCCGATCAGGCTGCTGCTTCGTGGGAACCTCTGGATTTCTCTCCGATTCGGTGCGGCCACTCTCGCGTAATCGTTGCCGTTGTCTAGCTATAAGGCCGCATTCGCGGACGCCCTCCCTGATTCATGCTGAACGGGCACGGCGTCCGCCGTGCCCCTACGGCCTCTTGCTGCACTTCTTCCTGGCTACTGGCTACATGGCTACGGGCTACTTCATTCTTCCCCACCTACCATCTACCACCTACGAACTACCGGATTCCGGGATTTCCCCTCTTTTAGGTGCTAATAATTCGCCCATACTATGCTATAATGTAAAGTGCGGGCGGCAGTAATTGCCACCAGCGGTGGGAGCGGCGGTCTCCAGGCCGCCGTCTTCTCCCTCGGGCCTGCTGGCAGCTGGAGGCAGGCTTGCTGCCGGTGGCGCGGGCGTCCCGCCCGTGATTTGCCGCCCGCTAGAACCGGAGTGGGGACTTCAGTCCCCACACCATCGATCTCGCGAATAAATTCGCGAGTCCGGGTTCAACCGAAATGGACGCAGAACAGCGAGAAGCGGTGGAAGCCCCCTCCCTGGAGGAGCCCACGGTCATCTTCGACCCGGCGCGGCTCACCGCACAGCTTTCCGAGCTGCTGGAGCTATATCTGGCGCGGGCGAAGGAAGCCTTGCTGGAGGAGC
>CAZKNJ010000077.1:2863-6532 GCA_964554185.1 uncultured Planctomycetales bacterium | reverse complement strand
AACAGCCCCGGCCCGAACAGCGGCGGCACTCCCGTCAGCTGCCCGCCGCCGTAGCTGTCCACGATCATGTACTGCGGCATAATCTGCGACTTCACCATCTCCCGCGAGCGGCTGTGGTTCCACGGGATAATCTGGAAGCCGCCCACTTGCCCGCGCCCGCTGGTGCTGATGTCAATCACGCCCGCGTGGCTGGCGCGGATGGTGCTGGGCGGCGAAAGGTAGCCGCCCTCAAACCGCCCCACGCCGCTCACCGGCTTGGTGACGAACCCCACCGCCACGCGCGTCATATTGGAGTACTCCGCCTCTACCCGCCCCTTGGGACGGTTTTCAAAGCTCAGCGACCGCAGCGACGGCACCGGTCCCCTCACTTCAATCAGAAACTCGTCGCCCACCTGCGGCACGAATCCCAGCTCCAGCCGCTTCATCTCGCCGCCGCGCATACACCGCACCGCGCTTCCCTGCGGCGGCGAAAAGCTGCCGCCGAACAGGTACACCCCGCTCTCGATGTCGGTGTAGATGGTGTAGTCCAGCAGCCGCCCCGGCGTGCCGTCCAGGTTCTTGCCGTAAAGCTCGTGCGGGGCAATGGTGATGGAGCTGCCGCGGTCCAGCGAGGCTAGGCCGAAGACTTTGATGTGGACGGCGTTCACCGCCGAGGCCACCACCGTGCTGCTCTTGCCCCACAGCGTCGCGTGGAAGCTGAGCTCGCGGATGCCGGTGGCGGGCCGCACCACGTGCCCCAGCACGTAAATATTCCGCTCCGACGGCTCGCCCGCCATGAGGTCAGTGAGTTTGATGTCCCCGCCAGTGCGGTTGTCAAACGACAGCGCGAAGTGGTAATCGGGCTTGGGCGGAGCAGTGGGTTGCGCGGCCAGCAGCGGTGTCAGCAGCAGTAGGGTAATTAGCGCAAGCAGGACGCGAAGCATGGCCTGTATGGGATTACTCCCCGCCGGTCCAGCGGCCGGTGTCCAGCGTGTAGTCCAACAGCTCCTCCGGCGCGAAGAACAGCGCCAACTCCCGCGCCGCGGCTTCCGGCGAATCGCTGCCGTGCACCAGGTTCATCGTGACCGCCAGGCCGAAGTCCCCGCGGATAGTGCCTGCGGGCGCGTCCGCCGGGTTGGTCGGCCCCATCAGCGCGCGCACCACCGCGATGGCATTGTCTCCTTCCAGCGCCAGCGCCACCACCGGGCTGGAGGTGATGAACTCCACCAGTGGCGGGTAAAACGGCTTCTCGCGGTGCGCCTCGTAGTGCTTGGCCGCCAATTCCTCGGTCACCTGCACGAGCTTCAGCCCCACGATCTTCAGCCCCTTGCGCTCAAACCGCGAGATGATCTCGCCGGCGAGCCCGCGCTGCACGCCGTCGGGTTTCACCAGCACCAGCGTCCGTTCTTTCATTGCTCAGTTGCCACCCTTCGTATGCTCATCGTGGGAGGTCATATCGCGCAGCGCCATTATCTCCTTGGACGAGATGTCCGACCAGCCGGACTCGCGCACGAAGAACTCAACGTTGTAATGCTCGCGCTCCAGCACGTGCTCAAGCGCGTCCACCACCACTCCGTCCAGGTGCGCCCCTTCCTCGTCGCCGAAGCGGCCGATGTGCGGCTTGGTGAGCTTCTTGCACTCCGCCAGCGCCTCCGACGGCGTCAGCCCCTTCTTGTAGGGCCGCTCCTGCATCATCGCGTGGAAGATGTCCGCCACCGCGAGGATGCGCCCGCCCAGCGGTATCTGTTCCGCCTTCAGCTTCAGCGGATAGCCCGTGCCGTCCAGCCGCTCATGGTGCATCCCCGCGATCTTGGGAATGTCGCGCATCTCCTTGGTGAAGTAAACGCGGCTGAGGATGGTGATGGTCTTTTCCACGTGCGAGTGCATCACCATGAACTCCTCCGGCGTCAGCGTGCCGGGCTTGCACAGTATCGCGTCCGGGATGGCGATTTTCCCGTAGTCGTGCAGTACGCCGGCGACGCGGATGAACTCTGTTTGCTGCGCGTCAAACCCAAGCTGCTTGCCCAGCGCCACGGCCACGCCGGTGACCATCTTGGAGTGGTCGGCGGTCGTCGGATCTTTGGCGTCAACGCTGGTGGCCAGCACTTCAATGAAGCTGCTGAACTGCTTTTTCTGGTCTTCGTACAGCTTCGCGTTCTCCACGGCGACCGCGGCGCTGCCGCTGAGCGCGGCCAGCATCCTCTCATCGTCGCGGCTGAAATGGTCAAAGTCCAGTTTGTTGAGCACCTGGTACACGCCGATGAGCTCGTCCTTCTTGTTTTTCAGCGGCATGCACAGAATGCTCTTGGTGAGATACCCGGTTTCGCGGTCAACTTCGGGGTTAAACAGCGGGTGCGAATACGGGTCGGAGATGTTGAGCGTGTCCTTGGACTTGGCGACCGCCCCGGCAATGCCGCGCCCCAGGGGCATTCGTATCTCGTCCGTGAGTCCTTCGCTCACAATCGTCCATATCTCTTCGGTCTCGTCGTCGTAGAGCCACACGGTGCTGCGGTCGGCGTCCAGCAGCCAGGAGCACTGCCGCGCCAGCACGGTGAGCAGTTCCTTCAAGTCCAGCTTGCTGGAGATGGTCGTGCTTACCTTCATCAGCGCTTCGGAGTCGCGCAGCGTGTCGCGGTAGGCCTGGCGCAGGTTGATCATCTCCACCACCGGCGCCAGCACAAGCATCAGATGCTCCATGGTGAAGCTCAGCGCCTCGCGGTCCTTCGGCGCATGGTGGAACTCAAACGCGAAGACCGATACCGCGTCGCCCTCGCTGACGTGCAGCGGCAGGAAGCACCAGAGCGCAATGCGTTTGCGCACATCCGCCGGTAGCTCGCTCAGCTCGTCTGGCGTTACCATCAGAGGCGCCGGCGCCTCGCCGGGATTGAGCGACAGCGCGGCGAACTTTCGCCGCACCGGCTGGATGGCCTCGAGGTCTCCTTCGGAGTGGAGCTCTTCGCCGTGGGTGAGCGGAAACTCCTTGCCCACCATTCCTTCAACCACCGGCAGCCGCGCCGCCGAAAATGGCGGAATCAGGTCGGTGAGCGTCTCGCCCAGCTTGCGTCCCAGCTCCTCAAAGTTGACACTGCCCGCCAGGGCGGCATGCACCTCCAGCAGCCGCTCCAGCCGCGCCGCCAATCCGGTGCCGATGTCACCCTTGCCGCTCACTTGCCTTCCGCCCTCCAATCGTAGAGAATCTTGTCGGTGTCGTGGGGCAGGCGCAGCTCGTCCGGCTCCTCGTAGTTGTACAGGCGGTTGGGTAAGTTCAGCACCATCGCTGCCACTTCACTAAGGCACATGAACCCGTGGTGCACCAGCGGTGGAATGGTCACCAGCCCGAAGTTGCCCTCGCCGAGGATGTACTCGTTCAACTCGCCCTTCGTCGGCGAGTCCTCGCGCCCGTCGTAGAGCGCGACCTTGGCCCGGCCGGAAATCACGCAGAAGTTGTCGGTCTGGTGGCGGTGGCTGTGCCACGCCTTAATGATTCCGGGGTGCGCCGTGGTGATGTAAGCCTGGCCGAAACCGGCGAAGTTCTCCCAGTCTGCGCGCAGTATTTCCATCAGGAAACCGCGCTCGTCCGGGATAGTTTTGAGCTGGCGGAACCTGGCCCCCTCTATCACATCCGTGATTATAACACAGCAGATACGCTCCACTTGCCAACAAGTTTTCCTCACGGGTATAGGCCGGGCT
>CAZKNJ010000077.1:0-2763 GCA_964554185.1 uncultured Planctomycetales bacterium | reverse complement strand
CTTGACAACTCAATACGCGCGTATAGTATAATAGTGTATGGGTAAAAGCCTGACCAAACGGCAGCGGCAAATACTCGCCTACATCGAATCCTTCTACGAGGAGAATAACTACGCTCCTTCCATCCGCGACATCGCGCGCATGCACGAGTGCAGCGTGAAAGGCGCGTACGACCACATCCTCGCGCTGGAGAAGAAGGGCTTCATTGAGCGCACCGAGCGCCGCTCGCGCTCCATTGTGCTCAAGCCTCACGCGCTGGAGGTGCTCAAGCCCCACCAGGAGCGCCGCGTGCCCTTGCTGGGGCGCATCGCCGCCGGCGAACCGATCTGGGCGGAGGAAAACGTGGAGGAGTACTGCGACTTCCCGCTGGAAGAGTGGGAGCGCGGCGCCTACCGCTTCTTCGCCCTGCGTATTGACGGCGACTCGATGGTGAACGCGGGCATCCTTGACGGCGACATCGGCATCTTCCGCTACCAGCAGAGCGCCGAGCCCGGCAAGATTGTCGCGGCCATCGTGGACAATGAGGCGACGGTGAAGCACTACTACCGCGACGGCAACCGCCACATTCTCCGTGCGGCCAATCCCGCGTACCCGGATATGATTCTCCAGGACCTGGAGATTCGCGGGATTCTGCGCGGGCTGATTCGCCCCAGCGTCGGTGCCCGAAGCTAGATGCCGTATCCGCCGCTGGCCGTGATGCTGTTGCCGGTAATGTAGCCGCTGTCCTCGCCCAGCAGAAAGCGCAAGGCCGCTGCCAGGTCTTCCGGCTTGCCCATCCGCCCCGCCGGTATCTTCGCTTCATCCATCGTAAGGCCACCGGCAAACACACCCGGCGCTATCGCGTTCACCGTGATTCCGCGCGGCGCGAGTTTAAGCGCCCAGCTCTTCATCAGCGATAGCTGCGCCGCTTTGGCCGCGAAGTATGCCGGCAGCATCTTGCGGCCCACCAGCTCATCCGCGCCCGCCACCGTGAACGTGGCCACGCGCCCGCCTTCGCCCATCATCGGAGTGAACGCCAGCATCGCTTCGTGGAAGCCCACCGCATTGACTTGCGCCAGCTCCAGCAGCTCTTCCCCGTCGGTCTCGTCCACCGCCGCCTTTAGCGTCGGCCCCGCCGCGTAGATGAGCACGTCCAAGTGCGCTCCCAGCGCCTCGCTCACTGCGCTCTTCAGCGCTGCGAAACTGTCCTTGGGGTAGTTGAATGCGACTAGCCCGCTGCCCGCGCCGGTTGTACTGCGCCGCGTGCCCAGCACGGTCGCTCCCGCACCGGCCAGGTGGTCCAGGCAAATTCTCCCCAGTCCGCCCGCGCCGATGACCAGCGCTTTCTTACCCGCCAGGTAATTGTCCCGTGCCACTGGTTAGTGATTATAGCCCCCATCCGCGCCCGCGCCGAATCCTCTGCTACAATAGCCCCGTGGCACGCAAGAAAGGCTTGGGGCGCGGACTGCAACAGCTTTCCCGCGAGGTGCAGATACCGGCGGCGCTGCTCGGCGAAACCGTCGGCGGCCGCCAGCAGTCGCTGGAAGTCCCGCTCTCCGCGATTGACCCCAATCCCTACCAGCCCCGTATGGACATCCCGCCGGAGTCCCTGCGCGAACTGGTGGAATCGATAAAGCGCCACGGCGTGGTGGAGCCGGTGTTGCTGCGCCCGCGCCCGGATGGGCGCTACGAGCTGGTGGCGGGCCAGCGGCGGCTGCTGGCGGCGCGCGAGGCCGGCCTAAACGCCATTCCCGCCGTGGTCAAGCCGCTGGATGACCGGGACGTGCTGATGCTCTCGCTGGTGGAGAACATCCAGCGCGAAGACCTCAACCCGGTGGACGAGGCGCGCGCCTTCCAGACGCTCTCCGCCGATTTCGCCCTGACCCACGAGCAGATTGCCGGCGGCGTCGGCCGCGGCCGCAGCTATGTCACCAATTCGCTGCGCCTGCTCACGCTGGAGCGCGCCGCGCTCAAGGAAGTGGCTTCCGGCCGCCTGTCGCGCGGCCAGGCGCTCGCGCTGCTCGCTATCCCGCCGGAACGCCGCGCCGAAGTGCTGAAGAAGATACAGTCTGCGGGGCTGACGGTGCGCCAGATTGAACGTCTCGCACAGGAGCCATCACCGGTGGCGAAACCCGCGCGGAAACCTGCTCCCGCCGACGGCCACTACAAGCGGGTGGAAGGCCAGCTGGAGGACTACCTCGGCACCCGTGTACGCATCAAGCGCCGCGGCCGGGGCGGCAACCTGGACATTGACTTCGCCTCTAAAGAGGACCTCTCCCGCCTGCTCCTCCTCATCGTCAAACGCGACAACCCGTTCTGACCTCGTATGGTGGCGCGGGCGTCCCGCCCGTGATTCGTTGTTTGGGTACGCCGGGCTGACATCGGTGGCGCGGGCGCTGGTGGCACATGCGTCGGTGGCACGGGCCTCTGGCCTGTGCACCTAGAATCACAGCCGGGACGGCTGTGCCACCAAACATTGGGGTACGCGGGGCTTCTTGTCCGCCGCAGCCCTGGCGAAAGCGGATAGCCGAGCACTACTTGCGCGAGACAAGATGGAACAAATCCCGCGCGGGCGAGTCTGATAGAGGGTAACTGCTCGTGCGCCCAATGGCACGAAGAGGGGAATATCATGGTCAGGACAGCAGCTTTGCGGCTGGCGGTCATCACCGCCGCGCTGCTATGCGCGGCGGCACTGGTGTTTGTGTCGTGCGGGAAGGGGAAACAACCCACCGGGAGCGGCGGCCTATCCGCACCACCGGACGGTGGCCAGCCAGAGGGGCTGGTAA
>CAZKNJ010000076.1:0-6684 GCA_964554185.1 uncultured Planctomycetales bacterium | reverse complement strand
CTTCTTGTTGACCACCGGCAGGGCGCCGTCCGGCGCGGTGCGGCGGTATTCGGTGAAGTTCTTGTGGGCAAAGACGGAGTACTCGGAAGCGGTCACGCGGTTCTTCCCATCGTGCTTGCTGCGATACATCGCGGCGTCCGCGCTCGCCAGCATCAGGTCGGCAATCTCCTCCAGGTTCTCCACAAAGTGGTCGTCGTCGCGGCGGCGGCTGGGGCGCGCGATGAAGGTGATGCCCTCGTCCGCGGTGCTGGACACGCCGATGCTGACGGTTATCGGGATCTTCGGCTGGTCGCCGCCGAGGAACTCGCTTTCCTCCACGCACTGGCGCAGCGCGTCGGCGATGACCAGCCCGATGTCCATCGGCGTATTGTTGAGCACTACCGCAAACTCCTCGCCACCGTAGCGGGCCACCAGGTCACTGCGCCGGAAGAACGAGGTGAAAAGCTCGCCCATCTGGCTGAGGACGGTGTTGCCCGCCAGGTGGCCGTAGGTGTCGTTGACCAGCTTGAAGTCGTCCAAATCGATCAGTATCATCGTCAGCGCGCGGTCGCGCCGGTGTGAGGTTTCCAGCATCTCGCAGAACCGCTGGGTAAACGCGAAGTAGTTATAGAGGTTGGTGAGCTTGTCGCGGGAGGACGCGGTCTTGATTATCTGGAAGCTCACCACATTGTTGACGGCGATGGCTACCAGCGGTGAGATGCTCTCCACGAACCGCAGCTCCTCCTGGCTGAAGGCGTTGGGCTTCTTGTTTTCCAGGCAAAGCACGCCTAGCATATCGTCCTGGTAGTGGAGCGGCACGCAGATGAGCGAGCCGACGCTGTCGGCGCGGTCAACCAGCTCGCTGGCGAAGGGATCCGCCGCCATATCGCGCACCAGGTACGGAACGCCGCGGTTGTACACATGCCCGGCGACGCCCTTGTCTATCGGGAAAACCGCGGCCTCGGACAGCTCGCGGTACTCGTGGCGGCTGACCAGCACGCGGAAGGCCCTTATCTCGGCGTCAAAGACCAGCAAGCTGAAGTTGTCAAACGGGACGGAGTTGCCGATGGCCTGCTCAAAGTTCTTGAACAGCCGGTCTATTTCCAGGGAGGACGACAGGCTCTCCGATATTTGAAGCAGCGTGGAAAGCTGCTGATTGCGGCGCACTACTTCTTCCTTGGCCAGCTCGCTCGCGATAGTGGCGTCCGCCAGCTCCTGCGCCAGGTATTCACTTTCGCCGATCATCTCCTGGAAGTTGCGCGCAACCAGGAAAACGAAAACGTAGATAATGACCAGCGACCCGATGGCGATTGGCATCTCGTAGCCCGCAACTGTCTTCCCAATGGCGCTGGCACTCACGGGGCCGAAGTGGCTGAAGCCGATGAAGTAAGCGATTGAGCAGACTAGCGCGATGAAGCCGAAAAGCCGGCCGACGACCAGCGACTCGTATACCACCAGGCCTGCCAGAATCATCAGCAGCATGCCGCGGTCCAGCGCGAAGTACTTGGAAAGGTAGATGATGAAGCTGATGTCCAGCACGAAGAGCACACGCAGCGTGAGCTCGCGGTGCGCCACACCGGAGAAGTAGCGCCAGAGGCCCAGCGCGTTCGCGATGAGATACACGGCGAAGAGAATCTGCCGCTCGCCGGGGAAGACGCCCACCACCCGCTGTGGAAGCAGGTAAGTCAGCAAAAAGACGAGCATCAGGATAGCGACCTTGACAATGGTTATCTCAGCGATAAACCGGCCGCCACGCCCCATGCGCACTTGTGTTCCCCTGATAAAGGCCATCAGATTCCCGGATTCTATCCTATTTCGTGGTGAATCCAGACCGGATTCACGGTCAAAACCGAAATTCCCGTTCGTAGCGCAGCATCCGCTCCTTGATTCTCACCCCTTCGGGAGAGCCGAAACCGCCCAGCCCGCCGTCTGCGCTGATTACCCGGTGGCAGGGAATCAGCACCGGCAGGAAGTTGCGCGCCATCGCCTGCCCCACCGCCCGCGGCGCGGTGCGTGCCAGCTGCGCCAGCCCGCCGTAGCTTATCGTCTCACCTGCACCGATGCTGAGAAGCTGCCCATACACGCGGCGGCGGAACGGCGAGAGTTCCCGCGCCAACCCAACCTGCCACACCGTCTTGCCCTGGTGAACAACGGTGAATTCAGTCCAGGCGCTATTGGCATGCACCGTAGTCCCCGGCTGCATGCAGAGGTGCAGCGCGCGTAGCGCAAGTGTGGGAGTTGGGTCGGGCATGCCGGCGAGCGGCTGCAGCCGGAACAGGTCTATGCCGGTGAGTTTGCCGCCAGGAGTGAAATACACCGCCGTTTCCAGCCCGGAGGTCAAGTCGAGTGGAAGCAACCCTCTTTCGTCGTAGCTGCCACTTGCGTTAGCCGCCATTCATATCAATTAGCGCAAAACCGGCTGCGCGTCAATGCCGGGGCTTCTGGCAACGCCTGGACGTAGCGGCTAGAATGTCGCCGTGGCGCAAATGCGAATCAACCGGGCGCTGGCAATGCTGGGCTTTGGCAGCCGCCGGTCAGTGGAGGAGCTGGTGACCGCCGGGCGGGTGAAGGTGAACGGCCAGACGGTAACCGAGTTGGCCACCGTGGTCGACCCTCTACGCGACCAAATCACCGTGGACGGTAAAACGGCCCAGGCAACCAGGCGCATACAGCTACTGGCCTTCCACAAGCCGCGCGGGGTGCTGTGCACGTGGAGCGATGAGCGCGGGCGCCGCTGCCTGGCTGATTACTTCCCGGCGCGGGGGAAAGCGAGGGTGTTCGCCGTGGGGAGGCTGGACCGGGACAGCGAAGGGCTGTTGCTCATCACCAACGACGGCGAGCTGGCGCATGCGCTGATGCACCCAAGCTCCGAGGCTCCCCGCACCTACGAGGTGGCGGTTTCGCCGCCGCCGGATGAACGCTCCATCACTCGCCTGGGCGGGAGGACGGTGCTGGAGGACGGACCTATTCGGCCCGACGGCGTAAAGCTGGTGCGCCGGGATGAGCGCGCAGCGGTGCTGAGTATCAGCCTGCACGAAGGCCGCAACCGCATAATGCGGCGGCTGCTCGCCGCGCACGGGTTTGAGGTGCTGCGGCTGCGGCGCACCGCTTACGGAGGAGTGCAGCTCGGCCGCCTGAAGCCGGGCGAATCCCGGGATCTAAGCGCAGTTGAAGCCGCCCGGCTGAGACGGGCGGTTGGGCGGTGAGCCAGGCGCACAGTCGCGCGCCGGCTATGTTATAATCCTGTATACCGCCGGATGGGCTGTTCGGGGGAACTACCAGGAGTTGCATAATGCCTGTTGAGATTACCGACCTTCTCGATTTCGTGGTTGAGAAGAATGCGTCCGACCTGCACCTGGGCGTGGGCCGCGTGCCCTTTGTCCGCATTGACGGCGACCTGATGCCCACGGACTTTCCACGGGTGGACGATGTGCTCATGGAACGCTACTGCAAGCACCTGCTCACTCCTAAGCGCGAGTACATGCTGGAAGAGAAGAACGAGATTGACGTCTCCTACCAGTACCAGAAGAAGGGGCGGTTCCGCGTCAACATCTTCCGCCAGCAGGGCACGCTGGCCGCGGCGCTGCGCCTGGTCCCCGACGACATCCTCCCGTTTGAGGACCTGAACCTTCCGGTAATCATGGAGGAGCTTTCGCTGGAGCGGCGCGGCATCATCATCATCACCGGCACCACCGGCTCCGGCAAGTCCACGACCCTGGCGTCCATGATTGAGTACATCAACAACCGGCGCCCGGTGCACATCATCACGATTGAGGACCCGATTGAGTTCGTCCACTACGACAAGGAAGCCATCATCAACCAGCGCGAGCTGGGCGTGGACACCAACACCTTCCTGGACGCCATCCGCGGCTCCATGCGCGAAGACCCCGACATCATCCTCGTGGGCGAGATGCGCGACCGCGAGACGGTCACCGCAACTTTCCAGGCGGCGCTCACCGGCCACCTCGTGCTCACCACCCTGCACACCCTGGACGTGGTGCAGACCATCAGCCGCATCGTGGACTTCTACCCCGACCAGATGCAGAAGCAGGCGCGCCTGATGCTCGCCGAAACCATCAAGTCCATCGTGTCCATGCGCCTGCTGCCGATGGTCGGCGGCGGCCGCGTGCCCGCGCTGGAAATTATGAAGACTACCGGGCGCATCCGCGAGTTCATTGAGGATGCGGAAAAGACCGATATGACCAAGAACGCCATTGAGGAAGGCAACTCCGAAGGCATGATCACCTTCGACCAGTACCTGCTGGGGATGTTCCGGCGCGGCCTCATCACCTACGACACGGCTATCAACGCCGCCAGCAGCCAGCACGACTTCAAGCTGCTGGAACAGAAGGATACCGACTTCAGCGAGCGCATCATGCGCCGCGTGGAGCAGTACGAAGCCGCCCATTCGCGCAAGGGCGAGATGGGCGACGGAATCTAGTAGCAGCCAGCCTTCGGGCTGAACTGCGACATATGCTGAAGGGCGAGGTGTACCGCCTCGCCTTTCAGCTTTAAGCAGCTCCAGCCATAATGTATGTGCGCATCCTTATGTGTTTGACGCACCACACATACTATGCTATGGAAGTGGCTATCACATGATGCGGCATCATAATGCCGAGAGGAGGGACAAATGAAACTACACATTGGGACACCGCGATTGCTCGCTGTGTCAGTGCTGCTTGCGCTCACCGGGCTCGGTCTGGTTGGGCTTAGGTCACTAGGACAAGGACCGCCGCCGTCGTTCACCCACCTCACATTTCCAAGTAACGGCCAAACACTCCAAGAAGGCGAGGTGATGATAGCAGGAACCATCTCAGCGCCGAACGGCATGTCGCAAGGCCCGGTGCTGAGCCGCCACAATCTCACCTTACGCTCCACCGACGAAGTGCTCCTCAACATCGCGGGCGAAGACCACTACTTCGATATCAACTACGAATGGCCAGACCGGATTCTTCAGGCGGGCGAGGTCGTGCTCACTCTTACCGCTACCGACGACGCTGGCCTTAGCACCTCGGTATCTGCAGTGGTGACAGTGACGCCAAATCAGGCAATCCAGACGCTTGATTCTGAGCTGAACGTAGTATCACAGCAGCGCGGAGGTGAGTTATCGCTTCTGTACTCTGATATGGGTCAGTTCCTTTCCCGCTGCCAGGATTTCTCCTTTGACTCCGCGCTAGCTTCGATTTGGGCCGCTTTCGTACAAGACACTTCTGCTACTGGCCTCAGCCAAGCCAATCCATGGAGGCCACACATCGCGACCGCCCGAAGTGCGCTGGCTGTGCTTTCTCCTCCTGATGAGGTCGCCGCCAGCATCAAGGCGGACACCCTCACATTCCTGGACGGTTTCTACAACTATGCGGAGACCCAGGACAACAACTACATGACCTGGATCCCTGCCCCCGATGTGGACTTGCCTCTGCTCCAGCAGAGTGTCAATGCCTACAGCGAACTCGCGATCACGAGTTCCGTCAACGGCAATCTTGGGGAGTTCGCGATGGCCCGCGGCCAGCGCGAGTTGTTCTCATTGTCGATCAACCTGGGGACCACGCCACCTACTGTCGAAGGGAGCGTCTATGGCCTCCCGTTGTCGGACGAACAGGAGCTTCACCCAATCCTCGCTACGCAGCCCGTCATTGACGATGTGTACATGGTTACTGAGTTTGACCTACTGCAGAACACTCTGGACAAGGGGGGGATCTAGGATGGAGCGGTTTTACACATCTCTGGGCAAGGCCTCAAGACGTCTGGCTCACCTCCTACTGCTGCTGCTACTTCTTTGTGGCACTCTGTATGTAGCAGGATGTCCGAAATGCAAACCGGAGTATAAACCAACAACAACGGAGGACGAGGAGGACGACGAAACCATTTACCGCCATCAGCATCAGCAGGAGGTGGATAAGTGGATTGAGGAGATTGACAATGGCGGCGGTGAAAGGGGTGATGGCATGCGTGGGTCCGGTCTCATCCCTGGTGGGTCGCTAAGCCCGTTCTAGCCACTTCGGGGACAGGGCGGGACCTTATTTCACCAGAGCTAGCAGCTCCAGCGGCGCGTGGATGACCGCGTCGGCGCCGGCCGCATCCGCTTCCGTCCCGAAGCCATAGGCGCAGAAGATGCAGGCCGCGCGGTGCGCCTTGCCCGCGGCGATGTCCGCCGCCTTGTCCCCCACCGCCACCAGCGGCGCGCCGTTTAACCCCATTGCGTCCAGCGCGTGAGTTATCATCTCCGGCTTGTCCGCCAGGCCGTGCAGTCCGACGTGATACATGGCGTCGAACAGCTCACGGTAGCCGAAGGCCTCGGCGGTGGCCGTGAGGTATTCCACCCCGGCGTGGGTGATGAGCACCAGCTTCTTGCCGCGCGCGCGCAGCTCCGTGAGCATCTCGCGGGCGCCGTCATAGAGCTTGCCGGTGGTGCGGATGGCCTCAACTTCGTGGCGCAGGCAGGCCTCGCGCAGGTCCGGCGCCAGGTGGCGCACCTCCGGCGGCAGCACCGCGGGGAAGAAGACGGTGTTGGGCGTGCCGGTCAGCTCCTTGATGCGCGCGATGGTGGGCACGGGCAGGTCCAGGCCGTGCCGCGCAATGAACTCGCGGAAGCCGTCCTGCACCGCGGTGAGCACGCCGGTGGACGAATCAAACACCGTCCCGTCGTTGTCAAAAAAGATGAGGTCCGCGGGAAATGGCCGCGTCCGTTCCTGCGCCTGGGGCATG
>CAZKNJ010000075.1:1684-6960 GCA_964554185.1 uncultured Planctomycetales bacterium | reverse complement strand
CCGTTCTTCAAGGGGCAGGACGTCATCATCGTCGGCGGCGGCGACGCGGCGATGGAAGAAGCGCAGTACCTGGCGAGCGTTTGCGGCAAGGTCACGCTGGTGCACCGGCGCGAGGGCTTCCGCGCGCAGCCCATCGCGATAAGCCGCACTAAAGCTCTGCCGAATGTGGAGTTGATGCTCAACCGCGTCATCACCCGGGTGCTGGGCAACGAGAAGGTGGAGGGCGTAATCCTCAAGAATACGCAGACCGGTGAAGAGGAGGAGTTTTCCACGGCGGCTGTCTTCGTGTTCATCGGGCACACCCCCAACACCAAGTTCGCCGCGAATATCCTCAAGCTGGCCGACACCGGCGAGATCTACGTAGACGGGCGGATGCGCACGGAGAAGCCGGGCATCTTCGCGGTGGGCGACGTGACCTACTTAAGCCACCGGCAGATGACGGTGTCGGTGGGTGAAGGCGCAACCGCGGCGATTGAGGCCGGACGCTACCTTATCAACGGCGACTGGCCGGAGAAGCTGGCGCCGAAGCACTAGGCTTCACAGCGACGAAAAGCTGCGGCGGCTACTTCTAGCCCCCGGAGGCTTTCTCAAAACGGCGGGCGACGGATTTCCAATCCACTACGTTCCAGTAGGCGCTGACGTAGTCGGCTTTGCGGTACTGGTACTTGAGATAGAACGCGTGCTCCCACATATCCAGCGCCATCAGTGGCACTCCGCCGCGCACGCCGCGGTTTTCGTGGTTCTCCGCCGTGACAAGCAGCAGGAGCTTGGCGATGGGATCCCAGCTCAGTATGACCCAGCCGCTGCCCTGAATGGAAAGCGCAGCGGCAGTCAAATGAGCTTTGAAAGCGTCGAGCGAGCCGAAGTCGCGCTTGACCTTGCCGCGCATCTCGCCTTCGGGCGACCCGCCGCCATCCGGGCCGATGCTCTCCCAGAAGAGCTTGTGGTTGATGTGACCGCTCAAGTTGAACGAGAGGTCGCGCTCCCACCGCCGGATGGACGAGTAGTCGCCGGACTCGCGGGCTTTTTCCAGCTGGTACAGCGCGTCGTTAGCGCCATCAACATAGCCGCGGTGATGTTTGCTGTAGTGAATCTGCATCGTCATGGCATCAATGTGCGGCTCCAGCGCGTCGTACTCATAGTTGAGTTCCGGAAGTTCATACCAAGGGCGTTTCATAGCGGTTGTCCTCCTCCTTTGTACTGACCACTATCCTACCAGACGCAGCGGGGATGGGGTTAATCACACAGAGATTCTCCAGATGCAGCCGGGCGCACATATGCTAGAATCCGGCGCCATGAATCCATCTAGTATCCCTGCAGCCTGGATGGCGCTGCTGGCGGGAACCGCCGTTATCGCGCTGGTACACGCCGCAGCGGGCCCCGATCATTATTTACCGTTCATCGCCATCGGCCGCGCGCGGGAATGGAGCCTGACGCGCGCGTTCTTTATCACGCTCGCGGGCGGCATCGCCCATGTGCTTTCTTCGGTATTGATCGGCTTCATTGGCATCGCCGCCGGCATCACGCTAGAACGGCTGACGTTTCTGGAGGGGACCCGCGGAACCGTTGCCGGGTGGCTGCTAATCCTGGGCGGCGTTTTCTACCTGCTGTGGTCGCTACGCCAGCATTCGCACCGCCATGCGGCCATAGACGCCGACGACCCACGTATGCGTAACCGTAGCGTGCTGTTCTGGACGCTGGTCGCAATCGTGGTCCTGGGCCCCTGTGAGCCGCTAATACCACTCATGTTTGTGGCGGTGCAGATCAGCTGGACGGCGGTGATTGTCTCCAGCCTGCTGTTCTTGGTGCTAACGCTCGTGGTGATGGAAACCTTCGTGCTGGCGGCGCTGGCGGGGCTGAAGGTGCTGCCGATGCAGCTTACGCATCGCCTATCCAATGTCTTCGCGGCACTGGTGATTATCGGCCTGGGCATAGCGCTGATGCTGATGCCGTAGCTTCCCGGTACGGCTGATCGCCTCCATCGCGGTGGTATAATCCCGCAGTAGTCCCAACCGAGGTGATCTCACCTGACATTACATAGGCTCGCGGCGGCCGTGGCCGCAATTTACGTGATACTCGTGTGCGCCGGCTGCGGCGAGCGCTCCGCCAGCATTACCGCTGTTTCGCCTTCGCCGGAAGCCAGTGCGCGCAACACGGCGCTGCTACTTCCAACCGAAGCGGGCAACCCGTTCATCCCGCGCCCGCCCACCTGGCAGGACACGCGGGGATTCACCGCGGGCGTGGACTACTATCCAGACGAAATACTGGTGATGTTCGCCGACGAGCTGGCGGGCGAAGTGGATGGCGGCGCGGGAAGCGGCCTAGGGCGGCCGCCCATCAACACCGCGTCAATGCTCTTTGCGAACATAGACCACGCGCGATTCGCCCGCAAGCTGGGGGAGGAGTACGGGTTGAGCATCATCCAGGGCTGCGAGGCCTATGTGGCGGGCTTCAACTACTGCGGCTACCGGCTGCCACCCGTCGCAGAGGCGGAGCTGCTGATGCAGCGTATCCTGGACGAGAATCCGGTGAACGTGCGGCTGGTGGAATACAATCCTATCTACACGCCGTGCAACACGCCGGACGACCCCAAGGTGCAGGACGGGACGCAGTTGTACCACGACGCCTCACATATGAATGACTTCGGCGCCTGGGACAGCCAGACCGGCGATCCGGAGGTGTATGTCGCGGTGATTGACACCGGCGCGGACATGGACCATCCCGACCTGGTGGACAACATCCTGGACCTCAACACCCTGTGGCCGGGGGAGGACTTCGACCTGGGAGAAAGCGACACCTGGCCGCAGGACATCTTGGGCCATGGCTCCCATTGCTGCGGCATCGCCGCGGCCACGGGCGATAACACTAAGGGTGGCGCTGGCGTGGCCTATGAAGGCGGGATACTGCCCATCAAAGTGACTAACGCACAGGGGGATTTTATCGGCTCCATCAGCGGCATTGTTCTGGCAGTGCAGTGCGAAGCTTCGGTCATCAGCATGAGCTTCGGCAGCTATATGCCCAGCGATACATTGAAAGAAGCATGTGAGTACGCGTACTTGAACGGCACGCTGCCGGTGGCGGCAGCGGGTAACGACAACAACGGTGCGCAGATCCATTATCCAGCGGGCATTCCAGTTTGCATAGCCGTAGGAGCGGTTAACTCCAGCGATGACAAAGCCAGCTTCAGCAACTACGGGCCGTGGGTGGACAGCGTAGCCCCGGGCGTGAACATCTACTCCACCGTTTTCAATGACACGTATCGCGGTGATTACAGCGGAACTTCCATGGCATGCCCGATGGTGGCGGGTGCGGCGCTGCTGTTGATGGCGGAGTACGGCGACACTCTGAGCCTAGATCAAATCCGCGGGCTCATCGAATCGACCGGCGACCCGGTAAGCGACGCGCAGTGGCGGAACGACTATGTGACGCGAGTGAACACGGCCAATGCGCTAGCCGCCAGCGCGGGAACCGCGCCAGTGGTGGACATCACCAACTTGAGCAACGACCAGAATGTAACCGGACTGGTGGACATAAACTGTGAGGCCACCGACGACGGAACGATTGAACGCGCATTCCTCTACATTGACGGACTGCTGGTAGACGAGCTGAACGATCCTGGGAGCTCATTTGGTTTCAGCTATGACGCCACCGACGAGTACCCGGGCGAGATGAACGTGCTCGTGGAGGTCGTGGATGACGATTTCATCCACGGCTTTGACGAGCGCGTGGTGGTGGTGACCGACAGCTATTTCATGCCCATCCCCTACTACAACAGCTTTGACGGGCTGGATACAAGCCACTGGACCCAGTACAACATCAGCGGCGAAGCTTACTGGCACCTTTACGAGGAGGCGCCGGGGGATTTTGCCATGCGGCTGGGTGATCCGTCGCTGACGCCGCCGAAGTACCGCCAGCGGGACGTGGACTGGCTGATGTCGCCACTGTTCGACCTGAGCAGCGTGGAAAACGCGAAGGTTGTGTTCACCGGCGACTGGAGCTTCAGCAGCGGCAAGCTGATGATGATGGCTGTGTACGGGGAAAACGGCAGCGGATATTTTGACATCTACTCGCCTGACAATAATCCAGACGTCAATAGCTACGATTACAGCGGCAATATCATCTTCTCGCTGAGCAGCATCGTCGGCAGCGCGATTCAGTTCTACTGGCTGCTGGACGGCAACGACGCCGGCGGCCAGCGGTGGTTTCAGTTTGATGACTTCTACATCGCGACGCCAACGGAGCTACCTCTGGTCTTGTTCAACGACCCGGTGGACGGCCAGGTGGTGAGTGGAGTAGTTGACCTGGACCTGCGCGTTTACGACGACCACCTCTGGCAAGTGGACCGCTGCGAGGTTTATGTCAACGGCGAGTTGTATGACACGACCTACGCGCCGGACTGGGGGCTGACGCTGGACACTGGTGTGTACGCAAATGGGCTGCTCAACATCATCGCCACGGCCTACGAATACGATCTATATGACAACGATGAAGACGGTTCGCTAGAAGACAAAGTGAGCGCCGAGCTTGCGCTGTATGTGGGACACCACGACGTCGCATCCATTGCGCCGTCCGAGGGCTTCTACTACGACCCCGTGACCATCACCGGCAGCGGCTTCGGCGACTACGCCGAAGGCCAGACCGTGGTCACCTTCGCGGGAGATGCGGGACGGGCGGAAGCGCCGGTGCAGTCGTGGACGGACGGCAGCATTGAAGTGCTAGTACCGGTGGGCGCGGTGACAGGGAAGGTTGACGTGTCCCTCAACGGAGCGGTGCGCGAGAGCGCGCAGATCTTCGTCGTGGCCACGCCTTACGACGACTTCGGCTACGAGTTCGTGGATCCGCCGGCGGATATGATGTTTGACCAGACTTTCAGTGTGCGCGTGTTCGCGCAGCCGGACCTGGACAGCGTGACCATCCGCATTGCCGGCGCGGCGGGTAAGGAATGGAACATCACCACGCGCGGCAACGAAAACGACGTCGTGGCGGAAGTGAACATCGGCGGCCTGACCACGGGGGCGTACGAGCTGGAGGTTGAGGGCTTCAGAGGAGCTTACAGCGAGACGCTGAGTGGTACGTTCTACCTGAACACGCTGCCGGGCGACTTTGATTCCAGCGGCACGGTGGATGACGGGGACACCGCTTTTCTGGAGTTGTTCCTCGCGGCCAATGGCGAACTTGCCGAGGGCACGGCGGGCTTCCTGCCGTTCCTGGATGTGAACGACGACGGCTTCATCAATGAGGGAGATGCGCCGTTCGTGGGGTATCACTGGGGGGAC
>CAZKNJ010000075.1:0-1584 GCA_964554185.1 uncultured Planctomycetales bacterium | reverse complement strand
CGATTGACAGGCGCGGCGGCGCGGGAGTAGATTCATTCCATCTTCTGAACCTCTGGAGGAGGGGGCAAATGAAACTGCGCATTGTTATCGGCGTGCTGCTTGTTTTGCTCGCGCTGTCGCTGGCGGCGAGCGCCACCATCACCTGGAAGTCCAAGTACCGCAAGCCCTACGACGACCTGATGGGCAACATCGTCTTCGGCACCGCGCTGCCCTACGGCGAGGACGAGAACTTCGCGGGCGTGGGCACCGACTTCACCTGGGGGAAGTTTGACCACCTGGAGGCACGCGCGTTCTTCCCGCAGGGCTACGGCGAGCTGAAAACCGCGCTGCTCCAGCAGAGCGTGGACCGCGGCGTTTTCGTCAACCCGTACGTGTACAGCACCGGCTTTGACGTGTGGATCGACACGATGAAGGACGGCAAGGTGGGCGACCAGCTCGCCTACGCCGGCGCGCGGGTGGATACGCCGGACAACGACTGGGACGGCTACCTGTACTGGATGTATGACGCCGACGAGGGCGGCGAAGTCTACAAGGTGCCGGGGAAGAGCTACCCCGACGGCATCAAGGACAGCGACACCGTCTTCCCGGACGTCTGCCTGCTCAAGCCGGGGAAGTACCACGTGGAGGTGCAGTTCTACCTGCAGATCAAGGGCGAGACCGGCGGCGGCGAATGGACGCAGGGCTCCTCGGGCAACTGGACCTTCAACCCGACCGAGGGCTACGTTAACGTCGCCGTATCCAAGGGCGAGTTCACGTTCGTGGTGCCGTAGAGAGGAGCGGCTTCCGGTAAATACGGGGCTCTCTTCCTAAGGCCAAGCATGCCGCGGATTTGACATCACGCAACGAACATGGATAGACTGGGGCTTAATCGACCTTAGGAGGGGGGAACCATGAGGTTCAGAATCATCGTCATTGCGCTCGCCTTAGTGGCGTTCGCATTCTCCGCGGTGGCGGAAGCCAAGATCGTCGCGCCCAGCAAGTACCGCGACACCAGCGACCCGTTTTTGGGCAACATGGTCTTTGGCACGCACCTGCCGTTCGACAAGGAAGCCGAATGGAAGGGCCTCGGCGACACGTTCACCTGGGGCGGCTTCGACCACCTGGACTGCCGCGTGTTTTTCCCGCGCACTATCGGCGAAATCCAGCAGGACCTGCTGGACCAAGTGAGTGCGAAGGGCATCCTGCTGCGGCCCTACGTCAAGTACAACTTCATCGAGATGTGGATTGATCCGGTGGGCGCGGACGGCCAGCCGGGCGAGCCCATCGCCTATGGGCTCTGCCGGTTTGAGACCAGGCATCCGGAATGGGACCAGCAGCTTGTGTGGGTCTACGACTCGGTGGACCGCGAGGACGGCTGCGAGCTGGATGCCAAACCCGGCACCACGGGCTACGACGAGGAAAAGCCCAAGCCGTTCCCCGACGCGTTCGTGGGCAAGCCCGGCAAGTACCGCTGCTTCTTCCAGTACTGCGTTAAGATCAAGGGCGATACCGGCAGCGGCTCCTGGAGCTACGACGAATGGGGCGAGAGTTGGGACTACAGCCCTGAAGAGGGCTACCTGGACAAGATGATCGCCCGCGGCGAGT
>CAZKNJ010000074.1:0-6990 GCA_964554185.1 uncultured Planctomycetales bacterium | reverse complement strand
TGAACACGGAGATGGCGCCGGCGATGAAAAAGGCCGGCACCAGGCAGGTGACGACGTGCAGCCGCGCATAATCCTGCGCGAGATACAACGCCTCCATCGCGAAGTTCTCCGCATGGATGAGCTGCAACGGCGCGTAGTAGAACAACAGGAATACCGCCAGCATCAGCGCCAACGGCTTCAGCTCTGCCTTCCACTCAAAGCTCATTTGCGGCTCCCGCCGGTGGCGATTTCCATCTGCTCGCGCGCCGCCCGCGCCAGCGAGCCGTCCACGCACTCCATGAAGCCGGCGACGCAGCACATCCGCAGCCGGTAGAACACCTGCACCCCGCGCTTGTCCGACTGCACCACCCCTGCGCTCTCCAGCGCCGCCAGGTGCCGCGACACGGTGGACACATCCGCGCCCACCATCTCCGTCAGCTCGCAGACGCAGCGCTCGCCCTGGCGCAGCGTTTCCACCATGAACAGCCGCGTGGGATGCCCCAGCGCCTTGAACACCTTGGACCGCGCCTCCAGCCGCGCCCGCTCGCGCTTGTCCAACCGCACCGGTTTAGCTGTTTGCATATTTGGCATAATAGCCAAATAAACGGGAGGATGTCAAGCGCTCAGATGACGGCCCTTGGGGTACGCCGGGCTGACTAGCCCGGCTCTCATCCGTGCACCCCCCCGTACGCGGGGCTTAAGCCCCGCTAGGTTCTCAGACAGCCACGTAGAGGCCGCTTAGCCGGGCTGAAGCCCGGCGTACGAGGTTTGGGTGGATTCTCTGACCGTTGTTTGCCCCACAAACTCCCTCCCGCCCATGTCCCAAACTCCCGCTAGAACGGGTATAATTAAGTGGAGCTGAAGGGGGTAGAAAAAGGAGGTTGAGTTAGATGAAAAACAGAAATAGAAGCGCCACCAGGCGCCCCAACCTGAAGGTGACACTGCACCGCGGCAGGCCCTACCTCTCTGTGTGCTGCAACGGCTGCGAAGCCATGGAAATCCGCTCCTGTGAGACCATCGCGCCCGGCGTCTCGGTCACGTGCTCCCGCTGCGGCGGCCGGGTTTACATTGACCAGCTCCTTTTCGCGCAAATCCGGCGCATGATTCAAGCTGAGATCCTCAAGGTCCGGTGGCGGACGGACTGCGAGCAGTACCCCCGTCTCTGGATACCGTAAAACGCTGAGCGGCCCTGCGGGCTCATCTCCCCCGGCCCGCAGGGCTCAGCCCTCTTAAGGCGCTTTCATTGTACACCAAAGGCCATCAGTACAGCCGGAGCGTCGCGAACTTCAAGTACCCGTCCGAGTCGTGGTAAGCGATTAGAGGCAAGCCTTCTTTCGTAACGATGAACGACGCGTATTCTCCGACATACCCCTTCGTGTCGACCTTCTTGAGCTGCTTCCACACGGTGCCGCTTGAGTTAAGAGCCTCTACATAACACAGGTCATCGTCCGAGCTATCCCCGTAAATGATTACCGGACGACCGTCTCTTTCTCCAAGCCGCACTGTGTCGCCAGTGGACACTCCATCAACTACCACCACAGGAGCTCCCCAGGTGCTGCCGTTGGCGTCATTCGCGATAACGAACTCCAGCTGGTTATTCGTGGTGTCGGTGTAGACGATTGCAGGGCTTCCGTTTATTACCGCCATGGACGAGTATTCCCCAACATCATCATCACTCACCACAATTACGCGTGTGCCCCAAGTGGCGCCCGCAGAGTCGGTTGCACGGATGTAAAGGAGGTCGTAATCCGAGCTATCGATGTAGCTTATGGCGGGGTTTCCGTTCACGACCGCGAGCGAAGAGTATTGACCGACGGCGTTGCCGGCACCGTTGTCCACAACGATTGGGCTGCCCCAGTTCGTTCCCGTCGGATCAGTAGCGCGAACGTACTTGAGGTACATGAAACTCCTGTCCTGATACGCAACTGCGGGATTGGAAGCGACAATCGCAAGTGAAGCGTAGTCGCCCACGTTACCCTCACAGTCGAGGATAACCGAATAGCCCCACGACGTGCCGGCTTCGTCAGATGCCCGGCAAAAGCGCAAATCTCCGTTCCAACTGTCGCAGTACGCAACTGCGGGATGCCCGCCTACCGCAGCGCCGGATGCATACTCACCGAAGTTGTAATCCCCGGGGTCCGCAACGTAGCTATTCCACGCGGTTCCGTCCGCGTCGGTGCTACGGGCAAGAAGAAGGCGAGTCCCTGTAATATCGAAATATGCAATCACCGGGTTCCCAGCCGCCACCGTCATCGAGGTGTACTGGCCCACAATTCCCGTGCTATATGCCGTGACAGGCGCCGCCCATGCGCTGCCGTCCGCGTTTGTTGCCCGCGCGTACTTCAAGTCGAAGTTGGTTTCGTCGTAGTAGGATATCGCCGGGTTCCCGTTAACTACATAGAGCGAGGTGTAGGGACCGACCGCGCCCGCAGTGTCTACCGCGAAAGGCGCACCCCACGCGGTACCGTTAGCGTTGGTCGCCCTAACGTAATACAAGTCGCTCGCAGTCGAGTATTGATAACTTATCGCCGGATTACCGTTGACCACGTTCAGTGACGCATACCTGCCGGTGCTGCCGGTACCGTCCGCAGTCACCGGTGCTCCCCACGCTGAGCCGTTGGCGTCAATCGCACGAACGTAATTGAGGTCACTGCCAGGAGTCATATAGTAGCCAATGGCCGGGTTGCCATTCACCACGGCCATTGAGGCATAACGTCCCTCGGTGGCGCTCTCCACTACTACCGGGGTTCCCCAACTTGCACCGTTGGCGTCAGTCGCTTGGATGTACCTGAGATCGCCGTCACCCCAGTCGTTGTAGGCTATCGCCGGATTCCCGTTAACAACCGCAAGGGAGTTGTAGTCGCCGGTACCGTTCTTACTGTCAACTGTCATCGGCGCGCCCCAGCTCGCTCCATCCGCGTCGTTTGCCCGCACGAACTTAAGGTTGTTGTTGCTGTTGTCGTAGTAGCTGACCGCGGGATTGCCATTCACCACTGCTAGCGAGGGTTGGGTACCAACACTACCTGCGGTGTCCAGGACTCTCGGCGTGCCCCAACTCGTGCCGGTGGTGTTCTCGGCGCGAACATACTTGAGGTCACTCTTAGTTGCGTCATAGTAGGCGATGGCTGGACGCCCATTGACGACCGCTACCGAGGCAAACCTCCCGACATCCGCATCCTTGCCGTCAACGGTCTCGGGTTCGTCCCAGTAACTTCCGTCTTTGTAACCGGCTCTCACGAACCTGAGGTCGCCGGCGTCGGCGTCATAGTAGAAGATACTGGGGAAGCCATTCAGGTCAAAGATGGAGGTGTACTCACCGGTGAAGCTGGTATCATCCACGACCATTGACGAGAACCTGTAAACGTTCACGAACCTCGATATCTCCGAAACTAAACCTCCTTCATCCCTCACACGAAGAGTGGGCTCGTATTTTCCCGGATTGGGGTAGAAGTCCATATACGTGGGGTCGGACTGGTAGAAGGAAAACGAGTTGTCCCCGTAGAAGTCGAATGAGAACTCAAGCGGGCCGCCCTCAGGATCTGTGCTCGCCGAGCCGTCCATCATGACATCAGGCGGCGTATCGCCAATGCCGAGAATCACTTCGTCCGGCGTCACCGTTAGGCTGGCAACCGGTGCAAGGCTTAGAGTGCTAATTGAAACGGTATCCACCGCCCAGGCGCCGTCGTTGTCGGTAGCGCGGAACTTCGCGTTGTACATGCCCGCGTCGGCATAGCTGTGCGCGAGCGGACTGGGATCGGTCGGCAATGAGTCGTCAAATGTCCCGTCGCCGTCGAAGTCCCAGGCGTATTCGTCAATCGTCCCGTCGTCGTCTTCGGCGACGATGGTGAAGTTCACATCAAGCGGCGGAGGCCCGCTGGTCACATCAGCCGTTGCCATAACCACCGGGCGGGAGTTGCCGGCGATGATGAGAGACACGGCGCTGAGCGAAAAGCCACCGTCAGCTGTGTGCCCGCGTAGCGCCGGGCGGATGATGCCATAGCTGGCGGTGGAGGCGGTGGCGGTTCCACTGGTGTCGCCGGTGATATCAAACGTGCCGTCGCCGTCCACATCCCAGTCGTAGGTCTCGGCGCCCGATGCCGTGAGTCCAATCACCGCGTTGCGTCCGCCGCTGGCCGCGCTGGTAGTGAGTTCAATGGTAGGAATATCACCTGCGAGTGGTGAATCGGTGGACGCCTCCGATGCCTCGCTCTCATTACCGGAAAGGTCAACGGCAGTAAGAGTGATTTCGGTTTCCGCAGTCGCAGGGATAACCACAGAGGTGCCACCCTCCACGTAGCCCAGGGCTTCTTTGCCGTCGGCATAGACGCGGTATCCCGCCAAGTCCTCCTCATCCACCTGCAGCCATCTGACGTGCAAACCACCGGCCACCGGTGTGAGCGTGGGTGCTTCAGGGATGGAGGGCGCAATGCTATCCGCGTCATCCCGCGCATTCACGCCCAGGCCCACCAGATCAAAGGCCGCGCCATCGTAGGCCACCACCGCGACGAACAGGTTGCCCAGCGTGGAAGTGTATTCGTAGTGGGGCAGCGACACCCGCACATGGCTCACCGAGAACGGCCCGTGCCAGCGCCAGGTGTCGGCGCTGTAGTCGGCGACACCCAGGTAGTATGAGCCTCCGCCGTGCAGGTTCACATCGGCGGCTATCGTCCCGGGCTGTCCGCTTCCCAGCGGAATGCGGTAGATGGCATAACTCACAGCTTCCGCACCCGGTGCGCCGCTGGCGAAGCTCGCGGCCTCGCCAAGATCAGCCACCTCACCCGCATCGCTGAAGCGCTCCACCCCGGGTACGAACTGCGAGTCCAGATTGATGCTGCTTACAACTCTCCCGCTGCCATCCACCCGCTCCCAGGGCTGGAGCGCGTCCTGCGGAAGCGCCATGGGCCAGGTTACATCAGCAGCAGTGATTGACGCGGCGGGCTCGTTGACATCGCCGAGCTGCGGCGCGAACGAAGCACGCTGCCCGTGCCCGCAGGCGAAAAGCAAGAGGATAATCAATGCGGCTGTCAAAGCCCGCGCAACGATAGTAGTAATACCCCTCATGGCGACCCCCTCCACGACTATGTCGTGTGAGAAGACTCTACCCGTACAAGTACAGCTTTGCAAGTTTCCCAATCAGCCTTTCTCCCGCATAGATCCCCTCGGCTAATCAGCCGTGGCTAAGATTTAACCTGTCATCACTCCGCCATACCTTGCGAACCAGGCGTATTAGCCTTATACTATAGATGGAGCAATCACTCGTCCCAAAAAAGCGGGACGGCCCAAAAGGGGGTAGACGGTTTGAAGGAAAAGGTCTTAGAACTGAGGGAAGCGCTTCTGGGAGTGATCTTGAAGGAGCGTTCCCCGTTCATTGAGGTGAGCTGTCCGGACGGCTCCAACCGGTTGGAGTACGCCTGGTCGGAGCTTAAGGTCGGCTCGAAGCTGTTTTGCGGCTGCGGCCAACACCGCTCGCGCATCGATGAAGAAAGGTACGCGGATCTGAGGGACCGCATCAGGTGGCGCCTGAAGAATATGGGTGATAACCCGCGGAGCCGACCCTACGTCCCCACTAGCCACCACTGATCTGCATTCGCGTAGCTGCGCACGCGGTTAGGTGTTAACACCGGCGGTATCGCTGGCGGTGGTGTACGCCTGCCATCGATTCACCGGACCCCCTTGCGCGCAAAGTCGCGCGTCACGTGCCTCCTACCGGTTTGGACGCCAACTCAGACTGAGAAGTTGATCACGTACTGCGGCTTGGGTACGGTGCTCAGCCGCGCGGTGAACTCCGTGTTCTTGCGCTCAACCGTGAGCTGGTACTCCTCGCCGATGTCGCCGAGCAGCACCATCGTCCGGAACTCCTCCGGCGTGGGCGGCAGCTTGCCGTTCACCAACAGGATGTGGTCACCATTACGCAAACCGGCCATCGCCGCCGGTGAATCGGGCTCCACCCCGAACACCCACAGCCCGTCCGGCCGCATCCGCTCGCGGAACTCAATGAACCCTTTCGTATCCCGGATATTCGGCGGGAAGACGCAGTGGATGCCGAGCCACGGCACGTCGTAGCGCTTGTGTTCCAGCTGCTCCACCACGAAGTTCTTGGCGAAGTTGATGGGCACGGCAAAGTTCGTCTGCTGCGACAGCGTGAAGGAGCCGCCCCAGGTGTTGATGCCCACGACTTCGCCGTTGCGGTTGAACAGCGGGCCGCCGGAGTTGCCCGGATTGATGGGCACCTGCACGCGGAACACGTACGGCAGGTTCGTCGCGTACGACAGGCCGTACTGCGCGCTGCCGCTGTAGCGGTTCCAGAAGTGCTGGGCGATCTCGAAGGTCAGGTCGGTGTCGCGGCCGGTGATAACGCGCATGGTCGCTGTCTGGCGCAGTCCCCAGTACTCAAACGGGTTGCTGCGGTCTACCCCTAACATCTCCTGCGCGCCCGGCGAGCCCATCGCCAGCGCCAGCTCTCCCGACTCCACCTTGGAAGAATCACCCAGCGTCACCGGGAAGAGCTTCTCCGGGTCCGGCTCGTCCAGCTTCAGCAACGCGATGTCGTAGAACGGCGCCACCGCGACCACCGTCGCCCGCTCGTTGGAGCCGTCCCAGAACGTGATCTGGGCTACCGACGCCTTGCCGCCGACATGCGCGTTAGTGATGATGTGCCCCTGCTTATCAATGATAAAGCCGGAGCCCAGCCCCGACATCTCCGCGGCCAGCGGCGAGATAAGCTCAATGGGGTACACGATCACGATGCCGCGCTTCACCTTCTCAATGAGCTGCGGCACGTCCACCGGCGTGTCGCGCAATATGCGCGCGGCTTCGGCTTCGCTGACCGCCTGCGGCTCCAGCGCTAGTGTAGAATCCTTTGCAACCTGCGCCAGTGCGGGCAGCGCCCACGCCAGCGCCATCACCGCCATTATTACGGCAGCTACTGTCCGGCTGATGTTCATTCCCCTCTCCTTCCGGGGCGGTTCCTCCGCCCCGTATGGCTGTATTATCGCATAGTTAGACTCGCAT
>CAZKNJ010000073.1:0-7387 GCA_964554185.1 uncultured Planctomycetales bacterium | reverse complement strand
TCGCCGGTTTTGGCGCTGACGGTGAGGAGGCGGGCGCGGGGGTTGAGGGCGGCGATGCCGGCGCGGGCGTAGTCGAGGTCAAAGTCGCAGGCGGGCGCGAGGTCGGACTTGGTGATGAGCACGGCGTGGGCAATCATGAAGGCCTTGCGATACTTCTCCACCTTGTCCGCGCCCTCGCACACCGACAGCAGCACCGCCTTGGCCGATTCGCCCAGGTCCCAGGACGCGGGGCAGATGAGGTTGCCGATGTTCTCGATGAACAGCAGCTTCACGCCGCTCAGGTCCAGGTCGTCCAGCGCGGCGCGCACCATCGGCGCGGTGAGGTGGCAGGAGCCCTCGGTGTTGAGCTGGTAGGCGAGGCCGCCGGCGCGTTCGAGGCGCTCGGCGTCGCGGGTGGTGAAGGGGTCTCCCACGATGACCGCGGCGGGATGCGCAGGCGCGAAGTGCGCCAGGGTCTTTTCCAGCAGCGCGGTCTTGCCGCTGCCGGGGCTGCTCATCAGGTTGACCGCGCGGATGCCCTTGCGCGCGAGTTCCTCGCGGATGCCCCGGGCGATGGCGTCGTTGCGTTCGCCCACCGCGCGCATGACTTTGACCTTGACCATAAGGTTGCCTCCGGAACGGGCGGCTACTGGGTCAGCCGCAACTGGGTTTCGCCGCTGATCAGGCTCACGAGATAGAGGCTGCGCGAGTCCGACGGCCCGGCAGATACTACCACACGGTCGTCGCCGGGCAGCGGGCTGTAGGCCAGCGAGTGCACCGGGTCGGTGAAGTGCGTCACCTGGAAATGGGCGCTGCCGCTGGGATCCATCACCCAGATATTGCGCACGCCGCTCAGGTCGGAGATGAAGGCGATGGTGGAGCCGTCGGGCGCCCAGCAAGCGGCGTATTCCTCGCTGGTGAGGTCTTCGGTGAGGTTGATATTCACCGGGCTGTCGGAGTCGAGGAAGGCGGACTTGCTGAAGATGTCGCGGTCGGTGCCGGAGTAGCTGATGTAGAGCATCTGGTTGTCCAGCAGCGGGTGGAACACCGGCTCAAACTCCGAGCGGGTGGAGCTTTCGTCGGCCGGGCGGCTGAAGCTGCCGTCGGAGTTCATCACGTAGATGCGGTCGTTGGACGGCGAAGTCTCGCGGCGCACGTAGGCGATGAGCTGGGTGAAGGTGCCGGAGAAGGCGGGCGCGGTCTCGTCCTCCGGCAGCGAGGTGAGGCGCGTGGTTTCGCCGGTAGCGACGGTCAGCACCGCGATGTCCCAGTTGCCCAGCTCGTTGGACTGGTGGACGATGGCGGTGCCGTCGGAGGAATAGCGCGGGTGGCGCTCGCTGAACGGGGTTTCGGTCAGGCGGGTTAGGTCGGTGCCGTCGGGGCGGATGGTGAACAGGTCGTACTGGCCGCCGCTGCGCCGCGCGAAGACGATGCTGCCGGTGAAGATGTTCCAATCGGGCTCCACGTCGTCGTGGGCGAGCACCTGCGCGCCGGTGCGGAAGTGCAGCGTGAATGGCCCGCCGCTGTTGCCCGCGTCGTCGCGCACTTCGGCGACGGTCAGAGTGTAGTCGGTGTTGACCGCGAAGTTGCCGGAGGGCTTGACCACCAGCCTGCGGCCGGAGGCCGTTGCTTCGCTGACAGCGAGCGGGGGAGAGAGCTGCGCAATGATGCCGCCGGGGGGCGCGGCGACGTAATCGGAGAAAGTGAGTTCCAGGGACTGGTTGAGCGCGACGCCGGTGGCGCCTTCGGCGGGTGAGGAGGAGACGAGCGCGGGCGCGTCCGTGTCGCTGGCGCGGGTGGTGAAGTAGGTCAGGGCGTCCTCCGCCAGCCGCGAGCCGTCCAGCGCCAGAACGCCGGAGACCTCCAGGCGGTAGTTCTGCGCAGTGCCCAGTTCAAACATAGGCGTGAGGGTGATTGTGGCGCCGTCCGCCGCGAGGGTGAACTCGCCGGTGGCGGGCGCGAAGGCGAAGTTGGCGGGCGTGAGCAGTGAATCGTTGACCGAGCGGGAGAAGACGAGGGTGACAGGGCCGCGCAGGTTGGCGCCGGTGGAATTGAGCGGCGGGTCCACGCCCACAAGTTCAAAGCGCAGCGGCGAAGCCGTCAGCGTGAAGTCGGCGGAGTAGCCGCTGGCGGGGATGTCCACCGTGCGGGCGAGGAACACGCCGCCGGGCGATTGGATGCTCAGCTGGTAGGAGCCGGCGTTGGTGAGGCTGAAGGAAAAAGCGCCGTCCGCGCCGGACTGGGCGGTGAGCAGCGAAAGCTGCACCTGCGCGCCCGAGACGGGCTGGCCGGAAGCGTCCAGCACGCGGCCGCTGAAGGTTATCTTGCCGGAAGGCGGTGGTGGAGTGGGAGTGCCGCCGCCGCCACCGCAGGCGGTGAGCAGCAGCGCGGCGAGGATGAAGGGAAGCAATCTCATTGGAGTTCACCCACCAGCATTTCTCCGTCGTGGTTGTACACAAGAACGCGGTCGCCGCGGGTATCTACGAAGAGCGGCGCGGCGGACTGGAACTGGGTGGCGATCGGAATGGCCGTGGCCTTGCCGCCGTCCAGCCGGTAAAGGCGCTTGCCCGCGGTAAAGAGGATGCTATTGCCCGTAAGCGGCGCAGCGTCTGTGACCGGTTGCAGGCCACCGGTCAGCGCGGCCAGGTCAACCGTGTTGCTGAGCGTGCCATCGGCAGCAAAGGTGAACACGGCGCCGGTGTTGGGCGAGAAGGCGAACACCGCGCCGTTGGGCAGCGCCGTTAGCCGCGAGAAAAACAATTCGGGGCGCGCGGCTTTAGCGCGCAGGTCGATAGCGGAGTCCAGTTTGCCTCCGGTGAAGCGCAGCAGGCGCCCGCGCTCGGTCAGCAGCGCGATACCGTCCTTGAAGTTGCCACCTAGCGGGATGAGGCTCACCGGCGCGTCCGTGTCGAACGACAAGCCATCCGGCAGGCCCAGCGAATCAAGCGAGTTGCCGTCGGCCTGGAAGTACTCAATGCGGTCGCGCGCGGCGTCGTAAACGAGCGCCCGTCCGCCCAGTCCCGCCAGCAGCGTGGGGATGAAGCGGCGCAGCGTGCCGGATTCGCTCAGGTGGTAATCAACGCGCTTCTCTACCGTGTCAAAGAACGCGATGCGGCCTTCCTCGCCCTGGGTGGCGCAAGCCAAACGGTCGCTGAGCAGCCGCGCCTGCACAATGCCGCCCTCCAGCTTCACCTTGCGGATGACAACGAACTTGCCGGCCGCGAAAGCAGCAGTGGCGGGAAGTGCGAGCAGCACTATCAGCGAAACGAGGGCGACCGTCAGTCGCGCGAAGTTCATCAGAGTGATTCTAACAGGTTGCGCCGGATGAGGCAGTGTAACCGCCGCCTTCGGTTTGACGGGCGCTTGCGCGGCGGGATATGATGCGGGTGGCGGAATTCGCGATTCCGATATCGCCGGGAGGTAAGGCGGAATGAAGTTGAGGGGTTTCATCCGGGGCGTTGCGCCCATACTACTGATTCTACTGCTCGCATTGGCGCTCGCGACCTGCGGCGGACGCAAGCACAAGGCGCCGGTGGTGCCGGAACTGACCGGAGGCGGCGCCCAGCCGCAGCCGCGCCAGGAAGTGTCGCTGGATCAGGCGCTGGCGGAACTGGAAGCGATGACTGGACCGGAGGGCGTGAACGAAGGGATTTTCCAGCAGTTGAAGGACGAGCTGGCGCGGCAATTGGTGGCGCGCGGGGAGGGCAAGATTGTCTCCACGCCGCCGGGCGAGAACAGCCGCGTCACCGACCTGGACCTCATTGACAATTGGGATGGCACGTACTCGCTGGTGTGGCACTACTACAACCTGGGCGACTACGACCAGAGCGGCACCGTCGCCATCGCCGACATCACGCCTATCGCGGTGCACTTCGGCGAGCAGGTGCCGCCGGGCGGGAAGGACTCGCTCACCGGCGTGATTGACGGCAGCGGCAACGGCGTGGTTGACATCGCCGACATCACGCCCATCGCGCAGGGCTTCATGCGGGATGTAGCGGGCTACCGCGCCGAGGGAACTACGAGCCTGCTGGACCCGTGGGAGTGGGTGGATGACACACCGTATGAGTCGGCCGTCGGCACGGGCCGCAAGCGCTTTGACCTGCGGCTCAACTACATTGACTACCAGACCTACCACGTGGTGCCCTACGACTCGGCGTGGGAGGACGGCGCCGCCAGCAATGACACGCTGTCATCGCATTCGGTCGAGGTTTTCGGCACCGTGGTGTGGGACACGGGCGGAGTGGTGGAGGGCGCGCACGTAACCGCCCGCACTTCTGACGGCTCCTCCGCCGGTGAAGTTGACACCGACTCCTCCGGCGAGTTTATGGTGGAACTGGCGCCGGTGGCGTTCAATGTGAAAGTGGTGGTGCAGGCCGACTACGATGACGCAACGACTGGCCTCACCCTCACCAACTTCCGCACCACCGATGAACTGGCGCAGCCGGGCGTGGTGGATTCGCTGGTGGTGACGCTACCCGACCCGGCGGGCTCGGAGCTCGTGGTGGCGGGCGACCATGCCGAAAGCGCTGGCGGCGACATTGTGCTGGACAACCTACCGGGTGAAGTTGAGCGCGTTTACGCGCGCGCTTACGACCCGGACGTGGACGAAGACGCGTTCCCTGGCGATTTTGAGGACGGCAGCCTGCTTTCGCTCAACTCCAGCGCGTTCATGTGGATTACCGGCCAGGATTCCGGCGGCGGCCAGGTTGACGAGCTGAGCGATACTGCGGACGTGCGGCTGGAAATCCCTCAAACGCAATGGGGCGACCTGGCGGACATCTTCCCCAACAACGGGCAGATAGATGTGCCCATTTACGATATGAACTACGAGACGGGCTTCTGGGAGGCGCAGCAGAACGGCTACCTGGTTGACGAAACCGGCGCCGTGCTCGCGGAAGACATGGAGCCCGACATCACCTCCGCCGCGTACTCCGGGCGCATCTTCGCGCAATTCGGCGTGGACCACTTCTCGTTCTGGAACTGCGATTACCCGTACATTTATGTGTGGACGCTGTCGCGGCTGTCGCCGGAGTTGCGCAACACCGAATGCTTCTACAAGGCGGTCACGCTCGCGGAGACAATCGCCAAATCGCAGAAGGGCCGGGACGCCTACGCCAAAGTCAATAAAACCGGAGCAACGATGGAGAGCGACTACCTCACCGACGGTCAGCCGGACAACGCGAACAAGAAGGCTCCCGAAATAAAGACAAGGCCAACAATGAGGTGGAACCAGGAAGTCACAAAAAACGGGCAAACCGTGCACGAGACCCTGCTCGGCGACTATTGGGGCCGGGTCAATGGTCATCGACAGGATGAGGTATTCATCAACAGTAAGCTGTGGGATATGTGTGCGCCCGGCTCGACGCAAGAGGAGAAGCAAATCGCGGTTCTTCTGATGGCGAAGACTATCCTGCATGAGACCGCCCACCAGAAGCAACATCTCAAGAAGCAGGAGCCGGAGCCGTACGAAGTCGGCTGGCAACTGGAAAAGGACATTTTCGGAGGCAGGATCAGTTACTTCCCGAATGATGGTCTGACCATCGATGAGATGCCGGCTGAGCACTTGCTCGTGGACTGGCTCGACCCCACATACTGGCCTGCGGCAAGTGGCGGCAGCTCTCTCCGCTCAGGCAGCGACGTTGGCGATTCGGGGCTCACAATCGAGATCTCTACAGACCGTGCTTCCTACGGCACCGTGGAGCCGCTGGTGGCGAATGTGATATTTCGCAATGACGGTTCGGTGCCTATTGAAGTGCTTCCCGGCATCTTCGGTATTAATATCCCGGTGAGCTTTGAGATTACCAATGAACTCGCTGAGCCCGTCGAATGGGTGGGGCCATGCTTGAATCTTGATTTCAGCAGCGATTCCTATCTTACGCTTAATCCCGGGGAGCAAGTGACCGATTCCTGGGACCTGAGATACGATGACGATGGTCATCCGTGGCGCTATGACCTCTTCGAGACCGGGGCCTACGAGATCAAAGCGGTGTACTCCGAGTTTCTGCCACCCTACGATCCGGTTGAATCAAACACGCTGGAGGTCATGGTCGAGTTCTATCCGCCCGGAACCATCACCGGAACCGTGCGCGACGCGGTGACGAGCAACGGCGTGCCGGACGCAACCGTGCGCGCCCTGGTCGGCTCGTTCTGCCTGGGAACCGCCGCCAGCGACGTGAACGGGGACTACACCATCGCCGGATTGCAGCCGGTCACTTACACCGTGGAGGCCTATGGTCACAACCATGCGCTGGACACGCTCACCGGCGTGGCAGTGGTTTCGGAGCAGACGACGAGCGGCGTGGACTTCGCGCTGGAGCCGGCGCAGCGCGGCGACTGGTGGATGCTGGGCCGCGATCCCGGGCACCAGAGCCGCAGCCCCTTCGCTGCCGCCCAGACGAATAACCTCAGGTGGAATTGCCCGTTGGGCGACGGCGTCAGCTACAGCAGCCCGGCGATTGGCGCGGACGGCACTGTTTACGTAGGCTGCGAAGACTACAGCCTTTACGCTGTCACGCCGGCGGGGGATGTGGACTGGTCTTACGAAACCGGAGGCTCGATTGAAAGCAGCCCCGCCATCGGCCTGGACGGCACCATCTACTTTGGCAGTTACGACGCTTACTTCTACGCGCTGAACCCGAACGGGACGCTGCGGTGGCGCTATGCGCTGGGTGAGCCCGACTGGCACTGGGTGCGCTCCAGCCCGGCAATTGCGCCGGACGGAACGGTCTATGTGGGCGGTACCGACAGCTACCTCTACGCCTTTGAGCCGGGCGGTACGCTCCTGTGGCGCTACTTCGCCGGCGGCCCGGTTGATCCCGGCATTGCCGTGAGCCCGGAAGGGACCGTATACGTTAACGGCTGGGACGAACCGCAAAACACATTAAGCGCGGTGACCCCGGACGGCGACCTGAAATGGACTTACGAGGTTGATTCCTTTGTGTCTTGCACGCCGACAGTGGCCGCGGATGGGACGGTGTACTTCAGTACGGTGGAAGGACGAATCTATGCCCTCAATCCCGACGGCACGCTGAAATGGCGCGTCTGGGGAGTGGAGGGATCGCTGACGGGAACGCGTTCCTCGCCTGCCATCGCCGCCGACGGCACTATCTACATCGGCGTTCACGACGTTATTAACTGGTTTGACACCTACCTGCTGGCGCTGAACCCGGACGGCAGCGTCAAGTGGTTGGCGCCGACGGAGAGCACGGTGGATGCTATCCCGGCCATCGGGGCCGATGGCGCAGTTTACGTGGGCGACACCAACTACAACTTCAAGGCCTACAATCCGGGAGACGGGTCGGTGCTGTGGGATTACGTGGCGGGTGACTGGATTCAGAGCGGTGCCGCCATCGGCGAAGACGGGACGGTGTACGTGGGCTGCTGGGACGGGTACTTGTATGCGTTCGGG
>CAZKNJ010000072.1:0-7397 GCA_964554185.1 uncultured Planctomycetales bacterium | reverse complement strand
CGCGGCCTGAGCCTCGCGCAATTAACCGAGGCCGTGGGCGCGCAGATTGAGCGCACGGTCGCTCCGGTGGTCGCGGAGTACCTGCGCAGCTTCCGGCTTGAGCGCTCGCTGCTGCGGCTGGTGGGCGGCGGCGGTGGGGTGAACAGCGCCCTGCCGTTCATCGCCGCGCGGCTCAAGCTGCCCTACGAAGTGGTGGAGCACTACCCTTACATCAGCGCGCTGGGCGCGGCCATTGCCGCCGGCACGGTGCAGGTGAAGATACCGAGCGCCAGCGGCGGGGTGGAAGACCTCCAGCGTGCGCGCGGCCTGGCGTCGGATGAATTGCGGCAGGCGGGGATGGATCCCGCCCGCGCCCACTACGAATACGCCTTTGACGCCACTGCCGGCGTGCTGCACCTCACCGCCACCGCCGAGCGCCCGTGGGAATCGCAGGGCGCCGAAGTTGCGGAGGATGCGCTCGCCGCCCGCGCGTCCGAGCTCACCCGCGCGGAGGACACCAAGCTCGTGTTCTCCAACGCCGGCTTCGCCGCCTACGAAGCCTCCACTCGCGGCGGCTTCCGCGCCCGCAAGCACCTCGCGGTGCTGGACCGGCGCGGCAAGGCGCGGCTCATCCGCCCGGACGCGGCGTGGGAGATTGCACCCTCGGCCGACGAGCTGCTGCCACTGCTCACGCGCCTTCACCGCGATCGCCGCGAGTTCCGCGACGCCGGCGAAGTCCCGCCGCAGCTCTGGGTGGTGGGCGAAGCGGTGCACGACCTTTCGTCGCTGCCGGACAGCGGGAGCTTCGCGGAAGTCCTCGCCGCCGAAGTCTCCGTCCCCGGCCCCAAGCTCGTGGTCATCTCCTCCCCGGCGGTGTGAAATCAGATTAAGCGCGCTACGAGTGTCGTAGGGGCACGGCGGATGCCGTGCCCGTTGTGCTTTTACAGGACTTCCTTGCGGTTGAAGGAGCGCCGAATCCGTATCGCAGCTCTTCCTACTTCCCAAACCGTGGATTCTCCCGGTCCAGCGCCCATTTCAGCGGATTCTCCAATATGTATCTCCGTAGATGCTCCAGCTCCTCAACGTTTCTGACCACATGCTCGTCGTAGCCACGCTGCCACATTGCCGCGCCCACCGTCCCGCGTAAATCGTTGATCCGCCGCGTGGCCTTGGACTTGAGAGATCGGATGATAGTCGGCAGCTCCCCCGCCTTCGGCTGGCCGAAGCTGCGCTCGGGAGTGAGGATATCTTGGTGTCGTAGGGGCACGGCGGATGCCGTGCCCGTCCCGCCGGATTGAAGGATGATAAGCCCGTGAAGATGATTCGGCATCACCACGAACTCATCGAGCTCCGCCCGGGCAAAGCGCTGCCGCAGCGCTCGCCAGCCTTCCTCCACGACCTTCCCCGCTCGGGACAGGTGAACCACATCTTCAACCACCCTTCCCAACGTACACCTTTTGCCGTACGTGCAGATAGTCACGAAGTAGATGCCGGCTGCAGAGTAGTCGTAGGTGCGCAGGCGCACCGAACGCCGGCTGGGCAGGCCTGGAATTGGCGGGCGGGATGGCACAGAGAGATTCTACCGTGCAACGACGTCAATGGCTAACGGGTAACTCCACGGTGGCTGCTGAACGGGCACGGCGTCCGCCGTGCCCCTACCTTTCATCGGCCCCCGGAACCAATCCCCGCGCCCGCGCATCACATGCTTAACGCACCTGACATACCCGTGGAGTATAATCTGCGCCGTGAAGCGAACCGCAGCCACAATCGCGATTCTGCTGGCGCTCGGCGTGCTCGCCGCGTGCAGCGCGACCTCGCGCGATTACTATGTCAAGGGCAAAGACCTGATGATTACCAAGGATTATACGGGCGCGCTGGCCGCTTTCAACCAGGGGCTGGAGAGCGACCCGGAGTCCCCGCTGCTCACTTACGAGAAGGCGCGCGCGCTTTACAACCTGGAGCGCTGGCAGGAGGCGATGGACGTGCTCAAGCGCTTCCAGGAGCTCACCGACGCGCAGAAAAGCTCCTACGCCAACGAGCGCTGGAATGCGGACTTCTGGATAAAGAAGTGCGAGGAGCACCTCGGCATCACCCGCGAACCCGCCCGCGAAGACAAAGACAAAGGGGACGAATCCTCGTCCGACGAGGACTTCATCGGCGGAATGCACATGAAAACCCGGTGAGCCAATGCCCAAACCAACGGCAATCGGCGTCATCCCCGCAAGGTATGGCTCCACGCGCTTTCCGGGCAAGCCGCTGGCGGAAATCGCCGGCCAGACGCTCATCGCCCGCGTGTATGAGCGCGCTGCCGCCGCGTCCAGCCTGTCGGAAGTCATTGTCGCCACCGATGACGAGCGCATCCGCGAGCATTGCCGCAGCGCTGGCATGCAGGTAGCAATGACCTCCGCTGCGCACCAGTCCGGCACCGACCGCGTCGGCGAAGTGGCGGCGAACTATCCGGCGGACGCTTACCTTAATATCCAGGGCGACGAGCCGCTGATTCCGCCGGAAGCGCTTAACGCCCTGGTGGAACGCGCCCTTGAGACCTCCGCGCCGATGGCTACGCTCGTCTCCCCGCTGGAGGCGGGCGGCGAAGCGCTGCATGATCCCAATGTGGTGAAGGCTGCGGTCGCCGCCAGCGGCTACGCGCTGTACTTCTCCCGCGCACCCATCCCCTACCCGCGCCGCCCGGAGCACGCCCGGCACTACCGGCACATCGGCGTCTATTACTTCACCGCCGACGCGCTGCGCACCTTCATCGCGCTCCCGCCTTCCCCGCTGGAACTGGCGGAGAGCCTGGAGCAACTGCGCGCGCTGGAGCACGGCATCCCCATCCTCGCGGTGGAATTTCCTTACACTCCCATCGCGGTTGACGTCCCGGAAGATATCGCGCGGGTGGAGGCAGCGCTGTGCGCGCCGGGAGGGCCGGCCTGATGTTCCACGGCTTTCGCGACAACCTCCGGATGGCATGGAGCAACCTCTTCACCCACAAGTTCCGTTCGGTGCTCACGCTGCTGGGGCTGATCATCGGCGTCGCCGCGGTCATCTCCATCGTCAGCCTGGGTGAAGGGCTCAAGCTCTACTTCTCCGGCGAGATCGGCGCGCTGGGCGCCAACTCGCTGATGATAATGCCCAAGTCGCTGATGGGCGCTGGCGACCTCAATCTGGAAGGCCGGACCGACAACTTCAAGATGGCGGATGTCCAGGCGCTGCGGCGCAACACTACGCTGTTCACCGATTTCAAGCCCGGCATGCGCACGACCAAGTTGCTCAAGCGCGGCGACAAGACCTACCTCGGCATCGTTGACGGCTCGGAACCCGGATGGGCGGAGATGGCCGGAACGTCCATCGCGGAGGGCCGCGACCTGACGGAAGGGGAGGTCCGCTCGCGGTCGCGCGTTGCGCTCATCGGGCACAGTGTCCGCGAGCACCTATTCGCGGTATTCGAAAGCCCCCTGGGCCAAGCTTTCCGCGTGGGCGACGAGAACTTCACCGTGATCGGCGTGCTGGAGGAGAAGGGCGGCGGGGGCGGAGGCGGACCGACCGAAGACGACTTTGTGGTCGTGCCCATCTCGACGATGCAGGATCGGATAATCGGCAGCGACGAAGTCGCTTACATCCTCGCTAAGGTGAAGGACACCTCCAAGCTGTCCGAGGCCAAGGACGAGGTGCGCCACATTCTGCGCCAGCGCCGCAAGCTCAGCACGCCCACCGAAGAGGACTTCGAGTTGATGACCTCGGACGATTTCCTGGAGTTCGGCACGCGCATAGTCAATGTGATGACCACCATATTCGGCACAATCGCCGCATTCTCGCTGCTCATCGGCGGCATCGGCGTGATGAGCATAATGCTGGTAACCGTCACCGAACGCACGCGCGAGATCGGCCTGCGCATGGCGGTGGGGGCTTCGCCCAGCGTGGTGCTCGGCCAATTCCTGAGTGAGGCCATACTGCTTACGATTATCGGCGGAAGTATCGGTCTGGCGTCGGGGTGGGGCCTGGCAATCGCGCTCTCCGCGCTGATAGCCCGCCTGATCCACACTGAGTGGACCCCCGCGGTGCCCGTGATAATAATGGTCATCACGCTCCTGTGCAGTGCGCTGTTCGGCGTGGTGTTCGGCATAATCCCCGCCTATCTCGCCAGCCGCAAGGACCCTGTGGAGTCGCTGCGCTATGAGTAACGGAGGCGCCAGGTGAACTCGGTCTTTCTCAGCAGCCTCCGGCTCGCCTGGCGCAGCATGCTGACGCACAAGTTCCGCACCATCCTCACCGTCGTCGGCGTAATCATCGGCCTTACCGGCGTCATCGCCATCATCAGCATGGGCGAGGGCATGAAAGCCGCAGTGATGGCGCAGTTCAGCGGCTATGGCAGCAACTGGCTCTACATAATGCCGCAATCCGTCCAGCAGGGCGGCCAGGCTTGGGGGCACGGCCGGGTGGAGCCATTCAAGATGGCGGACATTGAGGCCCTCAAGCAGGAAGCCGAGCACGTGGACTTCGTGCTGCCCGGGGCGTTCTCCGGCGCCCGGGCGCAGCGCGGCAATAACCGGTACAACACCACCGTCCAGGGCACCATCCCGGAGTACTTTGAGGGGCCGGGGATTGAGCTGGAAAAGGGGCGCGCCTTCAACGAACGAGAACAAAAGGGCGCCAGCCGCGTGGCGGTCATCGGCGCCACCGTGCGCGAGCGGCTGTTCGAGGACTTCGAAGACCCCATCGGCCAGATGTTCAACCTCGGCAGCAACAACTTCACTGTTGTCGGCGTGCTCAAGAAGAAGGGCCAGAGCTTCGGCGGCAGCGAGGACACGATGGTGCTCATCCCGCTCACGACGATGCAGCACCGCGTCACCGGCAACGACGACATCAGCTTCATTGTCGTCATCTCCATGGACCTGAAGTCGCTGCCCGACGCCAAGGAAGAGGTGACGCAAATCCTGCGCAAACGCCGGCGCATCGCCGATCCCACCAAAGAGAATTTTCAGGTGATGTCGCTGGACGACACGCTGGAGTTCGCCAACAAGTTCTTCAACGGCGTGATAATGGTGTTCGGCTTCATGTCGATGTTCGCGCTGCTGGTGAGCGGCATCAACATAATGAACATCATGCTCGTCACCGTGACCGAGCGCTCCAGGGAAGTGGGCCTGCGCATGGCCCTGGGCGCGCAGCGTCCGGCGGTGTTGCTGCAGTTCCTCATTGAGGCCGGCCTGCTCACGCTGGTGGGCGGCATCCTCGGCGTAGCCGCCGGCTGGGGAGTCGGCGCCCTGGTGGGCAACATCCTCTCATCGCACATGGGCGTGGAATGGGCCGCGTGGGTTCCCCTCCGCTACATCCTCATCGCAATGGGCTTCTCTGTAATTCTGGGAATGTTCTCCGGCCTCTATCCCGCCTACCGCGCCAGCCGCCTCGACCCGGTGGACGCCATGCGCGCGGACTAGCCATCGCCCATCAGCGCTATGATATGCGCGTGGGCCGTCATCCCATCATCGTTCTCGCGCTGTGGTGCGCCGCCGTTTACCTGTGGGTGGCGCTCGGGCTGTTCGCCTTCAAGAGCGCGTGGCTCACCATGCTCGTTTACCACCTCGCGCTGTGCGGCGGCGGCTGGCTTCTGCTGCGCCCACGGCGCCCGTGGCGGTTCAGCCTGACGCGCGCCATCCCCGCCGCACTTACGGTCATCGGCGGCTTCGCGCTCACCTGGCTGGCAATGGAATACCTCCTTCCGCTGCTACCGCCATCCGCGCTCCCCGCCGTGACCACCCGCCCGCTGCATGCGCTGGGCCTGAACGCCCGGAGCTACCTGCCTATCGCCGTTTACTTCGGATTGGCCAACCCATTGGCGGAGGAAGCGTTCTGGCGCGGGCGCATCCTGCCGCAGCTCGCCGACGCGCGCAGTACCGCGCCCAATCTGCTCCACGCGCTCATCTTCGCCGGCTATCACGTGATGCCGCTTACGCTGATGTTCACGCCGCTCTGGCTTCCGGCGGCCGTGGTTTTCCTCGGCGGCCTCATCTTCGGCGCGCTGGCGCTCCGCACCCGCGGCCTGCTCCTCCCCTGGGCGCTGCACGCCGGTGTCAACGCCTATCTACTCATCTGGTTCGGCCGCTTCCTCATCGCGTGAAGACGGCCGCACTGTGCCCCGCTCTCTGCTACAATCACCCCATGAGCGAAGGTGAGCACCCCGCCGATTCCGCCGGGCTGCCGCCGCTGGCGGAGCGCATGCGCCCGCGCAGCCTGGCCGAATTCGCGGGCCAGGAACACCTCACCGCCACCGACGGCCTGCTCACGCGCATCCTCGCCTCCGGCAAGGTGCCCTCCATCATCTTCTGGGGCCCGCCCGGCTGCGGCAAGACCACGCTGGCTTACATCCTCGGCACGCTCCCGGACTACGAGTTCGTGCGCATGAGCGCGGTCACCAGCGGCGTGAAGGAAGTGCGCGAGGTCATCGAGTTCGCCAACCGCTCGCGCCGCATGTTCAACCGCGCGACCATCCTCTTCATTGACGAAATCCACCGCTTCAACAAGGCGCAGCAGGACGCTTTCCTGCCGCACGTGGAGCGCGGCACCATCGTCTTGCTCGGCGCCACCACCGAAAATCCCAGCTTTGAGGTCATCTCGCCGCTGCTTTCGCGCTGCAAGGTGCTGGTGCTGCACCAATTGCGCGACGAGGACGTGGCGCAGATAGTACGCGCGGCGCTGGCCGACCGGGAGCGCGGCCTGGGCGCGTTCGGCCTCAGCGCCGACGATGACGCCATCGCCTATCTCGCGCGCGCCGCCGACGGCGATTCGCGCTTTGCGCTGAACGCGCTGGAGCTGGCGGCGGACTTGCTGCAGAAGGAAGCGGGCGGTAACGCCATCACGCTGGACTTCGCCCGGCAGGTGCTCACGCGCCGCGAGCTGCTCTACGACAAGACCGGCGAGGAGCACTTCAACCTCATCAGCGCGCTGCACAAGGCCGTGCGCGGCAGCGACCCCGACGCCGCGCTTTACTATTTGCAGCGCATGATCCAGGCCGGCGAGGACCCCAAGTACCTGGCGCGGCGGATGGTGCGCATGGCCAGCGAGGACATCGGCCTGGCCGACCCCTTCGCGCTGGTGCTGGCGCAGGCGGTCTTCCGCACGGTGGAGACGGTGGGGATGCCCGAGTGCGACAACGCGCTGGCGCAGCTCGCCATCTACCTCGCGGCGGCGCCCAAGTCCAACAGCGTGTATCGGGCCAACAGCGCCGCGCGCGCGGCGGTGGCGGAGCACGGGGCGCTGCCGGTGCCGATGAAGATACGCAATGCGCCCACGCCGTTGATGAAAGACCTGGGCTACGGCGAGGGCTACCGCTACGCCCACGGCCACTCCGAGCACGCGAGCGCTGATGCGGATGCGGAAGAAGCAACCGGCGGCTTCGTGCAGGAAGGCTACCTCCCCGACGA
>CAZKNJ010000071.1:0-7718 GCA_964554185.1 uncultured Planctomycetales bacterium | reverse complement strand
TCCTTGGCGGTGCGCAGGTTCTCGCTGATGAGGTGGATGCCCTGCATCGCCCGCCGGAACTCCTCATCGCTGATAGCCGCGCCGCGTCCGCGCAGGTCTTTGCCGCTCCGGGTGCGCCCGCTCGCGGCCTTGCGGCTCATCACGCGCCCCGCGCCATGGTTGATGGACGCGTAAGTGTCGGCGCTCGCCTCCGCGCCCACCATCACATAGCTGGCCGTGCCCATGCTCCCGGGCACCAGCACCGGCTGGCCGGTGGCGGCGAAGTCGGTGCCCTTCATCCGCTCCGGGCCGAAGGCGCGCGCCGCGCCCTTGCGGTGCACCAGCACGCGCTGCCCCAGATGCGGCTCAAACTTGGCGATGTTATGCGCCAGATCCCACAGCAGCACCAGCGGCACGCCCGGGTACATCTCATAGAACGCGTCCTTCACCAGCAGCGCCATCAGGTGGCGGTTGAGAAACGCGAAGTTGGCCGCAGCGTTCATCGCGCCTAAGTAATCATCTGCGTGTTTCTCGCGCAGCCAGAAGTAGGGCAGCTCGCGGTTCACCGTCTCGCGGCCGTCGCGCTGCGCGAGATCGCGCCCGAGCGCCATATAGTCGTCGCCGACCTGGTGGCCCAGGCCGCGGCTGCCGCTGTGCAGCATAATGGCGAACTGCCCGGCGAACAGCCCGAACTCCTCGGCCACCGCCTCGTCCTCCACGCGGTCCACCACCTGCAGCTCAATGAAGTGGTTGCCGCCGCCCAGCGTCGCGAGCTGGGTGCGCCCGCGCTTGATGGCACTTTCGGAGCAGGCGTCGGGGTCGGCCGGCAGCGCGCCGCGGTCCTCAATGTGGCCGGCCTCGCCGGTGAGGTTCCAGTTGCGCTTGAGATCGCGTGCGAGCTGCGGTATCTCAACGTGCTTGAGACCCGGCACGCCCATCCCGACCAGCCGCTTGAAGCTCTTGGCGTCCAGCGCGTAGTTGTCCTTGCCTTCGCCCAGCGGAATGCGGTGCGCAATCTCCTCCGCCAGCGGCTTGATCTCAACCTCGGTTGCCATCAGCGGTGTGAGCAGCAGGCGCATGCCGCAATTCACATCGTAGCCCACCGCAGCCGGGCAGACGATGTCCCGCGCCGCAATGACGCAGCCGATGGGCACGCCGTAGCCCACGTGGAGGTCGGGCATCCCCAGCACGTCCAGCACGCCGGGCAGCCGCGCCGCGTCCTGCAACTGGCGCACGGCGTCCGGCTCCAGCGGCAGGCGGGGGTGGTGGAAGATGCGCGGCGTGAGCTTCATCCCCTGCTCCATCGGCAGGGACTGCACATACGATTGTTTCTTGGCCTGATTCACTTTGCCCTCATGCATATGATACATGATTGCGGCGCAGGTTTCATCTGTCCGTGTGCGTTGCGTTCGCGCAAGGTTCGACAATCTGCGGTAGGGGCACAGCGGACGCTGTGCCCGTCTTGCCATCACTGCAGTGTCGCCCGATACCCAGCTATAATGCTGTGTTGTAGAATCCTTTCATGCCGCGCCACATTCCTCCACCCGGGCTGCCCGACCGCCGGTCGGTGCGGCTGCGCACCTACGACTACTCCACTGCCGGCATCTACTTCGTAACAATCTGCACGCAGGGCAAGCGGTGCGTTTTTGGCCTGGTGAGAGACGACAAGGTCGCTCTGTCGCCCATCGGAAGGATTGTCCGTGAATGCTGGCAGGCCATTCCGCAACGCTTTGCACCGGCAGAACTGGATGCGTTTGTCGTAATGCCAAACCATCTCCACGGGCTCATCATCCTTCAGCATAGCGCCACGCGCGCGGCATCCGCAGTGCCCCTACGAGACAATAGCGTCCTCGCGCCGGAGCGCCGCTTCGGCGCACTCCGCCCAGGCGAGCTGCCCACCATGATAAGGTCGTTCAAGTCCAAGGCTACGCGGCGCGTCAACGACCTGCGTCTGCTGCCGGACGGGCGGCTGTGGCAGCGTGGATACTATGAGCATGTGGTCGAAGGCAATGAGGACCTGGAGCAGCTCAGGAGATACATACTGGATAATCCGCTGAGTTGGTCGCTTGACCGGGAGAATCCGCGGCACGGGAAGTAGGAAGGTCGCGATGCGTGGCTGGATTCATTTTGATCGCAGGGCATTCTTGCGCGAGCAAGACGGGCACAGCGTCCGCTGTGCCCCTACGGCTCCCTCGCCCCTCGCTACTGCTTCCTGCTACAATCATCCGCATGTCCTCCGGCAACAAATCCGAGAGCGCGCCCATCTGGGTGGCGCTCACCGTGGCGGTGCTGGTGGTGGTTATTGTCTCCGCCATTGTGCTGCCCGGCTTCATCCGCACCTATCTGGACCTGGCCGAAGCCGAGCGCCAGCACTCGGAGGAAGCGCCAACGATGGAAATGCCCGGGATGATGGGTACCGAGCCCGAAGCTCCCGCGCCGGCTGGCGTGGTCTATGCCGGCGAGCCGATACCGCTCACGGTGCCGTCGGGCTATCCGTTTGATGCGGCGTTCGCGCTGCGGGCGGACGGGCCGCTGCCGTTCAAGCAGGCGGACATCACTCCGTCGTTCCTCAAGACCAACCTCAAGCTCAGCCTGCCCCCGAGCCGCAGCTTCGTAGCGCTCTTCATCGACTCCGCGGCCTTTGACCACTACGAGCGCGCGGGCTTTCCTCCAGCGCCCGAGCTGCTGGCCAACCTCCGCGACGACGAGGTCTTCGGCATCATTGAAGTGACCCCCGACGAGACCAGAGCTTACCTCTCCGCGCAGGACATCGCCGATGCCGCGGCCGAACTGCGCGCGCGTTAGCTGTGCTAGAATCGGCGCCATGAGCCGCCCAAGCGTGATGCTGGTGTTGATTGGCCTGGTTCTCCTCCTGCCCGCCTCCTGCATGTCCGGCAGCAAGTCGCCCTTCGCCCCCGGTGTGGGCGGGGAAGACGCGGCGAAGGCGCAGGCGGTGGAGCAGGCGATTGCCGTGATCTCCAACGCGGTTGGCCGCGAAGACCTGAACGCGCTGCGCGACGCGGTTTCGCCGCTATACACGCTGGACGGCAACCTGGCGCTGCGCTTTTACACCACCACCACCACCAGCGACAACCCTTCCGCCACTAACGACGAAGCTGCGTTCTTCAACGACTTCTTCGCGCAAAACGAGAACATCTCCTTCAGCCTCACGCCCACGAACGTCGCCGTGTCCGGCAATGTGGCCACCGCGCAGGTGCAGTTCGCGCTTTCAGCGGTGTACATTCTAGACGTGCCGCCCACGACCTACCAGGCGGAATCCTCCGACGTGATGATCTTCGCGGTGGACGACGGCCGCTGGAAGCTTACTTCCTGGCAGGTTGACCCGGACGCCATCCCCGCCGAAGGAGCAGAGGAGCAGGCGGTGCTGGACCAGCTGACTGCGCTGACCGAAGCGCTGGCGGACAAGGACCTGGTTGCCGCCGCCGCGGTCGCCGCGCCGGGGATGTACCTTGACCGCGCGGTGCAGCTCCGGTTCAAGACCATGCAGACCCTCGGCGATAATCCCAACCCGCCGGCGGACTTCTCCGACTTCTTCAGCACCGTGTTCGTGGAAAACGAGCAGATCGTTGCGTCCTTCGGTGTGCAATCGGTCATCGTGCTGGGCAGCCGCGCCTTCGTCAATGCCACCTTCTCGCTTTCGGCGGTGTACACCGGCACTATTCCGCCCGAGCCCTATTCTGCGAGCGGCACCGACGAGATGACCTTTGACCGCATCAGCGGCGAGTGGCGCATCAGCACCTGGCGGGAGAAAGTGACCGAGCAGCCAGGGCCCACCGAAGCGCTGCTGCGCTCGCGCATCGCCGAGCTGGTGGCTGCGGTCAATGATGAAGACGCTTCAGCGGTGCAGAGCCTTGAATCAGGCTTGCTCACGCTGGACGATTCCATCGCCCTGCGCTTCCGCACCACTGGCACGCTGTCCGACCCGCCGGTGTTCAGCGATTCGTTGTCCACCTTCCTGAGCGGAGTATTCACTCAAAACGAGAACATCAACCTCACACTGACCGTGGATTCCGTGCAGATTACCGGCGAAGTCGCGATGGTTCAGGTGGATTTCATGCTGTCAGCCACCTATCTGCTCTCGGACCCGCCCGCTTACTACATCTCTCCCGCCAGCGGTGCGGTTACAGACACTATGGTCTGGGTGTTTGATGATGGCGAGTGGCTGCTGACTTCCTGGCGACAGAAGGACGTCGAGGAACCGCCCCCTCCGCCTACAGAGGAAGAGCTGCTGCGCACTCGCATTGCTTCGCTGGCGAACGCCATCAGCGTCGAGGATATCGCCACCGTGCAGGCGATTGAGTCCGGCCTGCTCACGCTGAAGGAGGCCTTCGCCTTGCGCTTCCAGACTACTGGCACGCTGTCCGACCCGCCCGTGTTTGACACTTCTCTTTCGGGTTTCCTCAACCAGGTTTTTGCTCAGAACGAGAACATCAGCCTCGTGCTCACGGTGAACTCGGTGGAGATTGACGGCGAAGTGGCGGAGGTGAAGGTGTCCTTCGCGCTGTCGGCGACCTATCTGGCGGACGGTGCGCCGGTGAGCTACGCTTCGCCGGAACTGGGTGTTTTCACCGACTACATGGTCTGGGAGTTCGCCGGGACCAACTGGAAGCTCGTCACCTGGCAGTTGGCGGATTGAGCCAGGCGCACCGGCGCAACTGCTTTCTCCCGCCGGCCTCAGAACCTCAGGCAGCCGCGCGCAAACCAGATGATGTACAGCAGGCTGAGGATAATTCCCGCCCAGCCGCTCAGCGTATTGGACAGCCGGGACTCCTCGTCGTAGACGCCTTCCTTCCGCGCCAGCGCCCGTACGGAGTTGTACAGCACGCCGAACGCCGCAATGAAGAGTACGACTAAGCCGATTGAGATGAGCATCCCGAAGGATGGAGACAACTTCTCTCGTCACCTCCCCTGGGATTATAGCATTCCGCTGTCCAGCCTCTCGCGCTCCTCACTTCAAGCCGTCACCTGCAACAGCCGATAAATTAAGCGGTGCTACACGCACACGCCAAAGGAGTGGAAACGTGAAAGCGCGTCTACTAATCAAAGCTGTTGATATGAGCCTGGCTGACTGGCAGGAACTGGCCGCCGCCGGTGACGCGGAGCAGTGGCGCGAGAAGCGCGCCGAGTTCGCCGCGGAGGGGCAGGGGCGGCTCAAGCTCATCGGTATCCGGCTGGCGAACCTGAACCTCTCCGGCTGGGACTTCTCCAACTGCGACCTGCGCCGCGCCCACCTGGAGAGCCTCAACCTCTCCGGCGCGGATGTGAGCGACACGCTGCTGCGCTCGGCGATGCTGCGTAACGTTGACCTGTCAGGGGCGAACCTGGAGCTTTCCACCCTCTCCGAGGCCAAGGGCGCGGGCATCAACCTTGCCGGCGCGAATATCAAGTCCGCCAATCTGATGAAGGTGAACTTCGGCAAGCTGGACCTTTCGCGGGCCGCCGCTGATAGCGCGGACCTGTCCGCCGGCATTCTGCGCGGCGCCAAGCTGCGCGGCATCAGCGGCCGGGCGGCGCAGCTGCTGAACACCGATTTGAGCGGCGCCGATCTCAGCGGGGCGAACCTGCCCGAGGCGTGCTTCAAATTGGCGAACCTCTCCGACGCTCTGCTGACCGGCGCGGTGCTCACGGGCGTTGACCTGAGCTACAGCCGGCTGCAGCGCTCCAACTTCATCGGCGCCGACCTGACGGGCGCGCACCTGCACTCCTGCGTGCTGGACCACACCGACTTCAGCGGCGCGAAGCTGCGCAACGCATCCGTCTCCAAGGTGCGCATTGACCTCGCGCGCTTTGACGGCGCGGACATAGACGGCGCGGTGTTTGAAGCGATTGACTCAAGCGAGCACCGCGAGCTGGCGAATGAGCTGCGGTCGCTGGCGGAGGAACGGCGGCAGATGCGCGAGGCCGGGCTGTCCAGCCTGGAGCTGTCCGACGGCACCGAAGCGCTGCTCGCCCCGTTCTCCCAGGCCTCTACGGTTGAAACCGGGCGGCCCGCGCCCGATGGCGGCGATGGCGCGGAGGTGGAGGAATAGCGGAGCGCAGCTACGACAGCCTCTCCGTATTGATGGTCAAGCCCCACGGGCTGCTGGGCACGACCTTCCTGGTGCCGCTGGCGGAGACCTTCCAGCATCTCGGCGCCACGCTGGTGACGCTTGACATGCCGCATGTCGCCGCCCTCGCCCAGAAGACCATCGGCGCCACCGGCGGCAACTACGAGCTCTTTCTCGCGCTGCTGGGACAGGACCTGAAAAACACTCCGGCCGAGGTTGCGCTGTCCTACGGCGGCAACCAGTTTCTGGAGGAAACCCCCACCGGCGCGGTGCGCAACTTCCTCGCCGACCTCGGCGTTCCCCAGCTCGCGTTCTTCACCCGCGGGGTGGAAAAGCTGGTGCCGTTTATGCGCGGCGCAGCCGCCGCCCGGGCGAACTGGTCGTGCACTTCGTTGGTGGCTAATTCGCCGGACCTCCTTCCGGCGGACACGGCGGAGCCGCGCAGCTTCTACTTGCCGCCGGGCACCAACCCGCGCCTGTTTCACCCGCTGGACGACCGGCCGGAAGCAACGGCGGACGCAGTGTTCGTGGGCTCCTTCACTATCTGGCGCGCAACGGTCCTGGCTCATCTCGCCGAGACGCTGCCGCTCAAGGTCTACGGCGACTGGCGGTTCAAGCTCTTCGGCGGGCTGGAAGCCTGCTGGCACGAGCCGGTGGACTACTTCAGCGCGGTGAACGGCGTATACGCCGCCGCGCGTTGCGTGCTGGACGTGCCGGTGGAGCCCGGGCTGGAGCGCATCAGCGTCCGCGTGTTTGACGCGCTGGCGGGCGGCAATCCGGCGGTGGCGCCGCGCAGCGGCTTGCTGGACGCCTGCCTGGCGGAGGGCGCCGAGTACATCGGCTACGCGCCGGTTGACCCGGATAACAACAAGCTTGCCGTAGCCTACGCCGCGCTGAATCAGCGCATGCGGGAAGGCGCCGTGCTTCCGCTCGGCGCGATCGCGCAGGAGTTTTCCGCGCTGGCGAACGCTGCGGAGGCGCAGGCGCAGAAGATTGCCGCCGCTGTCCGCCGCCTGCTGGACGGCCCGTCGCCCCGGGCGGTCGCGGACGCCGGGCGCGAGTGTGTGATGGCCCAGCACCTGTGGGAGCACCGCATTCCCCGCCTGCTGGACATTGCGCTGGGCGGGGAGCCGGTGGCGGAAGATGCAAGCCGTATAATGGGCGCTGCCAGATGAAAGTGGAATCCCGCAGCCGCAGCCGCGCCGGCGGCAAACGCGTGGCGGGCAAGGATGCCGCCCGCCGCACGGAAGAAGCCGCGCCCGCGGCCTCGCCCAAGCAAGCATCTACCGGTGGCGACGGCGCATCCGTTGAACTCCCGCCGCATTTGCGCGAAGCCCTGGAGCGGCTGTCCGAGCGCGGCGTTGAGCTGGTCAACAGCCCGGGGCGCGGCACGCTGGACGAATACAAGTCCGCGGTGCGCCGTTTCCTGGAACTGGCCATGCAGGACGCGCTCAAAGTGCGGGCGGAAAGCCAGGGCATCTTCTCCCGCAAGATCTTCGCCACCATCACGCGGGTGGACATCAGCCTGGCCGAACTCACCGAGGAAGTCATCTCCGCCCAGGGCAGCATCATCAAGGTTGCGCGGATAGTGGACGACATCAAGGGCCTGCTGATAGATTTGTATAGGTAGGGGCTGTGCTACCCGTGGGGGCATAGCATGCTATGCCCGTC
>CAZKNJ010000070.1:0-8073 GCA_964554185.1 uncultured Planctomycetales bacterium | reverse complement strand
GCCGCGGCCTTGAGGTCGTCCATGTGCACCGCCTCCACCACCGTGTGCACGTAGCGCGTGGGGACGGAGAGGCAGATGACGCGGCGGCCGGGGCCGAAGCGCTGCAGCGCCGCAGTGTCGGTGCCGCCCATCGGCAGCACTTCGTACTGGTACTTGATCTTCTCGCGCTCGGCCAGCGCCACGAACTCCTCAAACAGCGAGCGCGTGCTGATGACCGACGAGTCCATTACCTTGAGGCCCACGCCGTGGCCCAGGCGGCTCACCATCTCCTCCTCAAACACGCGCGGCGTGTCCACCGCCAGCGTCACGTCAATGGCGATGCCGACGTCGGCCTTCACGTTCTGCGCCGCCACGTGCGCGCCGCGCAGGCCAACTTCCTCCTGCGCGCTGCCGACGAAGTGGATGTCGTAGATGTTCTTGCCCTTGGCCTGCTTGATGGCGCTCAGCGCCACCCACGGGCTGATGCGGTTGTCCATCGCCTGGCCGCAGACGAGGTCGCCCACCTTCTTGGTGGTCTGCTCCAGCACCACCGGGTCGCCGGGCTTCACCAGCTTCTTCACTTTCGCCACCGGCAGGCCCAGGTCCACCGTGAACTCGTCAATCGTGGGTATCTTCTTGCGCTCCTCCGGCGTGGCCAGGTGGACGGGCTTGGTCGCGGGGTTGAGGATGCCCGGCAGGTCGCCTTTGGCCGCCTGCACCATAACGCGGCGGGCGAAGAGGTTGCGCGTGTCAAAGCCCCCGGCGGGGTTGATGCGCAGGAAACCGTCCTTATCAATGGAGCGGACGTAGAAGCCGATCTGGTCGATATGGCAGGAAATAATCACCGACTTTTCCTTCTGCCCGCGCCGGGGCTTCGCGGCCTTGACATAGCCGATGATGTTGCCGATGTTGTCCTCTTCCAGGCGGTCCCACCAGCCTTTGGTATGGTTGCGGATGAGCTCGCGCACGCGCTCTTCGCGGCCGGACACGCCCAGCGTCTCGGTAAGCTGCTTGAGAAACTCCATGATCAGTCCTCCCGGGATGGAATGCCGCGCGGCGCACGCCCGCGGGACGCTCATTCTAGCACTTGGGGCCTCGCGGAATGAAACCCTCGTGAGGCTGGAAGCTTGCTTCTGCCGGCTAGTCCTTGGCGTTGTCCTCGGCCTTTTGCAGGGCCACGACTTTCTCCAGCTGCCACACTTTCAGCACGCCCATCTCAACCATAATCGCGCCGATGTAGCGGCTGGTGCCTTCCTGCCGCTCCAGCGCCGCCTCAACGTCCTCTTGGGCGCAGTAGCGCTCGGCCACGGCGATTTCGCCGAACCTGCGCCGGTGTTTTTCGCTCATCGGAGCATCGCCTCCATGCTTAAGCATACCACGCCGAACGGCGCATGGCAAGTCAAGGCATACACGCTCGCGGCTAAGCGCCCCGCAGCATGACGAGCATCATTTTGAAGCGCTCCGGCGCGCGCAGGGCGTGCGGCACGTCCTTGGGCATCAGCACGATTTCGCCCGCCGCCGCACGCACGGCCTTGCCGCCCACAATCACCTCCGCGGCGCCGTCCAACACCAGCACATACGCGTCAAACGGCGCGGAATGCTCGCTCAGGCCCTCGCCTGCGTCAAACGCGAACAGCGTGAGCGTCCCGGCGTCGTTCTTGGCTACAGTGCGGCTGACCACCGCGCCCGGCGCATAGTCCACCAGCCCGGCTACCGCCAGCGCCTCCGCCGGCGCAATGCCTGCAGCCCCTTTGGGTTGATCATTCACAGAAAGCCTCCGCGGAGTATCTTACACGGTCTGCGTCTGCGCCTGCGCCGCGCGGGTGCGCCGCCGCAGCCACAGAATCCACCACAGCGTGGCGAGGAACGCCAGCGTGTCCGCCGCGGGCACCGACGCCCAGATGCCGTTCAGCCCGAAGTGGTGCGAGAACAACGCCATCAGCGGCACCAGGAAGCCGAGCTGGCGCAGCATGGACAGCACCATGGCCTCGCTGCCGTGCCCCATCCCCTGCATCGTGGTAATCCACATCATCTGCGCCCCCACCAGCACGAGCGCGATGGAGAAGATGCGGATGGCGGTGGTCGTCATCGCCAGCAGCTGCGGGTCGGTGGTGAACACTCCCACCAGCAGCGGCGCCAGCAGCATCAGCATTATTTCCGCACTGCACGTGACCACGGTGGAGTAGTAGGTCGCCGTGCGCACCGCGCGCCACATCCGCCGGAAGTTGCGGGCGCCGTAGTTGTAGCCCACAATCGGCATCAGCCCCTGGGACATGCCGATGACCGGCATGAGGAAAAGCTGCACGATGCGGAAGAGCAGGCCGTAGGCGGCGATGGCCAGGTGGCCGAAGGAGCCCAAAAACCAGTTGAACGCGACGATGACGAAGCTGCCGATGAGCATCATCAGCACCGAGGGACCGCCCACGCGGTAGATGTTGCGGATGATGTCGAAGCGCGGAAGCATGTTACGCAACCGGATGGAGTAGGCCGAATGCCGTTGCGGCAGGTAGAACAAATAAGCTATGGCGCCCGCGAACTGCGAGATGGCGGTTGCCAGCGCGGCGCCGCCGATGCCAAGCTTCGGGAAGATCCACCAGCCGAAGATGAGGAACGGGTCCATCACCGCGTTGAGCACCGCCGCGCTTACGATGATGAACATCGGCGTGAGGGTGTCGCCGCTGCCGCGCAGCAGGTTGTTGCCCATCATCTGGAAGTAGAGGAACGGCGTGCCGAAAGCGATGATGAAGAGGTACACGTGCGACAGCCCGATGAACTCCGGGCGCGCGCCGAAGGCCACGAGGATGGGGTTGGTCGCCAGCGTGCCCGCGAGCAGCGTGATAAGCCCCAGCGCCACCGCCAGGAAGTACACCTGCCCCGCGACCACGTGCGGCCCGTCCTCGTCCCGCCGGCCGAACAGCCGCGAGGCGAGCGAGGATACGCCGATGCCGCTGCCCGCGCCCAGCGCCACATTGATCATCTGGAAGGGGAACACCACGGTCAGCGCGGCGATGGCTTCCGCGCCCAGGCGGGACACCCAGAACGTGTCCACCACGTTGTAGAGCGTCATCACCAGAAACGAGATCATTCCCGGGATGCTGAGCCGGATGAGCAGCCACCCGAGCGGCTGCGTGCCGAGGTCTTCCGTCTGCCGTTTCATCGCCATGGAAACCTGGCATTATACCCGCAATGCCGCTGGGTTGTTTTCGCATTCAACCGGGTGAATATGTCTGCCCGAACCTGATATAATCGCGCTGCGGCGGCGGAGGAGGCCGGCGGGCGAGATGATAGTAATCCCGCTAAGAGACAACGCGACCAGTTACGACACGCCCTACGTCACGCTGGGGCTCATCTTCACCTGCATCGTGGTTTTCGCCCTGCAATGGCTGCACCCCCAGGGCTTTGCGGCGTCCATTGCTCAGTGGGGCGAGGTGCCGACCCGTATCCTCAATGGCGAGAACGTGCCCGGGACCGGCATCTCCTCTAGCTGGACCATGCTCACCGCGATGTTCATGCACGCCGGCGGCGCGCATATCGCGGGCAACATGATCGCGCTGTGGCTCTTCGGCGACAACATTGAATGGCTGCTCGGGCGGTTCAGGTTCCTGGTGTTCTATCTCGCCTGCGGGCTGGCCGCCAGCGGCTTCACCGTGCTCGCGGGATGGCAGAGCGACCAGCCGGGCCTCGGCGCCAGCGGCGCGATTGCGGGCGTGATGGTGGCCTATCTCATCTTCTACCCGCGCGCCAAGATCACCTCACTGGTGTGGTTTGGCTTTTCGGGTTACGGCCTGGCGGCCGGTAGTTACTTGCCGCACCTGCGCAACATCAGCGCGGTGTGGTTCATTGGCTCCTGGATACTGCTCCAGGCGTTCTTCGCTACCGCCCTGCTGGGAATGAGCGTGTTCTCCAACCTGGGAATCTACGCCCACTTTGCCGGGGCGATTGCCGGCGCCATCATCGTCTGGCCGCTGGTCATCCAGGCCCGCAAGCCCAAACCCACCGATCCGGAGGTCTGCGCCGAGTTGACGACGTTTCTCATCGGCGATGAAGGCGACGCGGGCGGCAACGAGCCCATCTTCCCCACGCTCGGCGAAGAGGTCGCGCGCCTGAAAGCGGAGCATCCCGAAGCTATCCCCGAGTTCCACGACTTCACCGTTGAGGAGCTGCTGGGAAAGGACGACGTGGACGGCGCGCTGAAGCACGCAGAGCTGATGCTGCTGGCTGCGACCGAATCAGGTGATAGCTGGAGGATTCACGGCTACCAGGCGCTCATCAACCGCCTGCGCCCGCCGCCGGAGGAGCCGGAGGGACTTCAGCTTCCGGGCAGCGTGCGCGATACGACCATCCGCGGCGGCTGCATCCGCGGCGATATGTAGCCGCTACTTAAACCACAGCCCCGTTACCTTCCCCTCAGTGGTCAGCACGATGACGACCTGCGCGCTCCCCTTCTCAAACTTCCCGCGCCAGGTGTAGGCGCCGCTGTCCTCGCTCACGAACTCCTCGCTCTCCCACAATCCCAGCTTCTGGTGCAGGTTGTCCATCACCTCGGCGTAGGCCTCCTTGGTAAAGCCCTGGGTGAACATGATGGCGCCGAAGTCCGCCGTCAGCTTGTCGGCGTCCATCTCGTTGTAGCCGGCCTTGATGTTCTCCATCGCCGCTTGCGCGTCCGCCGGGGCCGTCTCCGTGGAAACTGGCTCCGCCGGCTGCGCCTTCACCGGCGCCGGCTTCTCGGCAGCCTGCTCTGCCGGCTGCACGCAGGATGCGAGCATCACCGCTAGCGCCACCAGCGCTATGCACAATGTAATGATTCGTTTCATCCCGCTACTCCCTCCCATAGTACCGCGCAATGTCCGGGCGCACGTTCGGCGCGTCCGGGTCGCGCGGAGTGTTCATCACCGGGCAGCCGCTCACCACCTGCATCCCCTGCTCCCGGGCGAACCGCAGGTTCTCCCGCGTGTCGGCGTACATCACCAGCCACACGTGCTTGATCCCCGCCGCCGCCACGTCGTTCAGCGCCTCCCGCGTGTCCTCCGCGTTCAGCACCAGCATCGCCCGCGTGGCCGGCGGCACCGCGTCCCGCGCGCTGGCGATGACCGTAAGGCCCGCCGCGGGCAGCTCGCCCACTTCGGGGTGCACCGCCGTCAGGTGCATATCCGGCTGGAACGTGCGGATGCGCTCCAGCACGCTGTAGGCGAAGCCGTTGCCCTCGCGCGAGAGCCCGTAGATGAGCAGGTGCTTTTCCGGTTGTACCGCTTCCGCGTCCATCGTTGCGTTCATTACCCGCCGGCTGCGCCCTTCATTCTACCTTGTGATCGAAACAGAAAGGAGTGGCGACCTCCAGGTCGCCACATCACTGAATCGCGCGACCTAGAGGTCGCGCGTCCGTTCCGGGGATCTTTCTGGCAACTCGCCGCTGGCCGCTGCTAGTGCCACCACCGCCACGGGTGGAATTCAATGACGAGGGTGTCCTCGTCCGAGAATGGCGGTTCGCTTTTACCTCCAGTCCGCCAGTACTCCGCGGATTTGGGTGCGTAACGGCCGACCACCCGCCCCCCGCGTGCAGCTTCTATCGTGACGTAGCCGTCCTTCATCACATACTTGACCCGCTTCCACTGGCTGGGGTAGGGCTTGAGCGCCTTCTTCGGCGGCGCTGGCTCGGGCAGCACGGTCAGCGTCCCCTCCCGCTCGCGGCGCGCAGCGTCCGCCGCCCAGCTACGCAAGCGCAAGCTATCGTCTGGTTGCAGCGACAGCGCGTATGCCCCAGCTGCCAGAAGGACGACACCTAAGTAGCATACGACGATAATCCATATTACCAACCGCCCCATACTGGTAAGACGCAACAGAGGGTATTTGCTGTTCAACTCCACCTGGAATAATCTGGAGATTATGTTGCCGCGCGCTGCCATCGGCGGTATAATACTAATAGATCATTTCAGGGGAACCGGAGGGGCCCATGAGAAAGGGCTATTCAGTCGCAGTTGCGAGCATAATCGCCATCATTCTGCTGTTCGCTTGTGGCGGGCATAAGCAGCCTGCACCAGTTGACTTGCGCGTCGCGCCGGCTTCCGGAACCGTTCAGGACGCTTTGGCGCAACTCGACGCTCTCTCGCCACCGGACGGGGTGGAGCCATCGCTGTTTGAGGAACTCAAACAGGAGTTCACTCGCCAGCTTAACGGCTATCACGCAGGCAAGCTCACCTGCTCGCCGCCGAACGGCGAAGCCAACAAGGTCGTTGACCTTGGCCTAACGCCGAGCGGCAGCCGGGATTTCACCCTCAACTGGCACTACCGCAATTTGGGCGATTACGATCAGAACGGCACGGTAGGCATCAGCGACATCACGCCACTCGCAGTGCACTTCGGCGAAACCTATGACCAGGAGACGGCGCCCGACTGCATACAGGCGGTGATTGATGGCTCCGGCAACGGCGTGGTGGACATTGCGGACGTCACGCCGATTGCAGTCAACTTCGGTGTTAACTCCGCCAGCTACAGGATTGAGGGAAGAAAGAGTGCTTCCGGCCCGTTCGACTTCGTGGAGGACGCATCTCTGTACAATGCTGCTGGCGACGGCCGACTGGAATTCGCTGTTTCGCTGGAAGACGTGACGCAGTTCTACTACCGGGTGGTGCCGCAGGACAGCTGGGGCGCCACCGGCATTCCTTCGGACCCGGTCGCGCTGCCCGGAGGCGCGCCCACGGTTGAGAGCGTCTCGCCTACCTCCGGCCTGGAGGGCGAGTGCCGCGCTTTCAGGGCATCTGTCACCGGTGGCACTGCTATCGAATACTCCTGGGATTTCGGCGGCGGCGCCGAACCCAACACCTCCAACGAAGTCAAGGCTGTGGTCACACTGGCGAATGCCGGTGTCCACAACGCTTCAGTGACGGTGAGCAATCCGCTCGGCGAAGACACCTTTGAGTTTGAGCTGCAGGTTACTGCATCAATGCCGCAGATTCAGTTTGTGATGCCAACTATCGCTCGTAAGTACCAGACAGTTCAGTTCATCGCTTACGTAATAGGCAGCCCCCCGCTGACCTACTCCTGGGATTTCGGTGGAGGCGCTAACCCCAACGAGTCCACACATGAATCTCCACTGGTGTTCCTCCTGGACGTTGGCGAATATGATGCGTCGCTAACGGTAACCAACTCGCTCGGTGAGGATGTGTACGAATTCACCTTGATACTCACCGAGGACATTCCCTTTCCCTTTATCTGCAACGTAGAGCCCACCTTTGGATATGCCGGAGAGTACGTGAACTTCACAGCAACCGTGGAGGGGACCGAGCCGCTCTCCTACGAATGGGATTTTGGCGGTGGAGCCGAACCTGATTACTCATCCTCTTCCAGCCCTACGGTGCAATTAGGTGCCCCTGGCCAATACTACGGCGAGCTCTACGTCTCTAACATCTTAGGGGATTATGACGAATTCTCTTTTCGTTTAAATGTGCTGGATTACCCTCTGGTCACGCTAGACGGGCGCGTGGTTTACGACGAGAATGAAACGGTGGGCATTCCGGATATGTTGGTAGAGCTTTTGGACGAGTATGAGTACTTCGAGCCGGGCGTCACCGACTCTGAGGGCTACTACGAGATACCTGATGTACCCATTGGCAGCCATACCGTCAAGCCCACGACCTCCGGATGGGTGTTCTACCCGCGTCAGCGTATTGTCTCAATTACCGAGGAAATGCACACGGTGAACTTTCAGGCGCGGAAAACGGACTGGCATGTTCGTACAGCGATGTGGCAGGGCTCATCGGGGGCTGAGTATCCGGAGAGCAGCTTGGCAGTGGTCGGTGGCCGCCCAGCTGTATGCTACCGAGTTGCCACGGTCAATCAGGGCGAGGCGTTGCGCTTCCGTCGGGCCGGGGATAGCGACGGCCTTGATTGGAACACGCCCAGCATCATAGTGGCCAACACCGTCCCGCCGCTTAGCGTTGGGAGGTCCTGTTCGCTGGCGGTGTTTGATAGCCGTCCGGCGATTGGCTGCGCCGGCTCCCCAAACTACTATCGGGCGAAGGACAGCATCGGTATTGAATGGGAGCTGCCCGTGGACGTTGCGCAAGACACCACTGCCAATTGGACATCGCTTCTGGT
>CAZKNJ010000069.1:0-8374 GCA_964554185.1 uncultured Planctomycetales bacterium | reverse complement strand
TGCGGCAAGCGCAGCAATCCGTTGAGCCTTGATCTGAAGTCAGGGACCTCGGCGGCCTCTGCAGCCGGTGAGAGGGCGCCACGCGTGCTAGTTGCTCCAGTCGTCTGGAGGTTAAGTATGTGGAAGAGAATGCTAGTTGAAGTGACAAATGGGATTTCCCCGGTATACTGTTAAGTGAGCGGCGTCGGACGCCGCGGGTAGTCTATGAACATACTTGATTTCTTTTCGTTTTCGGCGAGGAAGCTCATCTCCAAGAGCACGGAGGTCTGCGCCGAGTTCAAGAACCAGTACATTGAGCCGGAGCACGTGCTTTACGCCATGCTGTCGCTGCAGCAGTGCAGCGCCCTGCAGATTCTCAACCAGCTCCAGGTGAACCGCCCCAAGCTGGCGTATTCGCTGGAGAACTACCTCTACGAGCACCAGGGCAGCTTTAAGGGCAAGCCGGACTTCTCCCGGCGGACGGTGGAGCTGCTGGAGCGGGCGCACCACGAGGTCAAGCAGATGCGCCACCGCGAAATCGGGACGACCCACGTGCTCATCGCGCTGGCGGGCGACCAGTCGGCCTTCATGCGCGGGCTGCTGGAGGAGAACAACCTCTCGGAGGACCTGATCCGCGACACCTTTATGGCCTACCTGCGCGGGGCCGGCGCTCTTCGCACCGACCGCCGGGAACGCGCAACGAGCATCGCCACCAAGTTCTCCCGCGATCTCACCGGCCTCGCCCGTGACGGCAAGCTGGACCCGGTTATCGGCCGCGAACGCGAGATCAGCCGCGTGATGCACATCCTCTCCAAGCGCACCAAGAACAACCCGATACTGGTGGGCGAACCCGGCGTGGGCAAAACCGCGATCGTGGAAGGGCTGGCGCAGCGGATTGTCGGCGGGAAGGTGCCGCCGGCGCTGCAGGACCGCCAGTTGCTGGCGGTGGACATGGCGGCGCTGGTCGCCGGCACCAAGTTCCGCGGCGAGTTTGAGGAGCGCCTGAAGGGGCTCATCAAAGAGGTGCAGGAGTCTAACGGCAAGATAATCATCTTCATTGACGAGCTGCACACGATACTGGGCGCGGGCAGCGCCGAAGGCAGCCTGGACGCCTCCAACATCCTCAAGCCGGCGCTGGCGCGCGGCGAGCTGCGCTGCATCGGCTCCACCACGTTCAAGGAGTACCGCAAGTACTTCGAGAAGGACGGCGCGCTGTCGCGGCGATTCCAGCCGGTGATGGTGGAGGAGCCCAACGACGAGGAGACCTGGGAGATTCTGCGCGGCCTGCGCAAGGAATACGAAAAGCACCACCACGTGGAGATAACCGACGAGGCGCTGCGGCAGTCAATTTACCTCTCGCAGCGGTTCATCCCCGACCGCAAGCTGCCGGACAAGGCGATTGACGTGATGGATGAGGCGGCGGCCTGGGTGAACCTGGAGCTGGACGCCCAACGCGGCCGCGCCACTGCCGCCGCCAGGCGCAGCGGTGTGGCGGACGATGAGACGATGCACCTGCTGTCGGATGAGGGACGCCCGTCGCCTGCGCTGACCGAAGAACTCGATCCTGCGAAGCTGAGTCACGCGCGGGGCTTGCTGGATATGGACATGGGCGTGCCGATTGAAAGCAATGTGGTGGGCGAGGCGCACATCGCCAAGGTCGTGGAGATGTGGACCGGCATCCCCAGCAAGAATATCACCATGAACGATCAGGAGCGCATCCTGCGGCTGGACGACAAGCTGAAGGAGAGCATCGTCGGCCAGGACGAGGCCATCCAGACGGTGGTCAAAGCGCTCAAGCGCTCGTTCAGCGGCGTGCGCCAGAGCAACCGCCCCATCGGCAGCTTCATCTTCCTGGGCCCCACGGGCGTGGGCAAGACGGAGCTGGCGCGGGTGATTGCGCGCGAGGTCTTCTCGCATCCGGACGCCTTTATCAAGATCGACCTCTCGGAGTACTCCGAGAAGTTCACCGTGAGCCGCCTGCTGGGCTCGCCGCCGGGCTACGTGGGCTACGACGAGGGCGGCCAGCTTACCGAGATGGTGAAGAAGCACCCGTATTCGCTCGTGCTCTTTGACGAGATGGAGAAGGCGCACCCGGACGTGTTCCACACGCTGCTGCAATTGCTGGACGAGGGCGTGCTCACCGACGGGCAGGGACGCAAGGTTTACTTCCACAACACCATAATCATCTTCACCACCAATCTGGGCGGCAGGTTCTTTGAGGGCGGCGGTGAGATTGGGTTCAAGCATGCCACGGATGAATCAGACGAGGAGATCACGCGCCGCCACGAGGGCTACAGCCGCCGCGCCGACGAGTACATCCGCAAGTTCTTCAAGCCGGAATTCCTGAACCGGCTGGACGAGATTGTGCACTTCAACCCGCTGGGGCGCGCCGAAGCGCGCGAGATTGCCCGGCTGGAACTGGGATACCTGCGCGACCGGCTGGAGGATTCGGGTTATCTGGTCCGCTTCAAGGACTCGGTGGCAGACCGCATCGTGGAAGAAGGCTTCAGCGCCTCCTACGGCGCGCGCAACATCAAGCGCGCCATCAGCCGGATGGTGGAAGACCCCATTTCCGAGATGGTGCTGGAGGGCAAGCTGCGCGTCCGGGAGGAAGTCACCTACTCGATGGACGAGCAGGGCGAACTGCGGCCCGACTTTGATGTGAAGAAGCTGGAAGTGGACGACTTCAAGGAGTAACCGTCCGCAGGCCTTCGCTTATTCGCTGCTGCCGCCGACCGAGTCACCCATTCCCGCGGTGTTGGTGGGCGCGTTGAGCACTTCTTCGCGGTCCGGGTGCAGCTTGCCGGTCGTCCGCTCCCACAGATAGATGAAAATGACGCGGGCAATGCTGGTGTTTAGCATGGCGCCCGGTTTCTTCATCATGCGCTTGATTAGGGGCTCCCACTCGTCGCCCTTGTAGCGGTCCAGCCCCCGTTCGTTGCTGTGGCACTGGCCGCAGCGCACAATCCAGATCTCCTCGGGATTCTTGCCCGCGATGTCCATTCCCGCTGTAGGCGGCGCTTCCGGCACGGGCTTGTTCAGGTCAATCGTCTGCGCATCCTGCTTTGTGGGCTGTGAGCACGCCGTGGTGAACGCGGCTGCCAGCAGCAGTGTTGAAAACAGAGCGATTACGGCAATCAGTTTGAGGTCGCGCATCACACAGGATTATACCTGAGAGCGGCCGGTTATGCTCTGGCCGCTCCGCGCGCATGACGGCCACCAGGAAGGACTGAAGCGCCAGCGCGCCGATGAACTGCTTGAGGGCGCCTGGTGGTTCACCTATAATCACTGCATGGCGTTTTCGCCTAAACACTGGAGGCAATCAGCATGAGAATCGGGCTTATTACCGGCGGCGGCGACTCTCCCGGCTGCAACTCGGCCATTCGCGCGGTGGTGCGCCGGGGCATCTACGGCGGGCACGTCATCGTGGCGTTTGAGGACGGCTGGCTGGGCGTGCTGGAAGGCCGCACCCGCGAGCTTTCGCACCATGATGTCTCCAAGGTGCTTTATGTCGGCGGCACCATGCTCGGCACCTCGCGCACTAATCCATTCAAGGTTGACGGCGGGCCGGAGCAGTGCCTGAAGTCATTTGAGGCCGAGCGCATTGACGCGCTCATCGTCATCGGCGGCGACGACACCAACGGCGTGGCGCACCGGCTGGCGGAGCACGGCGTCAGCGCGGTGGGCATCCCGCAGACGATAGACAACGACATCCCCGGCACCGATTACTCGCTGGGATTCGACTCGGCGGTGAACATCGTGATGGAGGCGATTGACCGCCTGCACACCACTGCGGAGTCGCACCACCGCGTGCTGGTCTGCGAGGTAATGGGGCGCGACGCGGGCTGGCTGGCGCTGTACGGCGGGCTGGCGGGCGGCGCTGACGCCATGATTCTGCCGGAGAGGAAGTTTGACCTGGACGAGGTGGTGGACATCATCCGGCGGCGGCACGCCGCGGGCAAGCGCGATTCCATCGTCGCCATCGCCGAGGGAGCGACCCCGCGCGAGGGCCAGAAGATAACCATCACCCATGAGGTTGACGCGTTCGGGCACGCGCGGCTGGGCGGAGTGGGGGAGATGGTGGCGCGCGAGATTCAGGAGCGCAGCGGCTTCGAGACCCGCGTAGTGATACTGGGCCACCTCCAGCGCGGCGGCGCGGCCAGCGCCTTCGACCGCATTTTGGCGACGCGCTTCGGGGTCAAGGCGGTGGAGCTGTGCGAGGCCGGCGAGTTCGACCGCATGGTGGTCATCCGCGGGATGGAGGTCACCAGCATCCCGCTGGGCGACGCCCTCGGCGCCACCCGCACCGTCCCCGACGACATCGTGCGAGTTGCGGAGTTGGTGATGTGAGAACTTCCTTTCGCGGCTGGGCGGCGCTTGACATTGATGCTGAAAGTGCTATACTGTCAGCATCAAACAGAGAGGAGGGGGATATAGATGAAGAATCTATTATTCATTGTGCGTGTGTGTCGATGCTGCTGGCGGTTCCTGCCAGGGCGACTGACCTAACTGACGCGGTGGACGCCTACAACACCGCCGCTGCGGGACTTGAGGACCTCTACGACGACTTCATCGCCGACCAGAATGCGGCCTACGCGACTTTCCAGGACATGTTTGATGCGCTCGGTCTTTACATTGCATCGGACGATCTGGAAGAGGCGGAAGACTACTGGGACGACCACATAGCAGCCAAGGCGCAATTGGAGCTTAACTGTGTTATGCTACAAGATAGCTTCTTCGGGTGCTTTGTTCCAGCGGCAACCGAAGCCGCTGAGATGTTGCTGGACATCATTGACCTGGACGAGCATTCATCAAGTGAAGTGGCGTACGTTTCCGGTTCGCCGCATTTCTCGCTGCCAGCGACGCCCTTCTTATTCTGGAAGGACGAAGGAGAGCCGCCCTTTGACGAGTTTCTGGAGTTTGACTTCCCGCTGCTTTCGGTAGGGGACCCTGCTTACCACACTTCCTACGATGATGAGGTCCTTGAGGCTGAACTCGGGTTCTGGCTGTCCATCCTCGAGTACATTCACTCAATGCCGTGGTTCTGGAAGCACAAGGACACAGGCCAGAATCTGAACGATGCCCGGTCAGACGAGTGGGACATGCTGTGCTATTGGTGTTTGTGTATACTGGAACTTGAACCTCCTCCGCTGCCCGATGGCGTTACAGAAGAAATGGCTTACGAGTTTTGCGAAACGTACGGAGACCCGGATGTGTGGGGTTCCGCTTCGTTAGGCTACTGCGTTGACAACATGACGACCAATCAGAAAGCCACCGAAGTGAGAACGCACTTCGGGGAGAAGAAGCAGGAGGATATTGACAACGGGCCAGCACAAGCCATAGAGGACTACGTGCAGATTGCGTGGTATTGGGACTTCGCCTGGGAGGATGAGTGATGTCCAAACGTGTAATGCACAAGCCGCTAGTGGCCCGACTCAGGCTATCCGTTTTACTGTTGCTGATCTCTGTGGTCCTGCCTCTGTCTTGCGCTTGTCAGCAGGCTTCTGGCAAGGAAGATGCTCTTGTACTGAACGCTATTCCTTTGCCTACAGGTCTGACTTACGTCTCGCGGGAGATTACGATGGAGGCGGGGACATTTAGCGTGTTGGTCCGCCCATATGGAGGCAGTCGCGCAGACGAGCAGATTCTGGTCCTCTCGGTAGGCGAAGACTCGCTGGACACGCTACTCGCCCTTTCCGCTCCCAGCGGAAAGGTGGCCGGCGGTGGTTTGCCCGAGCTGATGCTGGATGGGAAGCGCATCTTGGTGAAAGAAGTCGACTGGAGCCCTAAGGTCGCTGATTTTCGCGAGCGTTTGCAGTATGACATTCTTGATGTTGAAAGTGGTGAAAAGCTGAGAGTAACACCTGACAACCTGACAGAAACAGATCTCTGGCTCTGCAAAGGAGGGCCGCCTTGCCTTTGGTCAGATCGGCACGGCCTAGCGATGCTCATACCTGAAAAGAAGGTTCGAACCGTTCACCTCTGGCAGGGGACTGACTCACTCACTGAAGTAGGGGCTGTCGAGGGAGTATTGGGCATTGGCCAAGGCTTTGTGGATGGTCGGCTTACTGCAATCTTAGTAACGTTAGATGGCAACGCAATTGCATACGATTACAGGCTCGGCCAGCTTTCTAAAGCGCCATCACTTGCCCCGATAGCAAGGCGCTTGGCCGAAACACTAGGACAGCCAGAGAAATGGCCGCTTTCATTCGCACTTTCTAAGGATTTCGCGGGTTACAAGGAGAGCGTGGGCAAGAAGAACATGTTCACTATCGTGCCTCTACATCGACCTGCGCGGTCTTTCGAAAGGGTGGATACATTCCAGCGCAGGCCAGACGGGACGCAGCGCAGCCAGAAGGAAGTGGACGCGCTTGTAGAGGACCGTACTCCCTTTGCGGAGGAAGGGTCGGGGCTTCCTGCGGACGTCATTAGTTGGGGTTCCGTCTTGATTCCGATTGACGGGGAACGCTTGGGGATTCTGGACTTGGTATATTGTCGGCTGATCTTGATCGAGGATAATTGACGCTCACCCATGAGACCGACGCGTTCGGGCACGCGCGGCTGGGCGGAGTGGGGGAGATGGTGGCGCGCGAGATTCAGGAGCGCAGCGGCTTCGAGACCCGCGTAGTGATACTGGGCCACCTCCAGCGCGGCGGCGCGGCCAGCGCCTTCGACCGCATTTTGGCGACGCGCTTCGGGGTCAAGGCGGTGGAGCTGTGCGAGGCCGGCGAGTTCGACCGCATGGTGGTCATCCGCGGGATGGAGGTCACCAGCATCCCGCTGGGCGACGCCCTCGGCGCCACCCGCACCGTCCCCGACGACATCGTGCGAGTTGCGGAGTTGGTGATGTGAGAACTTCCTTTCGCGGCTGGGCGGCGCTTGACATTGATGCTGAAAGTGCTATACTGTCAGCATCAAACAGAGAGGAGGGGGATATAGATGAAGAATCTATTATTCATTGTGCGTGTGTGTCGATGCTGCTGGCGGTTCCTGCCAGGGCGACTGACCTAACTGACGCGGTGGACGCCTACAACACCGCCGCTGCGGGACTTGAGGACCTCTACGACGACTTCATCGCCGACCAGAATGCGGCCTACGCGACTTTCCAGGACATGTTTGATGCGCTCGGTCTTTACATTGCATCGGACGATCTGGAAGAGGCGGAAGACTACTGGGACGACCACATAGCAGCCAAGGCGCAATTGGAGCTTAACTGTGTTATGCTACAAGATAGCTTCTTCGGGTGCTTTGTTCCAGCGGCAACCGAAGCCGCTGAGATGTTGCAGGACATCATTGACCTGGACGAGCATTCATCAGGTGAAGTGGCCTACGTTTCGGGTTCACCCCACTTTTCACTGGCTGCTACGCCGTTTCTTTTCTGGAAGGACGAAGGCGAGCCGCCTATGGATGAGTTCTTGGAGTTTGACTTCCCGCAGCTTGCGGTAGGGGATCCTGCTTATTATACGTCCTATGAGGACGAGACATTGGGTGACGAATTATCTTCATTGTTAGATGCAGCTGACTGGATCGACCTTGGCGTCTGGTTCAACAAGCATAAAGACGCGGGGAAGAACATGAACGCCCAGCTGGCAAACGACTATAACCTGCTCTGTGCTTACTGCCTGTGTGAGCTCGAAATAGAAGCTGAAATGTACCTGGAGTTGCTTGAGGAGCGGGGCTATAGCGAGGGGATGGTCGATAATTTCTGTCTAGCGTTTAAGGACCAGTGCCCTGACTCGGCAACCGCTGGCCAGAAGGCATGGGCGGTTCGACAAGGCTGCATGCAAGAGGGGCAACGTCCAAAGCTTGTTGAGGATTTGGATGAACTTAAGGAGATAATCGAGGACTACTTGATGATTGCGTGGTATTGGGACTACGCATGGGAGGACCTGTAAATGAGGCTAAAAGCAGCGCTTGTTTTGCGTATGGCTTCTTGGGTGTGGCTTTGTGCTTCTCTCATTGGTCTGAGCGTTCTAGTAAGCTCTGGAAGTGACGAAAGTCGCAAGGGCTCCTTTAGCCTGAGACTGGTTAATCTCCCAACGGGATTGTACGTTTACACCTGTCTCGACTCCTACTCGTGCGGGACCATAGCAGCGCTCTGCTCGCCCGAAGCTGTATATGTGCAGGGGGAAACTGCTGTCAACGTATTTAGTACAGAGGGGGATGTGCTGGAGCCCTTGTTCTCAGCGAACATGGGGCTTAAGCCTTTTCCGCTGCAGGTTCTCGAGGATTACTCCGTATTGTCAAGGACGACTGACCGCCAAAAACAAGCCTCCTGGCGAGCAAGCGTTGATCGCCGAGAGCCAGGCCTACGGCATGATCCCAGGCCCTTCATTAGGTTTGAGATGGTGGGCTTGGCAACCGGTGAGGTACTCGACATCACACCAGCCAATCT
>CAZKNJ010000068.1:0-8402 GCA_964554185.1 uncultured Planctomycetales bacterium | reverse complement strand
CTAATTCCACGGGAGACCGCCTGTGCCCCAGGGGAGCGCGACAACCTGCCGCAGTGAGGACACCCCTAGCACTGGGTGTCGGCGGTCCGCACCAGCACCGAGAGATGGGGACACATGCTGTGGCGTCGGGAGGTTACGATGACTAGCTTTCGAGGAAAATGGGTCCTATGGCTGTCCGTTGTTCTCGTGCTGCTCCTCGCCGGAGTCGCCGTATGGGGGGTGCCATACATTGAGCGGCAGCAACACCTGGCGGAGCTCTGCGTTGCGCTCTTGCCAACCGGATACGATACGGAGTGGAAGGCCATCGGCGAACCATGGGACATCAAGCAGCTTCGCTTGGGCGACACTGACTTCAAGCAGACCTATGTCGGCGAGAAGGGGTCCAGGACTCTCCCCAATGGCACATTGGGTTACTCACGTCTGCTGGCCTACCGAAGCGGCGAGTGGGTCCTAACTCTGGCCGTGTTGCCCGAAGGACCCGATAGCAACCAATGGCACCTCATATCGGTTATCGTAGGTCGCCCGCACAATGCCGACAACCCGGTTGACGACGCTGGAGTACCGCTGGAGCCGGGAATCCCGGTGACCGACTGGCTCGTAGTCGGTGTTTCTGACGAGGCACAACTCACCCGGCTACTGCCAAGGCCGACCAGTGTGAACCCCATGCTCGGGGATGAGGTCTGGTGGGAGTATGAGCTGAAAGAGGATAAACACTGGATGGATGTTTCGGTGCACTTCGATAGGCGTGGTCTGGTTAAGGGTCTGACGATGTTCAGGGGCAGTCTGCCGCGAGGCGAAGTCCATACCTTTGCGCGATGATTCGTGCGCTTGGCACTATCAGCTACCTGTCACCCGAAAGAGAAGCGAGCCGGGCTAAAGCCCGGCGTACTCGGGGTTTTGCTCTTACTGAAAACTGGTAGCTGGAAGCTGGCCGCTGCTACTCCAGCGTCTCCAATTTCGCCAGCCACGCGATGTAGTCCTCCGGCAGCCCGCGCGTTTTCGCGCCCTCCACGATGAGCTCCAGCATATCCTTGCTGGGCTTGCTCGGCACTTCGTCCGGAACCGACACGATGTAAGTCTTGGCGGTGTACTTGCGCCCGCCGCGGTCGGCCACCTGCAGCCCGCGCTGGTGGTAGCGGTTGGGCACGGCCTTGAAGTGGTCCAGGTCGTCCATCTTCTCGTCGGTGACGTCAAAGGTCACACCCCAGACCGTGTCCAGCGGTGTTCTCGTGCGCACCATGCTCGCCAGCCCGCTGTTGCGCGGCGCAAAGAACTTGTTGAACACCAGCGCGAAGCCGGGCGCGCGGCAGATCATCTCCTGGCGCGGCGACTGGAGGTAGCGGCTGATGACCGACGGGTGCATCAGCTCGTCGTAGACGAACAAGCGCTTGATCTGGCCGACGCTGGGCATAAACGCGTCTTCCATCGGCTGCGCGTCGAGCTCGGACAGCTCCTTGAGCGCCTCCTGCATGTTGTCAACTGCGACGTCGATGTCCTGCTTGGGTTTATCCACGATAGCCCCCCTCAGGGCAGGTTCTCGTAACACTTTATCACAAAGCGAAAGTCGCCATAGGTGACCGTGACGTAGGCCAGGCCGCCGAGTTCAAGCCCCGGCTGGGGGAAGGCGGCAATGAAGCTCGCTTCCGCCGCCGGTGCGATTTGCGCGGGCGCTTGAAAGCGGCTCAGGATGCGGGAGACCTGCGGGTACAGGTCGTGGTCCGCGCTGATGGCCTCCGCGCCCAGCTCGCCACCGTCCGCGAGATGCAGCACCACTTCCGCCGCGCCGCCGTCCAGCGGCTTGCCCGCGCGGTTTTCCATGCGCACGAGGAACATGGAGTACCCGGCGAAGGCCTCGTTCTTGAGATCCATGCGCTGGATGCCTGCGGCGAGCATTCCGCCCGCGGCAAAGCCATACCTTTCCGGCACCTGATACTGGCTGAGCAGCCGCTTGATGCGCGGCAGCGCCGGCGGCAGCTTGGCGACTTCATGCAGCCGCGTCAGCTCTTCCAGCAGCGACATCAGCTTCACGTTAAGGTCAACCTGCTCGAGGCGGCTGGTGTCGCCGTAAACCTCCCGCTCCCAGCGCTCAATCGCGCCCAGACCCGCGTGCACGAAGGCCGTCTCGTAAGTCGCGGCCGAGTCCTCCGCGCGTGGCTGCGCCTGCACGGGAAGCGCTGCGAGGATGAGAACTGTGAGCAGGATTACCGGGATTCTGCTTACGCCCATGGCGCTACGACAGCTTGCGCATCACTTGCTGCACCATCTGCTTCAGGTACGGGTCTTCGTCCATCGCTTTGGCGACCTTGGCGACGCCGTGGCTGACGGTGCTGTGGTCGCGGCCGCCGACCTCCTCGCCGATCTGCGCCAGCGTGAGGTTGGTGAACTCGCGGCCGAGGTACATGATGACCATGCGCGCTTCCGCCACTTTCTTGCGGCGGTCGCGCCCCATTATGAGGTTGCGGCTCACCCGGAAGACCTCGCAGGTGGCCTCAATTATCTGGTCCACCGACAGCAGCTTGCGCCCGCGCTGCCCCTTTATGTAATCGGTGAGCACCCGGCGGGCGACCTCAATGCTCGGCTTGATGGCGGAGAAATCGCAGAAGGCCAGCAGGCGGATGAGCGCCCCTTCCAGCTCGCGGACGTTCGTCGGCACATTCTCGGCGATGAACGCCGCCACTTCGTGGCTGACGCTCGCGCCTTCCAGCTCCGCCTTCTTCTCCAGGATGGCGACGCGGGTCTCCAGCTCCGGCGCGTCAATGTCCACCAAAAGCCCGCTGCCGAACCGCGAGACCAGGCGGCTCTCCATGCTCTTCAGCTCCTGGGGCGGGCTGTCGCTGCTGATGACGATCTGCTTGCCCGCGTCCACCAGGTTCATGAAGGTGTGGAAAAACTCCATCTGCGTCTCGGTCTTGCCGGCGAGAAACTGGATATCGTCAATCAGCAGCAGGTCGCACTGGCGGTAGCGCTGGTGGAACTCGTTCATCTTGCCGGTGCGCACCTTCTCAATGAAGTCGGTGGTGAACTTCTCGCTGGTGACGTAGATGGCGGTGTTGTTGGGGTATAGCTCCAGCGTGCGGTGGCCGATGGCGTGCAGCAGGTGCGTCTTCCCCAGCCCCACATCCGAGTAGATGAACAGCGGGTTGTAAGCGAAGCCGGGGCGTTCCGCCACCGCTCGCGCCGCCGAGCAGCAAAACTGGTTGCTGGGGCCGGTGACGAAGTTCTCAAAGACAAAGCGCGGGTTAAGCACCGGGCGCGGATGCCCTGCATTCTGCCGCGGCAGCACCTTGGCCAGGCTGGGGGAAGGCTTGCGCTCGCCCGCGTTGGCGTCCACGATTACGTTCAGGTCGGCCGCCGTGCCCAGCGCGGTGGAGAAGGCCGCCACGAGCTTGTCCCAGAACTCGTCGCGCAGCCATTCAATATGTTTCTCCCCCGTCGCCAGCAGCGTGACGCAGTTGCCGTTGATGTCGTCTATCTTGAGGGGGAGTATCAGCAACTCGTATTTGGGGCTGGGTATGCTGTGTCTGAGCTCATCTCTTACATGTTGCAGAATCTCAGCAGCTTGGGTCCCAGCCATCTTATCGTTTCCCAGCGGTCGTAGTTTTCAACAAGTGTTATGAAATACCCACCGGCCAGGCCGGTGGCGGCTAATTATTATCGGTGAAGCTCTCCCCAGAAGCGGTACCAGTACCCCTCATCAGACCGTTTCAGCGAGTATTCGGAAAGTCCCCTGGAGAACCCACCCATCCCCGGCGACGGCGCCGGGAGGCCAATCTTACACCACTTCCGGCGGTGCACGCAAGGTATATACAACGGATTCTGGGAATTGCGCAACCCAACCGGCCCGCTTATTCCCTTAATCGTTCCCGCCAGTAGTCCAACAGGTCGGACAGCGTCTGCTTGAGTGGAATGGCCGGTTTCCAGCCGGTGGCCGCCGTCAGCTTCCCGGCGTCCCCGCAGAGCGCCAGCACATCCGACGGCCGCATCCGCGCCGGGTCGGCCTGCACCTTCACCTCGCGCTGCGCCAGTTCCAACAGGATATCCAGCACCTCCCGGATGGTCACCGCCTTCCCCGAGGCGATGTTGTACACCTCGCCCGGCTCGCCCTCGGTGCACGCCAGATGGTACGCCTTCACCACATCGCGCACGTCCGTGAAGTCCCGCTTCGCGTCCAGATTGCCCACCATAATCACCGGCTTGCGCTTGCCCGCCTCAATTTCGGCAATCTGCTTGGCGAAGTTGCTGGTGGCGAATACTTCGCCCCGCCGGGGGCCCGAATGGTTGAACGCGCGGGTGCGCACCGTCTTCAGCCCGTAGCTCTCAAAGTACTGGTAGGCCAGCATGTCCTGGGCGACCTTGCTCACGCCGTAGGGCGAAAGCGGCCGCAGCGGCGAGTCCTCGCGCAGCGGCAGGTCCTTTTCGTCGGCCTTGCCGTATTCCTCGCTGCTGCCCGCGATTTGCACCCGCGCCTCCGGCGCGTGCTGCCGCAGCCCCTCAAACAGGTTGAGCTGCGCGCCCACATTGTTGAACAGCGTGTAGCCGGGGTAAGTCCAGCTAGCCTGCACGAAGCTCTGCGCCGCCAGGTGGAACACGAGATCGGGCTTGGCTTGCGCGAGCATTGCGTTCACCGCGGACGCGTCCGTCAGCTCGCAGTCAATCAACGTGACACGGTCGGTGATGCCCGTTACGTTGTCCAGCGGCGAGCGCACGCGCCTTGTGCCGAAGACCTCTAGGCCCTCGGCGAGCAAAAACTCCGCCAGGTGGCTGCCCGCGAAGCCGGTGATGCCGGTGATTAGCGCTCTCATAGTGCTGGCCTCACAGTATACCCCAGGTTCATCGTACGGGCGAACCGCCCGTCCACCCACCGGATACCGCCTTCCCCGCCCGCGAGCGTGACGGTGATGCTCTCGCCCGCTGGCCACTCGTTCACCGGCGCAATCACGATAGTGAAGCCCGCATCCGTCAGCGCAAAGTGAAACGGCACCGGCAGCCCCGCGGCCGTCACGCTGATGTTCCCCGGCAGCGAGCTGACGTCCAGCTCCTGCAGGAATGCAAGGCGCAACGTCTCCGTGGGCGCGATGCTTCCGCCGGGTGCAATACTGGCCGCGCCGCCCACCGTCAGCCCCGAAGACACTCCGCCGCAGCCGCTGAGCGAAGCGAGCATGGCGAGCGCGAGCAGCGCCGCGCCCGTGGCCATTATTAGCCGCTTGGATTTAACCCCGTCCACCGCCCAAGCATTATATCCCACCGGGGCTGCTACTCGTCTCCGATCGTCAGCTGCTCGTGCCGCTGCTTGGGAACTACGCCAATTCGGCGGGCGAACTCCTGCCAACTGATGCAGGTAACGTTTTCTAGCATGCAGACGGACTTCATCGCTGTGTCGTCAGATACTGCAGTGTAACCGTAGAAGGCGGCGACTGCTACGACTTGAGCGTCCACCCCGTGCCTGCCGCTAACAGTGCTCCAGAAACCAGGAATCCGTTTCGTTCCAACTGCAAACGGAAGGCCGTAAGTTTGATTAATTCGGTTCCATGTAGCCATGAGGCGTGGGTCCTGGAGCTGGAGCGAGATCTGGCGCTTCTCTTTCCACTGGTGCAGCAGCCTTGAAAGCTTGTCGGACCCCTTCACCAGCTCGCGATAGACTCCCTCTGGAATCTGGACCTGGCCGGAAGTAATTGCCTTACGTAGCGCCCTTGTTTGCTTTGGGAAGTGCCGGGTGAAATTGATTAACGCGTTGGCGTCGCATACAAAAGTCTCACCCACGCTCATCGTAGCTGTCCGCATTCCGCTACGGCACCGCGTGCCCAGGCGACAAACTCATCCGCTTTCTCGGCCTTCATATCGGTGAAGTACGCGAGATCGGTGAGAGATAGGGATGGGTCGGCGGTGCGGTTGGCCAACAGGGAAGTAAGCGAGTAACCGAGCTTCCTAAAAGCGCGCTCGTTCTTCGTTCCAGCGCCACTACGGCTCCTCCCGAACGGCGCGCTTTTCTCCCACTGCTGGCGCTTGACCTGGTAGTATCCCTCGGGGGCCAGTCCAAGCTCAGTCAAGGCTATCAACACGACATCTTTGCTTATATAGAAGCGCTGGCCAATTCGCCTGAGAGTGTCGTCACCCCATCGCTCCCGGTACTTGCATAGATCTAGCTCGCGGAGTTCAGCCTCAAGCTCGTCCGTAGAGAGCAGCATTCGCGCGGCAAACCTGTTGGCGAACGGTTCATGATGGCGGCGATGCTGATGTCCCCTAAAATCGCAGACCACACCTTCGGTTTGGGAGACTAGGTGCGCGTACTCATGCAGAAGCGTGAAGACACGCCCGGTTGCGCTTTCCGCATCCTCATGATTGACCAATATGAACGGATACTTGCGAGCAAGCCACATCGAGGCTCCCCGAATATCCTTCGGGTTGAGCTTCAGTTGAAAGCAGAACACGCCAAGGCCTTCAATACGGCTCCTCCACCACTCAAACGCGTCTTTCGGCGACCTCCAATCGTCTCTCACTGCAGGGGTAAACCCAAAACGTTCTTTCTCGCGCTCCAGGAGGTTGTTGAAGTCCTGCTCGCTCCGCGGCGCTGAGCCAGTTTCAATGCCTACGCGCCACTCACTGCCGAGTTGGCGGATGATGTGGGTAGTCCATTCAGCAAGTTCTAGGAAGCGCCGCAGAGACTGCTGCGACTGCGGGGCAAGGCTACCCTCCTTCTGCTCTGATAGGCCACGGAAGCTAAGAGCGAGTTCCTCTTTCGGCGGTTCTGCCTGGAAGAAGTAACCTACAGGACACAGGTATATTTGAGCAAGCGCTTCCAGATCTGCCAGGGAGGGTTCGCTCTGACCCTGCTCCCATTGAGTAACTTGAGCCTTGTCAATTTCGTCGTATGGTAGGCCAAGGGCTTTGGATTGCATCTGCACGTCTCTGCGCGAAAGTCCCAGGCGTTCCCTCGCCCACCGGAGGATTATAGGGTTCAGTGTGGTGGAGATTCCCGATTCCATCGGCATAACCGATTATAGCTCATCTCACATCCTTGGGCCGTCCTTAGCTGTGTGTCCATTCACGAGAAACCAGTAGGCAGGCCAGCATGTCCCTCCTTGCATTCCCCCCCTAACCTGATACAATCCCTCCACGGAGGAAGGCACACGGGGTTCTACACCATATACACCATCGGGCATTCCGACCTGACGATGGCCGAGCTGGTTGAGCGGCTCAAGGCGCGCCAGATTACGCTCGTCACCGACGTGCGTTCTTACCCGTACTCCTCCTCCGCCGACTGGTTCAACCGCGATCGCATTGAAAACAGCCTGCGCAAGGAGGGGATTGAGTACCTCTTTGTGGGCAGCCGCCTGGGCGGCCTCACCGAGGACGGGCGCTTTGACTACATCCGCCGCGAGAAAAACCCCGCCTACCAGGAAGGCATCAAAGACCTGCTGGGGCTGGCGGAGAACTACCGCATCGCCGTGATGTCCTCCGAGGCCGACTACCTCCACTCCCACCGCCACCACCTCATCGCGCAAACGCTGCTCAAGCTCGGTGTCGGCGTGGTGCACATTGACCCCAGCGGCGACGACGCCCCGGCGCAGGCCGACCTCTTCCACGCGGTGATGGAGGAGGAGTGACGGAAGGGCCCCGTACGGAAATTGGCATCTTCGGCGGCAGCGGCTTCTACTCGCTGCTGGAGGGCGCGCAGGAAATCGCGGTGGACACCCCCTACGGCGAGCCCAGCGCGCCGCTGACCCTGGGCGAGATCGGCGGCCGCCGCGTAGCGTTCCTGCCGCGCCACGGCGTGAAGCACGAGTTCCCGCCCCACCGCATCAACTACCGAGCCAACCTCCACGCGATGAAATCGCTGGGCGTCAGCCGCCTCATCGGCCCCTGCGCTTCCGGCAGCCTCCAGCCCGATCTCGCGCCCGGCACCTTCGTCATCTGCGACCAGTTGGTGGACCGCACGCGCCACCGCACCGACACCTTCTACGACGGCCCGCACACAACTCACGTCAGCTTCTCCGATCCTTACTGCCCGGAGCTGCGGCGCCTCGCGCTGGAAGCCTGCGCCAAGCTGCGCATACCGCACCGCGAGAGCGGGACGGTGGTAGTGATTGAGGGCCCGCGCTTTTCCACCCGCGCCGAAAGCAAGTGGTTCGCTGCGCAGGGCTGGGAGGTCATCAACATGACCCAGTACCCCGAGGCGCTGCTGGCCCGCGAGCTGGAGATGTGCTACGTGAATATCAGCCTGGTCACCGATTACGACGCCGGCCTGGAAGGCCTGCCGTCAGTCAAGCCGGTAACCCACGCTGAAGTCATCCGCGTGTTCAACGAGAATAACGAGAAGCTGCGCGGCCTGCTGGATGAGCTGATCCCTGTCATCTCCCAGTCGCCCTCCTGCCACTGCCAATCAGCCCTCACCGGCGCGGCCT
>CAZKNJ010000067.1:1225-8520 GCA_964554185.1 uncultured Planctomycetales bacterium | reverse complement strand
GACACCGCCGCGTTAGACAATACTGCTTTCCAGGTGCTGGTGGAGCAGCTGGTGGCCCGCCGGGAAGCGGCGCGGAGGGACGGCGATTTCAAGACCGCCGACCTGTTGCGGGACACGCTGGCTGCGGGAGGGGTCGTCCTGGAGGACGCCGCCTCCGGTACAAGGTGGAAACTTAACTAAGCGCGGCCGGTGGGCTCGTATGATCAACTACTACAAGACAAAGGGAGTTTTCGTTCTTGAGCTTTCCAACGAGATAACGCTCACCACGCTGGCCGACATCCGCAGCCGCATTGACAGCCTCAACCTCCAGCAGTACCCCAAGGTCGTGGTTGACCTCTCCAAGGTCTCCTTCTTTGACAGCTCGGGAATGGGCTACCTCGTCATCCTCATCAAGAACGTGAAGCTGGCGCAGGGCAAGATTGCGCTGGCCGCGCCCAAGCCGATGGTCAAGAAGCTGCTGACCGCGATCAAGGTTGACCGCTTCGTGAACATCTACGATACGGTGGAAGACGCGATTATGTTCCTCACCAGCGATAACGGCGAACAGCCGCCGCAGCTCTAGAAGAACGCCCCGCGGCCCGCAAAACCCGAATCCATCTCCGGCGCCAGCACTACCGCCTGCACGTCAATCCCCAGCTCGCCCAGGTACTTCACCGCCTCGTCCAAAGTGGACTTCACCTCAATCACCAGCGCATTCTCCAGCACCGCCTTCAGCAGCAGGTGCGGATTATCCTCCTGCGCGCGCGAATGCCGGTAAAAGTACTCGCCGCAGACGATGAGCACCTCCCCCCGCTCGCCGCGTTCGCCGCGTTCGGGCGGCGCCAGGCTTACGACGCGCCCGTCGCGCAGCAGGTACACGCCGCGCAGCTCCTCCATAAACCCGAAGAAGCGCGTGCTGGTCAGCAGCGCCGTGCCGCCGGTTCGCTGCTGCCAGGCCAGCAGGTTGCCCAGTACGCGCGCCGATGGCTCAAAGCTCAGCCGCGACAGGTAGTCGTCCACCAGCAGCCATTCCGGCTTGCGCGCGAAGGCGCACAGCAACTCAAACTCCAGCCGTTCCCCGTGCGGCAGCATCGCCGGCTTCAGCCGCTTCATCTCCGCTTCGCTCCACGGCGCATCGTAGGGCGCCAGCGCCTGCGCCGGCGTCTCATTCCCGCCCGCGCGCACGTGCTCCAGGAAGATGCGGTGCAGGCTGCGCCCGTCGTCGCCCACCGCTTCGCGGCTCAGGTGCTCGATGCGCGGCAGCTCCGGCCCGGTGAACCCATAGACCGGCACGCCGCCCAGTAGCACCTGCCCGCTGCGCGGCGCCAGCCGCCCGCCGACGAGGTTGAGCAGCACGGTCTTGCCGCTTGAGTTGGGGCCCAGAAAGAGGTAGAGGCCGGCTTCCGGCAGCGTGAGGTCCAGCCCCGCAAACACCTCTTTGCCGCCAAAGCCCACCGTTACTGCGCGCAGCTCCAGCACGCCCGAATTATATCACCGCCCCCCGCGCGACAGCGTAAAAAACAACCGAGTACGCCGGGCTCACTAGCCCGGCTCTTCTCTTATCTCTTGCTGGCAACTGGCCGCAGGAAGCTGGTAACTGCTACCATACTTCCATGCTTGATTACATCTACCGCCGCCGCAGCATCCGCCAATTCCACCCCGACCGCCCTGTGGAGCCGGACAAGGTCACCGAGCTCCTCCGCGCCGCCATGGCCGCGCCCACCGCGCGCAACTTCCAGGGCTGGCGCTTCATCGTGGTGGATAAGCGCGCGGACCTGGACGCGCTCGCCGACCATTACCCCAACGCGCACATGCTCAAGACCGCCACCCTCTGCATCGTCCCGGTGGCGGACATGAGCACGTTTTACTACCACCAGGACCTGGCCGCGGCGACCGAAAACCTGCTGCTGGCCGCGCCGGGGCTGGGCCTGGGCGGCTGCTGGTGCGGCGTCAACCCGCAGCGCCACGACTGGGCGCACGAGTTCTTCGGCGTCCCCGAAGGCTGGTGGGTCTTCGCCCTCCTCGCCCTCGGCTACCCCGCCGAGGAAAAGCCCCCGAACACCTGGTATGACCCGGCGAAGGTGTTCTATGGGAGATGGGGAATGAGCTATAATATGTAGCGTGAAGTCAAGAAATCCAGCGCTGCTCCTGCCGCTGGCGTTCGCAGTTGTAGTAGTTCTGACCGCAGCGGCAGGCAGGGAGGCTCCGGCTGCGGCCGGCGCACTTGAGCCGGAGGTCAAATGTCTGCTGAATCAGTTTGTAATACCGCGGTTGCCGCTTCCCGGCTCGCAAGATACTCCAGACAAAGCGAGGGCTTTACTGAGTGACGATTCCATTTCCATCACCTCACGCATCACTCTGCTTTACTGGGCATCCAATCCTTACGTGTTATGGATAGACGATTCAAAGCCCGGTGTTCAGGCGATATTCCACGATGCTGAGCAGGTCGATTTGGATGCGGCTTGGAAGCTCTACTTGGCGCGAAGCACTTGGCGGATAGGTTTCTTTCGGTACCTGAAGCAAGATCCAGTCTTCGCCCAGGAGTGTTTCAGCCGCGCTGACAAGCTCCTAGATGAAGCCATCAGGGAAGAGCCGCAGCAATCGGCGTTATACCTGGAGAAGGTGGTGACTACCTATTGGCTCTGGCGGTTCGGGCAGCGCGCCCAAAACGGTACAATGCCGTCCGCTCTGCCTTCATATCCCGACTATGACGACGCACTGCAGAGCATCAGGGAGTACATAGACGCCCCCCTGAACCAGCATCCCGCCGCGCCACCGTATGTGGAATGGCTGGACGATCCTCTGCAGTGTGAGTGGCCGGCGGTTCAGGGCTTGATTGGTTGGATGATGCCGATGCGCGATTCCATCGTGCGTAAGGTGGCTGAGCATGCCATAGTTCGTGGCGATGAACACACGCTGTTACTCCTGCTTAAGTTCAGCCGGAAGTACGCTGATACCACTCCTGAAGGCTACAGCGCGCTGTACGAGGCCGTGCAATGCGCGCATCAGGCCGTGCAGCCTTTCTGCGAAAGGGCTGAGGAAACGGGAAATCCTGACACTGCCGAACTGCTGAGCCGCTTCTTGTGGGACACGAAGCAGCTAAAAGACGATATGGAGGAGTTCAGGCGGAAACAGACGGATGCGCGGCTTGAACAGCAATCCGCGTTTGACTACATCGTAGTCTCCGAACTCGGCTCGGTTATGGTCCGCCGGATGATCGAGGACGAGCGCGAAGTGAAGCAGGCCTTCCTGCCGCGCTTCAACGACCTGGTGGACCGGATGATCGCGGAATGGGAAGCGCATATGGCTGCGCAGGCGGAGGACGCTCCATGAGTCCGCTCGTTCAGAGCCTGGTGACCACCGCATGGGTTGACCTGCTGCTGCCGGTGCCCATTGCGCTGTTCTTCTGGTGGCGGCTGGCGGTGCGCCGCTGGCGGTTTGCCTGGCGGGCTTTCCTGGCGACCGCCACGATTGCCTTTCTGCTGGTGGCAGTTTCCGTAGCTCTGGCGGTACTGCTGCGCCACCGCCCACTGCTTCAATTGGACTGGCAGGCAGTCTCGTACGCGGTCTTTCTCCTCTTCATGCACAGCGCGTTCTTCCTCTACCTCCATTCTGTGGTGTTTCCAAAACCGTTGAACTACACAGTGGGGGACGAAGTCTGGTTCGGCGTGCTGTACTGCTTCCTCGCGGGAGTGATGTCGCTAAACATATCCAGCTTCGAGCTTTCCTTCGGAGGTTTCAGTGCTGAAAGGAATAGCGTGCACGAACTCATCCCACCACACTTGGTCTCCACAGTTGTTGCTACCTTCATAGCCATTGCCGTATTCGTAGGGATTGCGTACTTGCTGAGTCTGCGCAGGCCGGCGCGTAGCCGGCCTCTCGACCGGGAGGACCAGCCCACGAACCGCGTCACGCTAGTATTGCTTATCGCCGTTTTGACGGGTGTCCTGTTCTCCATTAGCTACAATCCTTTTTCTGGCATCATCTCTCCCCACGAAGCTGCCCGTGGGTGGATTTACGAAATGGACTTCGGGACCGGCGTGGATGCGGCCAAAGAAGAATGGAGCTATGGCGAAGACCGTATCACGATCGGTCAAGCTATCATCACCACGTCTGAGCAGCGCGAGGAGCTATTCAGCCGAATGGAACCCGGCTCCCGTCTTTGGGTTGAGGCGCAGCCCGAAAGCGTATTTCATCGGGTTCAGGAATATCATGAGTACGAAGACGACGTGCTGATCTGGCGTACCGACTCACCGCTGGGATTATCCGTGCCGGGTCTCACTCGCCCCGTCACCCGCCAGGCCTTTGAAGCGAAGTACGGTCCTGGGCGGACCTCCAAGCTCCCGGAGCGGGGGTCTGAACTGGAACGGATGATTCTCCAGGATGCGGGTGATGACGTCAAGAACTACCAGGCGGTGGTGTACAAGATCGGCGCCGTGCGAGAGAGCAACCTCGTGCTCGTCTTCGGAGAGAACCGCCTGCTCAGCGCATTCCACTTCGCCGATTTTACATCTGATCTGGGCGGCGGTTTGCCACTGATACCGTTCATCTTGTTCATCCTGTTCTACAGCAAGCGCAAGAAGCAGCACATGGAGTGGGCCGCCCGCGAGGCCGCAGTGCCGCCAGCCGAGTAAGGCCTCCTCCCTTGCTCCCTGTAGAGAAATCGTCTACAGCTGTAGACCATCCATCTACACCTCCGCGCCTCTCCTCTCTTCCCAACTACCAACTACCTTCTACCAAGTACCCATTCTTGCTAAACTATCACCCATCGCGCACAGCGCGGGGAGGTGCCGGATGCCGGAGACGGCGGGAAAAACATCGCAGAAGGCCGGGATGCCGCCGGGCTCGCTCGTGTTCGTCGGCGAGCGCAAGTCCGAGCGCGTGCACATCGGCTTCATCGACTACGGCGAGGAGCTGCTGGAGGAAAAGGTCGTGGACGACATAGCCGAGTGCTTCCCGCTGCGCGACTCGCCCACGGTCTCCTGGATCAACCTGGACGGGCTGCACGATGCCGCGCTCATCGGCCGCATCGGCGAACATTTCGGGCTGCACCAGCTGCTGGTGGAGGACGTGCTGCACACCGACCAGCGCCCCAAGGTTGACGACTACGACAACTGCGTCTACATCGTGCTGAAGATGCTCCGCTACAACCGCGAGGAAGAGGAACTGGAGCGCGAGCAGGTGAGCCTGGTGCTGGGGCCCAACTGGGTCATCACTTTCCAGGAGCGCACCGGCGACGTGCTCGATTCGGTGCGCCAGCGCGTGCGCGCAAAAAGCGGCCGCATCCGCAGCCGCGGCGCCGACTATCTCGCCTACACCATCGTGGACACGATTGTGGACAACTACTTCGCGGTGCTGGAGGGCATCGGCGAGGGACTGGAGGACCTGGAGGAGGATCTGCTGAGCCACCCGTCGCAGAGCACGCTGCAGCGGATCTACGAGTTCAAGCGCGAGCTGCTGATGCTGCGCAAGTCGGTGTGGCCGCTGCGCGAGGCCTTGAGCTCGCTGGTGCGCGAGGAGAATCCGCTGATTGCAGCGGAGACGGAGGTCTTCTTCCGCGACGCCTACGACCACGTGCTGCAAGTGATAGACGCCGCCGAGACCTTCCGCGACATAGTGGGCGGGATGCTGGATACTTACATCTCCAGCATCAGCAACAAGATGAACGAGATAATGAAGGTGCTCACGATAATCGCCACCATCTTCATTCCCCTCACCTTCATCGCCGGCGTCTACGGCATGAACTTCGAGGTGATGCCGGAGCTGCGCTGGTCCTGGGGCTACTTCGGCTCGCTGGGGGTCATGGCGGCGGTGGCCTTCGTAATGCTAATCTATTTCCGCCGGCGTCGCTGGCTCTAGCCGAACACGCCGGCGTCCGGCGCTTCTAATAGTCGGTCGAGGGAAATCGCCCAGGAGGTGAACGATGGAAAGCACTCACCATGAAACCGAAATCTGCCCCGTCTGCGGGCTGGAGCGTCCCGAGGATGAAATGCTGCCCGGCGCGCTGCTGCAGGGCGCGCTGGTTGACCTGGTGGAACGCCGGCACCCGGACTGGACGCCGGAACACCGCCTTTGTCATAGTTGCCTGAGCGATCTGCGGGCGGAATACGTGGAGGACGTGCTGGAGGCCTCCCACGGCGAGCTGACTGCGCTGGAGGAGGACGTGGTGGAAAGCCTCAAGGAGCACGAAATCCTCACCCGCGACGTCAACGCCGAGTTTGAACGCGTCCTCACGCTGGGCGAACGCATCGCGGACCGCGTGGCGGACGTCGGCGGCAGCTGGGTGTTCATCGGCACCTTCTTCGCCGTGCTGGTGGTGTGGATAACCGTCAACTCCCACCTGCTGGTGCACCGCCCCTTCGACCCGTACCCCTTCATCCTGCTCAACCTGGTGCTGTCCTGCCTCGCGGCCATCCAGGCGCCCGTCATTATGATGAGCCAGAACCGCCAGGAGGCCAAAGACCGCCTGCGCTCCGAGCACGATTACCGCATCAACCTCAAGGCCGAGCTGGAAATCCGCCACCTCAACTCCAAGATGGACCAGCTGCTCACGCACCAGTGGCAGCGCCTGCTGGAGATCCAGCGCATCCAGACCCAGCTGATGGACGAGATGGTGCGCCGCGGCCAGCCGGACAGCGCGAAGTAACCGCGGCCGCACCTGCTAGAATAAGCCATCCACGCTAAGGGGGATGAATGATGAACCGCTTACACCTGACCGCCTTAGGAATTGCGCTCTTCGCGCTGTGCCTGGCTTCCGCGCCGGCGCGCGCCGATTCGCCTTTGACCTCCACGCCCTTCCACCAGGTTTTCACCGAGGACAAGCTGGTGATGAAGGCCGCCAAGGAAGGCGTGATGAGCTTTGAGTTCGGCGACTACCTGACCTCGCCGAAGGTCGGCATCGCCCGGAAAGCCGCGCTCATCAACGCGCTGGGCTGGGATATTGAGGGCAAGCACAACGGCGAGATGTTCCTCTACTACCTCGCGCTCAAGCACCGCGAGCAGCTGGACACGCTGGAGCTGGAGGAGCTAACTCCGCACGAGCTGTTCTGCATCGGCTACCTCACGGTGCTGGACAATTACTTTGAGCCCGAGGACGGGCTGGCGCTGCTGCTATACGCCCGCGAGCTGATGCCCGAGAGCCTCACCGTGGCGCTCATTACGGCACTGGCGGAGTCGCAGGTGGCGATGGCGGACAGCTTTGACGCCGCGTGGCTGCCCATTCAGGCGGTGCTGGACAACGAAGACCTGGAGCAGGACTTCCCCGATCCCGCCTTCACCATCATCATGGACTACATGTCCCTCTACGCCCCCGACGC
>CAZKNJ010000067.1:0-1125 GCA_964554185.1 uncultured Planctomycetales bacterium | reverse complement strand
GCATATACTCCAGGTGCGCGGCGATGGCCTCGCGGATATTCTCCATCGCTGCTTCCAGCGTCTCCCCGTAGGAGACGCAGCCTTTCAGCGCCGGGCAACGTACTATGTACGCGCCGTCCTCGTCGCGCTGAATGACCAACTGTAAACTCGTGCTCACATCCGGATTATACCACCGGCGCCCATGCCTGCTGTGCAAGCGGCGTACCCTCCGGGAGTGGCGACCAGCCAACAGGCTGGCGAGCCTCCAGGCTTGCGCGCCTACGGCGCGTCGCCACATCTTCTGAATCGCGCGACCTGGAGGTCGCGCGTCCGGCCTTCAGTGTTCCTCTGCATAATGGACGCCGTGGGGCGAGGTAGTTTCGGTCAGTTATCAACGCCTTATCAACACTCGCTCACCCCTGCGCCGCCTCTTTGCACATTCAATCAACAGCTTGTAGATAGACTCCGCCCAAATGGTGCTAGAATCCCCCCTGCCTTGCGGCCCGGCTGCTGCGGGCGGCGCGAGGCGGAATCACCGTGGCGCTGCGCAAATACGACACCAAAGGAATCTTCTGCCTGGAAGGCGACTGGGACATCGACCTGAGGAAGCACTACTCGGTCGAGCCCGTGCTGCGCCTGCTCAAGGACGCGGAGGGCGTGTCCTTCATCCACCGGCGGCTGGGCACCATCCCCGAGCTGGAGTACTACCTGAAGAAATGGACGCTCAAGCGCTACGCGCATTACCCCATCCTCTGGCTCTCCTTCCACGGCGACCCCGAGGTCATCTGGATGACCAAGTCGCTGGACGTGCGCAAGTCCTTGACGCTGGAGCAGCTCGCGGAGATTCTCGCCGGCAAGTGCGAGGGGCGCATCATCCACCTGGGCTCCTGCGCCACCATGCAAACCCACGGCGCGCGCATCAACACTTTCGTGCGCGAGACCGGCGCCATGGCCGTGTGCGGCTACAGCGAGTACGTGGACTGGACCATCTCCACCGCCTTTGAGATTATCCTGTTCTCGCGGATGCAGTGGCGGGCGTTCAGCCGCCGGGGCGCCTTGTATATGCTGCGCGACTTGCAGGACGCCGCGCCCGGGCTGGCCAAGCAGCTCGGCTTCCGCATGATCGTCCGCCCCACCAACTCCCAC
>CAZKNJ010000066.1:0-8750 GCA_964554185.1 uncultured Planctomycetales bacterium | reverse complement strand
ATTTGGTAGAATATTAGCGAATACCGGGGGGTAACAAGAGACTGCCTCAGGGCGAAAGCGGCGGGTTCCGCCGCTTCACCGAGGTTGCGCGCCGGTGGGCACGCCGTAGTGTGGACAGACCCAAACCGAGGGGGCAAACAATGCCGGAGAGAACGGGTATTACTGCATTCAAGGGCAACCCGCTCACGCTGCTGGGCAACGAGCTTATTGCGGGGCAGCAGGCCCCGGACGCCACCGTGCTGGATAACGACCTGCAGCCGGTGAGCATTTCATCGCTGCGCGGCAAGAAGCTCATCATCGCATCCGTGCCGTCGCTGGACACGCCGGTTTGCGACACCGAAGTGCGGCGGTTCAACCAGGAAGCCAGCGCGCTGGGCGGGGACGTGGAAGTGCTGACCATCAGCATGGACCTGCCGTTCGCGCAGAAGCGCTGGTGCGGCGCGGCGGGGATTGACCGCGTGCGCACGCTGTCCGACCACCGCGACGCGTCCTTCGGCGGCGCGTACGGCGTGCTCATCAAGGAGCTGCGGCTGCTGGCGCGCGCGGTGTTTGTGGTGGATGCGGCTGGCGTAATCCGCTACATTCAGATTGTGGACGATATCACCAAAGAGCCGGACTACGACGCGGCGCTGAGCGCCGTCAAGTCGCTGTAGCCGGCGGAAGCGATTTTAATCAGGAGGAATTGAAATGGCCAAACAACTTGAAGTGTACAAATGCGAGATTTGCGGCAACATCGTGGAGGTGTTGCACGGCGGAATGGGCGAGCTGGTCTGCTGCGGCGAGCCGATGACGCTTATCACCGCGAACACGGTAGATGCGGCGAAGGAAAAGCACGTCCCCGTGGTGGAGAAGAAGGACGGCGGCTACCAGGTCACGGTTGGCAGCGTGCCGCATCCGATGACCGACGAGCACTACATCGAGTGGATCGAACTCATCGCGGACGGCAAGGCCTACCGCCAATTCCTCCAGCCGGGGCAGGAGCCCACGGCGTTCTTCTGCGTGGACGCGGCGAGCGTGACCGCCCGCGAGTACTGTAACCTCCACGGAATGTGGAAAGGATAACGACGATGAACAAGAAGATTGAAAAGGCGTTCAACGACCAGATCAACGCCGAATTGTATTCAGGATACCTGTACCTGGCGATGGCCGGGCACTTCCTTGACCAGAACTTGAACGGCTTCGCCACCTGGCTGAAGATGCAGGCGATGGAGGAGCTGTACCACGCGATGAAATTCTACAACTTCATTGACGAGCGCAACGGGCGGTTGAACCTGCTGCCGGTGGAAGGCCCGCCGAACGAGTGGAAGTCGGCGCTGGCGGCTTTCCAGGACGCGTACAAGCACGAGCAGTACATCACCGGCCGCATCAACAAGCTGATGAAGCTGGCGCGGGACGAAAACGACTTCGCGGCGGAGTCATTCCTCAAGTGGTTCGTGGACGAGCAGGTGGAAGAAGAGGCGAACGCCGACGAGGTCGTGCAGCAGCTGAAACTCGTGGGCGATTCCGGCCAGGGGCTGTTCCTGCTGGACCGCGAGCTGGGCATGCGCACCTTCGTTGCGCCGCCCGATTTCGCGGGCGGAGGCGGCGGAGGGGCCGCGTAAGCTATGGATCCGGTACTCCTCGCGCGCATCCAGTTTGCGTTGACGGTGGGGTTCCACTTCATTTTCCCGCCGCTCACCATCGGGCTGGCGTGGCTGCTGTTCGCGTTCCTCACCAAGTACAAGAACACCGGCGAGGACTTCTACCGCCGGGTGGCGCGGTTCTGGCTAAAGCTGTTTGTCGTGAGCTTCGCCGTGGGCGTGGCCACCGGCATCACGATGGAGTTCCAGTTCGGGACGAACTGGTCGGAGTACTCGCGCTTTGTGGGCGACATCTTCGGCGCGCCGCTGGCGGCGGAGGGTATCTTCGCGTTCTTCCTCGAGTCGGTGTTTATTGGCGTACTCATCTTCGGCTGGAAACGTTTCAGCGTGAAGACCATGTGGTTTGCCTCGCTGATGGTGGCGGTGGGCTCCACGCTCTCGGCGTTCTGGATCATCGTCGCGAATTCGTGGCAGCAGACGCCGCCGCCGGAGAGCTTCCATATCGTCAACGGGCGCGCGGAGTTGACGGACTTCTGGCTGGCGGTATTCAATCCGTCAACGCTTCCGCGCTACTTCCACACGGTGGACGGCGCGCTCATCACCGGCGCCTTCTTCATGATGGGCATCAGCGCGTGGTACGTGCTGAAGGGACGGCATACGGAGTTCGCCCAATACTCGCTGAAGGTCTCGCTGATTGTGGGGCTGATTGCGGCGATGATGCAATTGCCACTGGGGCACTGGCATGCGATGCAGGTCGCGCAGACGCAGCCGGAGAAGCTGGCCGCGGTGGAAGGCCTGTTTGAGACGCAGGCGCGGGCGCCCATACTGCTGTTCGGCGTTCCGGACGAGGCCAACGGGCGGATGATCGCGGAAGTGAAAGTGCCGGGGCTGCTGAGCTTGCTAGCGCACATGGATATCAATGCCGAGGTGCAGGGGCTAAACGGCTTCCCGCGCGACGAGTGGCCGCCGCTGGCGCTGACCTTCTACCCGTTCCATCTGATGGTGTTGCTGGGGCTGTATTTCATCGGGCTGACGCTGCTGGGCGTATTCCTGTGGTGGCGGGGGCTGCTGTTCAAGTACAAGTTCTTCTTGTGGCTGGCGCTGCTGTCCATCCCGCTGCCGTTTATAGTGAATGAGCTTGGCTGGATAACCGCCGAAGTCGGGCGGCAGCCGTGGGTGGTATACCACGTGCTGCGCACGGCGGACGCGGTGTCTATTTCGGTGCCGGCCTACCAGGTGCTGCTGACGCTGGTGCTGTTCGTAGTCATTTACGCGTTCCTGTTTTGGGCCTGGCTGTATCTGATTCGCAAGATGGTCGGCGCGGGGCCGGAGGAGGCGCGGTGATGGTAGCATTGCAGATCATCTGGTTCGTGCTCATCGCCGTGCTGCTCATCGGCTACGCCGTGTTGGACGGCTTTGACCTCGGCGTGGGCGTGTGGCACCTATTCCTGCGCGGCGACGAGGAACGGCGGGCGTCGCTTGCGGCCATCGGCCCGTTGTGGGATGGCAACGAGGTGTGGCTGCTCACCGGCGGCGGCGCGTTGTTCGCCGCGTTCCCGCATGTGTACGCCACGGTGTTCAGCGGGTTCTACCTGGCGCTGATGCTGCTGCTGTTCGCGCTCATCTTCCGCGCGGTTTCGGTGGAGTTCCGTGGCAAAGAGGAATCGCCGCGCTGGCGCAACGGCTGGAGCATCGCCTTTGCGCTGGGCAGCATCATTCCCGCGCTGCTCTTCGGGGTGGCGCTGGGCAATCTCATGCGCGGCCTGCCGCTGGACGCTTCGCGCAACTTCACCGGCACGTTCCTGTCGCTGCTGAACCCGTATGCGCTGCTCATCGGCCTGACGGGGCTCGCGATATTCGCCGTGCACGGCGCGCGCTTTCTGGCGGTGAAGCTGGAGGGCGAAGTGGCGCAGCGCGCCCGCAAGTGGGCGAGCATTGCGGGAACCGCATTCTGGCTGCTGCTGCTCATCTCGGTAATCGCCACGGTGCGCACGCAGCCGCTGCTAATGCAGAACTACAACGCGCATCTGGCGCTGTGGCTGCTGCCGCTGGGCATCGCCGTCTTCGGTTTTCTCTCCATGCTGAGTGATATGAAAAACCGCTACACGGCGGCGTTTGTCTATTGGGCGCTCACCATTGTGATGACGCTAGCATCGGTGGCGACCGCGCTGTTCCCGCGAATGGTGCCGGCGCTGAACGACCCGGCGCTGAGCCTGACAGTGTACAACGCTTCATCGTCGCAGCTAACGCTGACGGTGATGCTGGTGCTTGCGTTAATCGGCATGCCGCTGGTGATAGGCTATACTGTCTGGGCTTACCGCGCCTTCAGCGGCAAGGTGAGCCTGGAAGACGCTGAATACTGAGAGCGGACGCACACCTAACCGGAGGAATCACCATGGAACAACTCGGTTTTGAACAAGCCATCAAGTACGCCATCGGCAAGGAGAAGGAGGCGCAGCAGCTTTACGCGCGCATGGCCAACATGTCGGACGACCCAGTGGCCAAGTCCTTTTTCGTGGAAATGGCGTATGAAGAAGAGAAGCACGAGCACATGCTCCTCATGCTCAAGGAGAAGGGCGTAGGAAGCGGCATCGAGTTCAAGCAGCCGCTGGACATGCAGATCGTGGACTACCTGAAGCCCGCGAAGTTCGCCGAGGACATGGGCTACAAGGATGCGCTGGTCTTCGCCGCGAACCGCGAGAAGGAGGCGGCCGCCTACTACGAGCACATGGCCTCGGTGGTGAACGACGCGACGGCGCAGGAGCTGTTTACCAACCTGTCCAAGTGGGAGATGGGCCACAAAGCGAAGATTGAGGCGGAGTACGAGAAGCACTTCATGCAGGAAAACTAGCCGCGGGCCAGGCGCGCGGTGATAGAATCCGGGCCACGCTAGAAGGCGTGGCTTTGGCTCGTTAGAGCCAGGAGTTGCTGCGATGAAACCACGGAAGATAAAGGAAAATATCTATTCGGTCGGGGCGGTGGACTGGGACCGCCGGCTGTTTGACCAGCTCATTCCGCTGCCGGACGGCACCAGCTACAACTCGTATCTAGTTACGGGCGGCGAGAAGAACGCGCTCATTGACACGGTGGATCCGCCGATGGAGCATGTGCTGCGGGCGAACCTGCGCGAGCTGGGCGACCCGCGCATTGACTACGTGGTCTGCCAGCACGCGGAGCAGGACCATTCCGGCTCCATCCCCGCGGTGCTGGAATGGTATCCGGACGCGAAGGTGGTGACCAATCCCAGATGCATGGGGCTGCTCATTGACCTGCTGCACATTCCCGAGGAGCGCTTCATTACGGTGGAAGACGGCGAGGAGCTGGCGCTGGGCGGCAAGACGCTCAAGTTCATATACGCGCCCTGGGTGCACTGGCCGGAGACGATGCTGACTTACCTGGGCGAGGAGCGGGTGCTATTCAGCTGCGACTTCCTCGGCTCGCACCTGGCGACCAGCGAGGCCTTCGTCACCGATGAGAGCGCCACCTACGAGGCCGCCAAGCGCTACTACGCCGAGATTATGATGCCCTTCCGCGCGCAGATTGCCAAGCACCTGGACACGGTGGCGGGGCTGGCAATCGACCTAATCGCGCCCAGCCACGGCCCGGCCTACGACCGCCCGGCGTTCATCCTGGACGCCTACTGCGACTGGGCAACCGGCGCGCCGAAAAACCTCGTAGTGGTGGCGTATGTCTCCATGCACGACAGCACGCGGCTGATGGTGGAGCACTTCGTGCGCGCGCTGGGCGGCTTGGGCGTACAGGTGATGCAGTTTGACCTCGCGCACGCCGATATCGGCAAGCTGGCGATGTCGCTGGTGGACGCGGCGACGGTGATCATCGGGACGCCGACCGTGCTGGGTGGGCCGCATCCGCAGGCGGCTTATGCCGCGTTCCTGGTGAACGCGCTCAAACCCAAGGCGAAGTGGGCGACGGTCATCGGCTCGTTTGGCTGGGGCGGGCGCACGGTGGAGAAGCTGCAGGGGATGCTCGGAAGCCTGGACGTGGAGTTCCTGGAGCCGGTGCTGGTGAAGGGGCTGCCGCGGGAGGCGGATTACGGAGCGCTGGACACGCTCGCGCAAACGGTATACGATAAACACTGCGCGCTGTAGGCGTGCCGAGTTCCGGAGCGCTGACGCCGTTATCTGGTAATACGGAGGAGTTCCAATGGGCAAGTATGTCTGCACTGTATGCGAATACATCTACGAACCCGCGGTGGGCGACAAGAGCGGCGGGGTGTCCCCGGACACCAACTTCGAGAACATCCCGGGCAACTGGACCTGCCCCGTCTGCGGCGCCCTGAAAAGCAACTTCAAGCCAGTAGAGGGGTAGGGGGGCTTTTAGATTCGCCTTGTTACGTACCAGCTTTGTTTGGTGTCGACCGACTGCTTAAGCTAGGTTATCTCGTCCGCGAAGGCGACAAGCTCTCTATTGGAGAAGCCGACGTAGAGCGTGCCGTCGTCGCCTAGGATGGGATCCGTAACAGCTCTGACAGTTTTGTAGCTCCACAGAATCTCACCGCTAGGGGCTATAGCCGAAACTCCTGCCGCGTGCGCGGCGTACACTACGCCGTCTGCGCCAATGGCGGGTGATGGATTGTATGAATCGAAAGAAACGCCGTAACCGAGAGGGATCTCTGCCGTCAATTCACCGCTCAGGTTTAGCTTCAGCAGCTTGCTGCCGTTTTCATCTAGTTGCAGGATATTAATTACACCGTCGCTACTAATAGCCGGATCCCATTCCCACACTGCGGATGATCCCAGCGGATAGATCCACTTTGTGTACCCAGTATCATATAGAGAGAATAGCCTGTAGCCTCCGTTAATATAAACATAGCCCTTGGCGTCTATGCATGGACTTGTAGGCATGTGACGATAGAGTCGGGAGCACCAAATCATGCTACCATTCTCGCGAAGTGCATAAAGGTAACCATCATAGCTCGCGATCATCACAGCCCCGTCAACGTCTACAGCTGCGCTAGATTCAATCCACTCGCCGGTCTTAAATGACCATTTCACATTGCCGTCGGGATGCAGAGCGTATACGTAAGTATCGCAGCAGCCGAAGTATATTGTGCCGTCAGCCCCGATGGCCGGGCTGGAGCGGACGATGTATCCGAGGCGGCGTTTCCAGTTCAAAGTACCGTCAGGATTGACTGCGTAGAAATGACTATCGTTACTTCCGAAATAAACTACGCCACTGGGTGAGACTGCTGGTGTGGTCATTACCGGCCCCCCTGTAGTAAACTCCCACTTGATATCACCTTCAGGCGTTAGAGCGTACAGCTTATCGTAAAGACTCCCAACATATATCGTGCCATCCGCGGCTAATGCCGGGCTGGATATATGAGCATAAGATGACTGTAGATCAAGGTGCTTCGTCCACTTGACGGTCGCGGTCTGTGGACCGATAACTGAGCTTTGACGGGTGTGCCTCGGGTCGTGGCCGAACATCCACCAGTCGCCGCGGGCGTCGTCGTCACGCACGATTATCGTACGGAAAGCCGTATTCGTGAGTCCCTGGTCGTCAGTAACGCGTAGCAGGACATAATGCTTGCCGTTGTCGGTGAAGGTGTGGTGCGCTGACTGAGCGGTCTCGCTTCTTACCTCGAACACACTATCGCCATCCAAATCCCACTCGTATAGGGTGATTTCACCATCTGGATCAGTGCTCAGCGATGCCCCAAGATCCACCTCGAGCGGTGCTGGTCCCCACATGGGCGTCACCGACATTGCGGCTTCCGGCGGCTCGCCGCCGGGTTCTTCCTGAACAGCATACAGGAAGCCGTCTTCTGCTACAGAATAGATGGTCCCGTCAGCAGCCATGGAGAGGGCTGAGCGAACAGAGCTTCCGATATCTTGGCGCCAGATAAGGCTGCCCTCTGGATCGACGCAGTAGAGAAACCCGCCGTCGCATCCGAAGTAGATATGGCCCTCGGCATCCAATACCGCGGTTGAGGCTACATCATAGCCTGTCTCGAACTTCCATCTGACCGAGCCGTCTGGATTGAGTGCATAGAAATGGGCATCGTTGTTGCCTATGTAGATGGTGCCGTCAGCTCCTACCACAGGCATAGACCATGTGGGGTAGTCGTCGCCCATACTCGAATTCCGAAGTAGCTCTCCTTCATGGCTAAGTACTATCAAGCAGTTGCTTGTGTTGCGAAGGTAGATATTGCCTTGCCCATCCAGCGTGGAACTGAAACGGTATAGGGGAGTCTCGTGTTTCCACTCGATAATGCCCTCAGGCGTGAGTGCATATAGATGACCTTCGCCAATTGAATAGACGGTTCCTTCTGAAGACACTGAAGGAGCATTCCACTCGAGGCCTCCTACGCCGCGAGCCATCCATTTCTCGGTTCCATCGGGATTGACTGCGTAAAGGAAGGCGTCAAGTGTGAAGTCGCCAGGTCCTCGGTAGAATAGGCTATGAGCTCCCACGTATATCGTCCCATCAGGACCGACGCACGGGCTGGGTTTGCCCCACCAAGGATACGGATGCAGATCATATTCCCATATGATCTCGCCTGAAGGGCTGAGCGCCTGGAGCATTCCTCCTGCAATGTACACCGTTCCGTCAACTCCCAGCGCGGGATTGCTTACTCTATTGGCACTCACTTCCGTCTGCCATTTGGGAGTGCCGTCCGGACAGACCGCATAAAGCATCCTGTTGCCGCCCATTAAGTACACCGTGCCGTCCGCAGCTATGACAGTGCACGGGTACTCCTCTTCGCTGCTGCTGAGACGCCCCCCAGTGTCCAATTTCCACTTCACCACCGGATTGCGCCGGGGGCCGATGTAGGGGCTGGTGTGGCTGTGCTGGGCGTCGCGGCCGAACATGTACCAGTCGCCGCGCCCGGTCGCGGGCATGAACACCGCGTTGCTGGACTCGCCGGTAGTGCCCGACGCATCGGTGGGGGATACACGAAGGCACTTGAAACCGACCTGGGAGACGGTGGACTCCAATAGCAGCCGACCGTTGGCAGAAGCCGCGTCCAGCGCGGCCGCCTGGACGAAGATGTATGCGCCATCCAGCGCCTGCGCGCCCTCTATCGTGTAACCGGCGACGAGGGTGGACATCTGCTGGGCCAGAGGAGAGATGTCCGCGATATCCACTACGCCGTTGCCGCTGCCGTCAATCACGGCCTGGAGGGAATTGCGGTTGAGGTCGTCA
>CAZKNJ010000065.1:0-8914 GCA_964554185.1 uncultured Planctomycetales bacterium | reverse complement strand
GGGGTCGGCGTCCACGATGGCGCGGATGTCTTCCAGGCTGCCGGTGAACAGCGCCAGGCCGAACTGCTCGTCAAGGTAAGGGCCGCCCATCACGAGCTTCCCCGACTGGAAGTGCGTCCCCTGATACTCACGGTGCGCGGCGCTGAGGCGTTCGCATTCGGCGTCGCCGTCGCGCCAGTTGGGGCCGGGGGTGTAGATGGCGACGATGTATTCGCGTGGAGGGGATTCCATATGCATAGTCTAAAACGAAGCGTTGTTCTCCGCAAGGGCGGCGGCATTCTTCTTGGCCTTTTCCTTCTGCGCCTGGTGGTATTCCAGCGAGTCCTCGGGCTGGGGGCCGGGCGCGCCGGGACCGAGGCCGAAGCAGCGCTGGAAGTAGCCGCAGACGCTTTCGGCGAGGTGCACCATAATGTCGTCGGAGTTGGGGCCGTGGCTCATTTCGGGGTAGGGCATGGTGTCAAAGTGCTTGCCCGCCTCAGTGAGCTTCTTCATCAGCTGCGCGAAGTCCTGGAAGAACACGTTGTCGTCGCGGATGCCGTGAATCATTAGCAGCTGGCCTTGCAGGCCCTCGCAGTGCTCAATGGGGCTGGAGAGCTTGTAGGCCTCGGCGTTCTCCTTGGGGTCGCCCAGGCGCTGGGAGCAGTACCACGTGTGGTAGTTCTTCCAGTCGTTCACCGCCGCGACGGCCACGCCGGCCTTGAAGGTCTCCGGCGCGGTGAACATGATGTAGTTGGTGAGGAAGCCGCCGTAACTCCAGCCCCACACGCCGACGCGCTCGGGATCGGCTTCGCCGCGGTCAATGAACGCTTTAGCGATGTTCTCGCACTCGGCGGTTTCAATTACGCCGAGCTGGTGCCACACGTCGGTGCGCCACTTGCGGCCGTAGCCGGAACTGCCCCGGTAGTCCACCACTACGACGATGTAGCCCAGGGTGTCGGCCATGTACATGGCGATGGGCTCCAACCATTCAGAGCGCCGGGCGACATCCTGGGCGTAACCGGCGCCGTGGACGTAGACGACGAGCGGGCGGCGCTCGCCCGGCTTGGCGTAGGGCGGGCGGAAAACCTTGGCGGCGACCAGCGAATCGTCGTAGCCCGCGGGGAAATGGGTGAACTCCGGCTCAACCCAGCGGTAGGTGTAGAACTCGGCGGGATGGCCGCCGTGGATGGTCAAGCCCCGCTCGCCGGTGCGCAGGTCAAGCAGATATTCCACCGGGCCGGTGACCGGCTCGTTGGCGGCGATGATGGCGCGGGATTCGTCCCAGGAGAGGGTTTCGCCGCGTGCAGCGCCCCACGAGGCGAGCGTGTTAGTGCCGCGGCCGAAGGTCAGCCGGTGCGCCACCGCGCCGTCGGGCGTGAGGCGGTAGAGGTTGCGGGTATCGGGGCCGCGCTCGGTGGTGACGGCATAAATGCAGTCGGCGCTGCGCGGGATGTAGGTCCACTGGACTTCCCATTGCCCGTAAGTGAGTTGCATCGGCGCGGGGAGAGTGGGCGCGAAGGGCTTCTCGTGGCCGTCGGGCGGGGCCTCTTTCTTCTCATCGCCGCCGTCGGGCTTATCATCCGGCGTGGATGCGTCCTTCTCCTTCTCCGGCGGGAAGCTCCAGGAGGAGATGTCCAGCCGGTAGAGGTGATTCCAGCCGTCGCGCTCGCTGGGGAAGACGATGGCGTTGTCCCCCTGCCATTGCGCCGAGCCGATTGAGTTGAACCACTTGTCGTCGGCTTCGCTGGTGATGAGCGCGGTGCGGCCGGTGGCCGGTTCGGCGAGGTAGGAGGTGAAGGTCTTGGTGTCCTTGCTCAGCGTGCCGATGAACAAGGACTTGCCGGTGGGCGACCAGCTGATGTCGCTCACGTAGATTTCTTCGGTTTCGCCCAGCTTGAGCATGCGCGCTTCGTTGCGCTTGCGCCCTTCGCGCTGGGTGTCCACGATGCCGATGCGGCTGCGCTCGATCATGTCGCCGGGGCGGGGGCGGCTGACGCCCCAGGCGTTGACGTTCTCGGCGATGTAGTCCACCACGTCCACCTGGCGGATGCCGCTGGAGTCGGTGCGCACGAAGGCGAGGTAGCGCCCGTCGGGGCTCCAGTTCCACCAGGACTGGGAGAGGTTGCCCGCGCCTTGGCCGGCTTCGTACATGGCGCCGGTGGCGAGGTCGCGAATCCAGAAAGCATTGTCGTAGTTGAAGGCCAGGCGGCCGCCGTCTTCGGAGAACTGGAAGCCGCCGATCCACCCCTCCAGGTTGAGGAACAGCTCGGGCTCGGCGAACTGCATCTGTCCATCTTCGCCGTCGGCGGGCCGGCCGGCCGGAATGCGCCAGATATCGCCCTGCCAGGAGAAGTAGAGCATTCCGTCGGGGCCCCACAGCGGGCCGCCGGCGCCCCACTGGCGCTGCACGTCCTCGCGCACCTCGTCCTCGGTCTTGCGCTTCTCGGCGTCCTCAATCTCGGCGTTGGCCTCCACTGCCTCGGCGAGGTCGCGGGGGAAGAGGTTGGTGACGCGCCACCGCTCGCCGCTGGCGGGGTCCAGCACCCACAACTCGCGGTAGGTCCAGCCGTCGCCGTTGTAGGCGTAAGCGATGAGCTTATCGTCGCGGCTCCAGGCGTAGTTGGACGGCGTGTTGCCGCGCAGCGCGGGCTTGGTGAAGGAGCGGTAAAGGGTCAGGGGCTTGAGGCCGTCCGGCCGGTCGGCTGGAAACAGTTCCTGGGCGTGCGCAGCGACAGATGCGAGTAGAAGTATTGCCGCGAGCAGGGCGAGTCGGATTCTCATGTGCAACTCCCGGTGGGTGGTAAGGAAGGATTATACCGCGGGGACGAGCCTACAACTCGCTGATGGCTTTCGCGAGAGTGGCCGCGGCATCCCGGTGCAGGCGGGCGACTCGTTCCATGTCGGTGGCCATTTTCTCGCGGTAGCCGGGCTGGTCCCAGCTGCGGTGGAACCTCTCTATGTCGGTGTAGGGCTTGAGCGCGGTGAGCATCCGGCGGTAGCACTCAGAAGCTCTTTCCAACTGGCGGTTGGCAGGGCTGTCGCCGAGTTCGCCCCGGGCGTATTCCAGGAAACGAACGGCGCTTCCGTGCGCGCCGCGCATCCGCCAGATGGTGCGGGAGGCGCAGCTCCAATCACGGCCGGAAGGCGAGCAGGGCACGCAGAACACCTTCTCGCGCAGGCGGTTGGCCGCTTCCTGGTAGAGCGCGCCGCCATAGCGGAAGCCGGGGCGGGTGAAGGCGCCGGAGGCGAGGTCGGCGCCGAACTTGAGCGCGCCCACCACGGCGTCGCGCGTGGCGAGGGTGGGATCGGACGGCGTGAGAATGTAGAGCTTGCTGAATGGAAACACATTTGGAATGGGCATTCCGGTGGGCGACGACATCCGCAGTTGCTTCAGGTCATCGTTCCAGCCAGTGAGGATGCGCCAGACCGGCCAGTTGCCCATGAGCACGACGGTTCCGGCCTGCACCGCATCGCGCACACGCTTCCAGAAGCGCTGGTTTTCCTCGGGCAGGCCGACTCGTTCATACTCCCTGTAATCAAGGTCGGGGGAGGCTTCAGCGGTGAATCCGAGCGCCTCGCCGAGGAAGCCGGTGCGGTTGTCGTCACCCAGCTCCATCCACCAGGCGGTGCAGTCCTCGGTCTCGTCCCAGACGGGTGAGAACGCGGCGCCGCTCAGGCCCGCGACCAGGTCGTAGTCCGCGTGGCAGCCCCAGTGTTTGAGCGCGGCGGTGATGCAGGCGGCGAAGGAGTCGAGCGAATCCGAGTCCCCCTCTATTACTATTCCATACAGTTGGCGTTCCACGGTTGCGCCCCTCCGAAGGCCGAGTGATTCCAGGATATGCCAGCACGCTCTGCGCAGGCGCTAATATAGCACATTAAGGAGATGGGCAAGCCGGGGTGGTGTAGAATCAACGCGGCGAATCCGGAAAGAACCGAGGAGGGGCTTCCATGAACTCACGGAGAATCATCATAGTGCTGGCGGCGGTGCTCGCCTTCGCGCTGATGGGCGCAGTTTCGTCCGCCGACGAGAAAGACGACATCGCGGCCATCCGCGCGGCGCTGGTGGCGGACTTCGGCGCAACCTACACCGACGCGGAGCTGGCGGCGGTGGACCGCGCGCTGTGGGCGGGGAACCTGACCCGCGAAGATATGCGCTTCAACAAGGACTACACCAAGGGCTACGCCTGCTTCCCGGTAGTGCGGGCGATGATGGACGATCCGCTCATCATCGCGCCGTATATGGACAGCTTCATTGCGCATGTTTCCGACAAGACTGCGGATTCACCATCGCCGTGGCCTGAGTTCGGTGCCGCGCTGGAGACATACCCGCTAAGCATGTTGTACGCATCCATCGCGACGCGAAAATCGGAACCTCCATATCCAATGCCCAGCACTCCCGAAGCATGGGACACCGCCGACTTGGCGGGCTTCCTCACCACGGTGGCCGAAGCGGCTTCTCCAAGCAAGCTCGGCCTGGAGCGGCACGATCTCATCCGCGACCAGTTGCCCTTGATGATGAGCTGGCACGATGTTTACCAGTCGCCCTACCCGCAGGAACAGCGCGATAAGTGGACGGAAGAAATGAAGGACGCGCCTGCCGACTATTTATACAAGCTGTTCGAGCAGGTCAGCCTTGGCCAACTGGCGAGCGATGCGATGCGTTACCTGTATCCATTAGACCCGCGCGTGAACTTGGGGCGGGTGAATGCCGGCGCGTGGCCGCAGAAGCCCCTCATCGTGGAGACCAAGGGCGGGCGCGTCGGCATAGGCACTATGGGCAATGACGAGTGGACCGGCGAGTTCACCATTCTCATTGACCCCGGCGGGGACGACCACTACAAGGACTGCCGCATCGGCGCGGCCTACGGCACCGCCGACCGCGCCTTCGGCTACTTCGCCGACCTGGGCGGCAACGACTTCTACGACTGCGGCAACACGGACATCACGCTGGGCGCAGCCATTCTTGGCATCGCTGCGTTCTTTGACCTCGGCAACGGCAACGACCGCTATGTCGCGGGAAACTGCACGCTGGGCGCCGCTGCCGGCGGCATCGCCATCTTCTACGACGACGGCGGCACCGACACCTACGGGGGCAAGGCCTACACCCAGGGAGCCGCGGGCTTCGGCATCGGCCTGATGATTGACGACGCCAGCGGCAAGGCGCCAGCGGTGCCGACCGACGTGGAGACGCCGGAGGAGCTGGTCGCCGAGGGCTTTGACAACGACAGCTACACCGCCTACACCAATGCGCAGGCCTTCGCCCGCACGCTGGGCGTGGCGGTGTGCAGCAACCGGCGGGGCAACGAGGTTTACCACGCCGGGGGGGTTTATCTTGACGCCCCGCTGTTTTCCGACCGTTACCAGAGCTTCAGCCAGGGCTTCGCCATCGGCGAACGCGGCATTGATTACGCCGGCGGCATCGCCCTCATGGTGGACTACGCGGGCAACGACCGCTACCTGGGCGACATCTACAACCAGGGCGTGGGCTACTGGTACAGCGCCGGCCTGCTGTGGGACGGCGGCGGCAACGACACCTACGAGATGACGCAGTACGGCCAGGGCAGCGGCATCCACCTCGCCATCGGCGGGCTGGTGGACTGCGCCGGCAACGACACTTACGTGATGCACAGCGGGCTGGGGCAGGGCGGCAGCCACGATTATGCGGCCAGCATCCTGCACGACCGCGGCGGCAACGACCACTATATGGGGATGACGAGCTGCAACGGCACCGGCCTTACCAACGCCGTGGGCATCCACATCGACCGCAGCGGCGATGACACCTACGCGGGACGGCGCCAGGGCGGCATCAACTGGGGGCGCCCCGAGCGCGGCACCGACAGCATCGGGCTGCTGGTTGACCTCGGCGGCACCGACGACTACCTCGGAATAATGAAGGACAACACCATGTGGCGGCAAAGCGAGATCGCGGTGGGGATTGACGTGCCACCGCCGCCGGCGCCGCCCGCGGAGTTCCCGTCCGACGGCGCCGCCAACGTGGTGAGCGGCCAGGCGCCGATACCCGAGGTTTGCCATTACGAAGGGCCGCTGACGCAGGAAGTCTTTGATGAGCTGTGGGAAATCTCCATCCGCTGGGAGGTGGGCGACAACCGCTACATCGTGCCGGAAGCGCGCAAGCGGCTCATCGCCTTCGGCCCGCCGGTGCTGCCATACCTGAGCAAGGTGATGGACAACACCGCGAGCAGCCTGGCGCTGCGGGCGTTCATTGACATCCTCACCCCGCTGCTGGAGCAGGACGCGGACGGCGTGGCGGCGATTCTGCGTGAGAACGCCGCGAGCGGCAACGAGACGCGCGAGATGGTCGCGCTCTACCTCATCGGCGAGATGAAGCTCACCGAGCTGGAGGGAGTGGTGACGCCGTTCCTGGATGACGAGGATATGCAGCGGCGCGCCATCGGCGTGCTCGCAAGCATCGGCAGCCATGCGGCGGACGCGCGGCTGAAGGAGATGCTGCAAAGCGGAGACGAGCGGCTCATCGCGTCGGCGCTGAACGCGCTGGTGAAGCTGGAGGCGGTGGAGTACGCGGAGCTGGCGCCGCTGCTGGACTACCCGCTGATGACCGTGCGCGAGATGCTGGCGAACCTGCTGGTGGCGAACTGGGAGCGTTTCGGCGCGGCGGCGAAGGAGGATTTCCTCACGCGCGAGGAGATGAGCGCGCGGGCGCGGCGGACGCTGCTTTCGGTGCTGATGCGGGCGGAGCACGGGCCGGACGCAAGCCTGGTGCAGGCGGTCGCGGAGTGCCTGCTGAACAACGACTGGGGCGTGCGCGGGGACGCGGTGCGCTGCCTGCGGCGCTGGCAACAGGACACGAAGGTGGATTACGCCCTGCTGGCCCCGGCGCTCAAGGCCATGCGCGAAATGCTTCGCGCTGAGCAGGAGCCGTATGTCCTCTTTGCGGGGAAGGAGGAGTTGTAAAGCGCCTAACAGACGACGTTCAGGCCGCTCGGTATGGTTACTGCTGGTCTGTCCATTCTTCGAACTCCAGTTCGACAGGAGTGACTCTCGCCCAATCACCGACGATAGTCTCGATCCTTTTCGCTGGGCCAGCGGGGTCCTTATCAACTACTTCGATTTGGACTGGAGTTGCCTTCGAAGGGGCTGTGAGCCTACGTTTACGAAGGGACGACGCAAGCAGCCAGTTGCTGTATACATCAGCTTCTCGATAGCTATACCCGATGCTCACAATTCTGTCAGCGTGCTCTAGCGCATGATATGCCAGAGCCCACGACTTCCTTACTGCTGGATACGCCTCGTATGGTTTAGACATTATGGGAGGAATCATCACTCTCGGCATGCTAACACCGCAAGCGGGACAGGATGGAGAATCACTCCATTTATAGTATGACTCGATTGCGCGACCCCCATCGAGTTCATTGGAATCGGACGAGCTTGGGTGCCTTGTAAGCTCGGGGGCATGAAACACCAGATTGTGCCCTGGACAGTCGGGCCTAAGGCAGGAGAACCAGGTTACCGACCCGTGTAGCTTCAGGTATAGAGAATATCCTCTCGCCTCCCAGTTTGATGGGAAATCGTCTTCCTGCAAGACCCGAGCACCCTTCCAAGTGGTGTGTGACATGTCTGTCGGTGATACTGCTGCAAGCGATCGGACGAAGTCAGTCCGAATCCCTTGGGGTGAAGTAAAAGCCTTGTCAATCAAGTCATCCCAGTTGTAAGTAATCACTGAGTCGTTTGGTGTGATTCTCTCAACGAGCTTCAGATAGTCCAGGGAATAGCGGCCTCCGCAAGAGTCAGACAACTTGGCGACAATCAGCCGTATGAGTTGGTCTCGCGCTCGCAACAGCTCAGGGCTTACAATTGGGTGTCGGTCAATCTCTGCTTGTAGTCGGGTGAACACGTCCTCAATGTCGAGCCCGCCACTGCTTTCGAACCTAGCAACAAACTCCGCGAACACCCCCTGCAACAGCTTCTGCGATTCACCGTCTCTACGATTGTGTCTAAGGACGTCATTGAGTTTCTGTACGTCGGCTCTGTTTCCGAACTGGTGAACGACATAGGTCACCAATTCAGACAACTTCCCAATTTCCCGGTCGTACTCGCCTGCTTCGAATGGAGCGAAGAACTCCCGTGTTAGTGGGACCTTCTTGGCAGAGACAGCAAGCTTGGATGGGTCACCATTCGCAGACGTATAATCACTCCTCGTTACTAGCCGCGAGCCGTAGGATGCGCCAGCGCCAAGGATATAGACGGTTCTCGGGGGAGAGCCCATAACGACCTCCTAAGATGCTTTATTCTAACACTTCGCTATCCCGATGAGCGGGTGGCGAGCCGAATGCTAGAATCTCCTCCTAGCTCTACATGGCCGCTAACTCCACAATTGAATGGACGGAGTCGACGTGGAATCCGGTGACGGGTTGCACCAAGATCAGCGCGGGCTGCCGGCACTGCTACGCCGAGCGGATGGCGAAGCGCTTGCAGGCGATGGGGCAGCCCAACTACGCGCGCGGCTTCAAGGTCGCCGTCCACGAGCACGCGCTGGACGCGGTGCTGAAGTGGAAGAAGCCGCAGACCATCTTCGTGAACTCCATGAGCGACCTGTTCCACCGCGAAGTGCCGACCGAGTTCATTCTGCGCGTGTTTGACGTGATGAACCAGGCCAACTGGCACCGCTACCAGATACTCACCAAGCGGTCGGGGCGGCTGCTCGCGCTCAACGCGAAGCTGCCGTGGGCGGAGCACATCTGGATGGGGGTCACGGTGGAGGCTGCGGGTTATGTCAACCGGATTGACCACCTGCGGCGGGCGGATGCGCGCGTGAAGTTTGTCTCGTTTGAGCCGCTGCTGGGGCCGATGGGGAAGGTGAACCTCCGCGGAATTGACTGGGCGATAGTGGGCGGTGAGTCCGGGCCGGGCGCGCGGCCGATGAAGGAGGAATGGGCGCTGAGCTTGCGCGACCAGT
>CAZKNJ010000064.1:0-9085 GCA_964554185.1 uncultured Planctomycetales bacterium | reverse complement strand
ATTTTCGCGCAATCCGCTTGACAGGCGGCATGTTTCGTGTTACTATACAAATGTATAGAGGCAACGATGGAGCCTATGGTCGTACACGCGGATCTGGACACGTTCTTCGTGAGCGTGCAGCGCCTGCTGGACCCGTCGCTTGTGGGCAAGCCGGTCGTCGTGGGCGGTGATCCGCACGGGCGCGGGGTGGTGGCGGCGTGCAGCTATGAAACGAGAGCTTACGGAGTGCATGCCGGGATGAGCGCGCGGGAGGCCTACCGCCTCTGCCCCGACGCCGTGTTCGTGCGCGGCCACGGCGAGTACTACGGGTATTACTCGCGGCTGGTGAAGGAGCTGCTGCAGGGGTTCACGCCGGAAGCCGCGCCGATGAGCATTGACGAGTTCACGCTGGATTTCAGCGGCATGGAGCGGCTCTACCCCGACCCGGCGGCGCTGGCGCGGCGCATCCGCGAGAAGGTTTACATCCACACCGGGCTGCCGATTTCGCTGGGCGTGGCCACCAACCGGCTGGTGGCGAAAATCGCCTCCGGCCTGGCCAAGCCCGACGGCTACCTCATCGTCCCGCCGGGCGAGGAGGCGGCGTTCCTCGCGCCGCTGCCGCTCGGCAAGATGCCCGGCATCGGCCCGGTGACCGAGCGGATGCTCACCGAGCGCGGGCTGCGCACGCTGGGGGACGTGGCGCGGGTGCCGCTGGTGATGCTGCGCGCGCTGCTGGGCAAGCACGGCGAAGCGCTGCACCGCAAGTGCCGGGGCGAAGTGGTCATCACCGCGCGCGAGACCCGCACCATCAAGACCATCGGCCACGAGTCCACGTTCCGGGACACGGTGAACCCGGCGAAGCTGCGGGCGATACTGGCCGACCTGACGGCGGAGGCGGGCTTCCGGTTGCGCGAGGGCGGCTTTACCACCCGGCGGATTATCCTGAAGCTGCGCTACCACGATTTTGAGACCCACACCCACCAGCGGGTGGTGCACCCCGTCTTCGCCGACGAGGACATCTACCGCGTGGGCTGCGAACTGCTGGAGGAAACCTTCTCGCGGCGGGTGGGAGTGCGGCTCATCGGCATAAGGCTGGCGATGCTGGTGCGCGACCTGCACCAGCTTCCGCTGTTTGAGTGGGAGCGGCGCATCCGCCAGCAGAACCTTTACGGCGCGGTTGACCGCATCCGCGATCTTTACGGGCACGGCGCACTGATGACCGCGACCGCATCCACCGCGCGCGATCCGCAGGACGACTTGCGCCATGAAAAAAGCGATGAAGACGCTGCGTGAGGCGGAGCGTTATTCCGGCAGGAAGCAGCCGCGCAGACTGTCCTGCGCCCACGCCCAGAACGCGCTGAAGTCCTGCGCCTCCGGCGGCACGATGAGCGTCCGTACGCCGATGGCCGCGCCGGAGAGCTCCAGCTTGTAGGGCAGACCCGGGTCTTCCCGCGTGAGCAGCACAATCTCATCCAGTGAGGGAGCTTTGACCTCCATCAGTTCGCGGATGAACGCGGGGTAGATTTCGTCAAAGAGCTCCTCTTGCTCCATCCCCACGGCGTTGATGACGGCGCACTTGGCGTAGTAGAGGTGCGCGAGATACTGGAAACGGACGCCCTTGCGCAATGTAAACGGGAGAAAAGTGGCCGACACGCGGTGAAAAGCGAACTCGCCGATTACCTTCCGCGGCCGCTGGTGGAAGCGGAAGGGATTCTTGATCTCGCCGCCCATCAGCCCCTGGAGCAGCGACCACGGGCTATCCGGGTCGCCCAATATGGCCACCGGCGCATGGCAGCGGTACAACAGCGCCAGCTCGCGCTTCTGGCCGGGCTCGCCGGGCTCGGCCTTCCGCGGCGCTTTGTTGGACGGTGTGGCGAAGCGCGCATTCCCCCGTCCGCCACGGCCACCCGCGGCGACCGTTTCCTTCTGGCCATGTGCGGTCATCTCGGCAAGCTGGAAGCCGCTGGCGGTGTCGTAAGCGATAGTCCCCGGCGGCACCTTGAGCATAAGGTCCTTGCCGCCGACGCCGGACTTGGTATTACCCTGCCCGTTGGCACCAGCGCCGGCCTTCCACACCGGCTTCGGCGCCAGATGCTCCAGGCCTTCCAGGCTCTCGTCGCCAGCCAGCAGCAAATCGCCGCCGCGCCCGCCGTCGCCACCATCGGGGCCGCCTTTGGGCCGGTACTTGAAGCGGGCGAAGTGAACGGCGCCATCCCCACCCTTGCCGGCGATGGCGGTAAGCGCTACTTCATCGCGGAAAGCGGAGGAGGTCGTCATAGCTCCAGCTCCGTTTGCAACAGCGCCCTAACCGGTGCGAAGGTGCGCCGGTGCACGGGAAGCGGCCCGTGCTGCGCCAGCTCTTGCAGGTGTTGCGGCGTGGGATAACCTTTGTGCCGGCCAAAGGCAAACTGCGGGTGTACCTCTTGCAGCTGCCGCATCAGCCCGTCACGGTGCACCTTGGCCAGAATGCCCGCGGCGGATACCGCCGGAACCAGCGCGTCCGCTTTCACTTGCGCGCATCCAACCGGCAATCCCAACGGATAGTAGAGCCCATCGGCGATGACGCTGAGGGTGGAGTCGGCGTGCAGGCCGAGCGCTTCAAACGCCCGCCGCATCGCCAGCAGCGAGGCTTGCAGGATGTTGATGCGGCAGATTTCATCGGGGCTGGCCTCGGCCACCGCCCAGGCTTCCGCGCGCTCCATTATCTCTTTGGCCAGGCGCTCGCGTTCCGCCGCGGGCAGTATCTTAGAGTCTGCAAGGCCCTTAAGATTGTGCCGTGCGCGCAGCACCACTGCCGCGGCCACCACCGGCCCCGCCAGCGCGCCCCGTCCGGCCTCGTCCAGCCCGCAGATGAGCTTATGCTTCGCCGCCATTATCCTGCTTGATAGTGAGATAGACCAGGTAGAGCGAGAGTATGTAATTGCCCACCACGCGGATGATGATGGTGACGATCAAACCACTGGAGGCGTAGAAGACGACAGATAGCAACGCGGAAACGATGACCACCGGCACCAGCCGCTCGCCGTGTGGCCGCAGGAGGAATTCAATAACCGCGACCAGGAAGATTGCCAGCACCGGGCTGTCGGTAGCCGCCATCAGCGTAGTGAGCGCGAAGCCGCGCAGGTAGACTTCGTAGGCAAAGCCCTTCAACAGCACGAAGTTAAAGAGCGCGAGCTCCCACATCGCCGCGCTCGGCGGAGCGACGATGAAACTCTCATCCACATCCAGGATGGAGAGGGTGCCGCGCCGCTTTTTCAACACGAGCCGCATGTACACGTCCAACAGGAAGACCAGCAGGTAGATGACGAGGCCGAGCACCAACAGGAGCATGTCCGGGTACATCCCCGGCATCTTCACCCGGAAATCCAGGGCCATCAGCAAAGCTAATGCCAGCGAAGCCAGAACCAAATACGCGTTAGACACGAGGCTGGAATAGAAGGCGATCGCAGCCGCCACTGCGCCGCTGCGGCTGAGCTTGAGCGTATTGCCGACAATCTGGAGGATGAAGTAGAGAATCAGGACCCCTAGGAGGGCCGCAAGCTCGTTTGATAAACCCAGCATTGTCCCCCTCACACAATTTTCAGGCGCTGCTCCGCGCTCTCCTGTTCGCGCAGAACCGCTGCCGTCACGCCGATGGCGGACAGCCCATACCGTTCCCGCAGCTCGCGGTTGCCGCCGTGCTCCACAAACTTGTCGGGCAGCCCGATGATGCGCACCCGCGGCATTGCGTCACCCATCTTCTGGCTGAGGTACTCCACCACCCCGCTGCCGAAGCCGCCGCAGGCGACATTCTCCTCCACCGTCACCAGCAAGCGGCAGCGCTTCGCCAGCGAGAGCAGCATTCCGGCGTCCATCGGGCGCACGAAACGGGCATTCACGACCGCGGGGTTCAGGCCCGATTTCTCCAGCAGCTTCGCCGCCTCCAGCGCCACCGGCACCATAGTGCCAAGCGCCAGGACGGCTACCTGTTCGCCTTCGCGCAGCAGCTCCCAAGTGCCAATCTCCAGCGGCCTGATTTCCTTGGGCATGGGCACGCCCAGCCCGCTCTCGCGGGGATACCTGATGGCGCATGGGCCGCTGCGGTGTTCCAGCGCCGTGAGGAGCATCCGCCGCAGCTCCTCTTCGTCCTTGGGCACCATCACGGTGAAGTTGGGGATCATCCGCAAGTAGCTCAAATCAAACACGCCCTGGTGGGTCTCGCCGTCGGCGCCGACGATGCCCCCGCGGTCAAGCGCAAACACTACCGGCAGCTCCTGCAGCGCGGCGTCGTGCAGCAACTGGTCAAAGGCACGCTGCATGAACGTGGAGTAGATGGCGCACACCGGGCGCTTGCCGCCGTGCGCCAGGCCGCAGGCGAAAGTAACCGCGAATTCCTCGCTGATGCCGACATCGTAGAAACGGTCGGGATACACCTCGCCGAACTTCTTGAGGCCGGTGCCTGAAGGCATGGCCGCGGTTATCGCCACAATGTCAGGGTACTTCCCCGCGAGCTCAATCATCGTGTCTGCAAAGACTTCGGTGTAGGATTTCACCGAGCGGCGCTCGTTGTCCGCCGGCACCACGATGCTGTCGTCCTCCACCCTGAGCGGCGTGCCCGCGGAGATGCCATGCCACTGCGTGGGGCTGTCCTCCGCCGGAGCATAGCCGTGCCCCTTTTGCGTTATCATGTGCACCAGCAGCGGCTCATCATCAATGCGCTTGAGGCTCTTGAAGAGCCTTACCAGCGAGATTACATTATGCCCGTCGTAAGGCCCGAAGTAGGAAAGCCCCATCTCCTCAAACAGGACGCCGCGGCTGCGCCGGGGGATGAAGAAGTAAAAGATGGAGTCCTTGACCTTCTCGTAGATGCGGCGGAACCAGCTTTCCCCGCCGAATACGCGCGAAATTGCGCCGCGCAGAGCACGGTTCAGCCAGCGCGGCGAAGGCCTGGCCTTGATATTGGACAGGTGGCGGGCGATGGTGCCCACGTTCGCGTCTATGCTCATTCCATTGTCGTTCAGCACCACGATGAACCGCTTGCGCGCCAGCGACGAGTTGTTCAGGCCGGTGAGCGCCAGCCCGCCGGTCAACGCGCCGTCACCGATGACCGCGATAGTCCAGTGGCTGTCGTCGGCGTTGTTCAGGCCCAGCGCGGCGGCGATGCTAGTGCTGGCATGGCCGGTGCCGAACGCGTCGTGCGCGCTCTCCTTCGGCGAGGGGAAGCCGCTCAGGCCGTCAAGCTGCCGCAGCCGGCTGAAACCCTCACGCCTGCCGGTGAGCAGCTTGTGGGCATACGCCTGGTGGCCGGTGTCCCAGACGAGCCTGTCCCGGGGCGAGTCGAACACGTAATGCAGCGCAAGGGTGAGTTCCACCGTGCCGAGGTTGCTCGCCAGGTGGCCGCCGGTTTTGGTGACGCTTTGCAGCAAGAACCGGCGAATCTCCTCCGCGAGTTCCGGCAGGCGGCTTTCCGGCAGCCGCTTTAGGTCTTCCGGCGAGTTGATTGTTTCCAGAATCCCGGGTTCCACTTGGCGGGATTCTATCATTTCTCCCGTTCTCTCAGGTCATCCGCCAGCCCCTGCAGCAAATCCGCACGGGGAGCCTTGAGTGACCCTATCGCAAGATTCACCTGTTCACAGAGTTCGCCAAACCGCCGGCGGGCGCCTTCAACGCCCAGCAGCCGCAGTATCGTCGGGCGGTCAAGCACCTCGTCCTGCTCCAGGCTCTTGCCGGCGGTCTCATTGTCGGCGGTCACTGCGAGCAGGTCGTCCCTGATCTGGAACGCCTGGCCGAGCAACAGCCCCAGTTTCTCGCAGGCCGCCCGCCCCGCGAAGTCCGCGCCGCCGATGACCGCGCCGCAGACGAGCGCACAGGCGAAGAGATGGCCTGTTTTCATCCGCTCCACTTCTTCCACTTCTTCCACCGCGGCCCGGTCGGGCGCGAGCGTCAACTCCTTCGCCTGCCCTTCAATCACCGAGTTGATGGAGTGGGTGAACTCGCGAAGTATGTCTTCCCGCTCCGGCGGATTCAGCGAGTCGTCCTCCACCAGCGCCATCAGCGCCAGGTTGAACAGCGCATCGCCCGCCAACAGCGCCATGTCATGGCCGTGCTCCAGGTGCACCGCACGCACTCCGCGCCGCATCTTGGCGTCGTCCATCTCCGGCAGGTCGTCGTGGATGAGCGTGAAGGTATGCACCAACTCCACCGCCGCAGCGGTGTGCAGATAACGGTCAGAAGAGACTTCCGGGTTGAACGCCGTGGCGGCCGCCGCTACCGCCGCAGGCCGCACCAGCTTTCCGCGTCCCAGCAGGTGCTGGCAGGCGGCAGCCAGACGCGGCTCGGAAACATGCCGCGCGACGAATGCGTGGAGGTATCCGGATACGGTGCGCTGCACCTGCTCATGTAGTTCCCGGAAGTGCATCCGGGCAATTATAGCAGCGGGAATACTAGTCGCCGTAGAACTGCTGGCCGGAGCTGTCACGCAGCACATAGCGCAGCAGCTCAAAACCGCTGATGCTGATGGAAGCGGCGACCCGGCTGGCCGCCTTCGGCGTGAATACGATCTCCGCGAGCACACCGCTGCCGCTCACGCCACCGGCACTGCCCTTGCGCGTGATGGCAATGGGCACGAAGCCGTTCTGGTTAGTAAGGCCGATGAAGAGGATGTCGTCACTCCCACCGAGGAGCGTTCCGGGAGTCACTTCAGTTGGAGCGTAGATACTCGCATTGAACACCACGCGGAAGGCCGCCTGGTATAGGTTGGTTACATCCTGCGCAACCACGCGCACTACCACGCTGTTGCCCTCGCCGGGGAGAACTTCCAGCCCGATGGGGGCGGTGGTAACCTCCACCGTCTGCACCAGGTAGGCATTGCCGATGCGCAGCGACACGTTGTAGCTGCCCGGCCTGGTGGGAGTCAGCCAGTACACCTTTGAGGCTGTCGTAGTGAGGGTGGCGGAAGTAGCCTTGATGCCTGCAGTTTCGCGCAGCACCAGGTCAAAGTCCGGCGGCTGCTCGCTGATCGTGCCGCCGCCCACCAGCCACAGCTTGGCCGCACTCTCAAACGCGCTGGCGTTGGTGTAGGTCGCCGAAACCTCCACCACCGTTCCGGTCGTCACATTGGCGGGTGAGAAGTTCAGCGACTGGATAGTGGATGAAGTCGGCGTGTCAATCGGCTTAACTATGGGAGACTTCCCGCCGCCTCCGCCGCAGGCGCTGAACAGCGCCAAAGCAATGATAATCGAAATAGTGTACGTTATCCGCATGTTTGAGCCCGTTACTACCAGGTAGGTTATTCTACCCCAATCTGGCTAGTAAAGCTCTAGCCGGAAGTCCTCGTACTCCGCTTCCACTCCGGCGCTGGCGTAGAGACCCAGCTTTCCGGGCGTCACCGGCAGGTCGGACAGCGAGTAAACCTCGTATCCATTGATAAGAAACGCGAGCTGGCCACCCACCAGGCTGACCTTCAGGCGGTTGGCCTCGCCAGGCTTGATGCGGCCGCTCTGCGCCCACTGGAACAGCGCGCGCGGTACGTCCTCAAACGAGCGCTGGACGGTGAACCAGCCGTCGCCACTAATGAGAAAACGGAACTGGTCGAAACCGCCCTGCTCGTTGGGGATGTCCTGGAAGAACACACCGTAGCCGAAGTTGCTGGGGCCGGAGAGCTTGCTCACGGTCACCTCCAGCGCAAACTCCGTGTGCTCGCCCGGGTAGAACGACATTCCCGCCTTGCCCGCCGGGCCAGTTGCCCGAATGATGTAGCCGCCGCCGGCATATTCGTATTTCACGCCTTCGTGCTCGCCGGCAAACCAGCGGCGGGGCTGAGCGATGAAGTCGTCCTCCACCACCGCGCGCGGCTTGTGGTCGGTGTAAACCGCGATGTAGTCAAACGCCCCGGCGGTGCGCGGGGTCACGTACAGCCCAAAACCGCCGGAGAGCAGCTGGTCTTCAAAGCAGCTGCCCACTTCGGCGCCGTTCACGTAGGCGGTGATGCGGCCGGCGTCCACCTTGACCCGCAGCACGTTATAGTCGGGACTAACGGCTTCGGAGACGAAGGGGCCGAGGATGTCCTCCTGGCGGTTGTCAACCACGCGACGCAGCACGAAGTTGTGCTCGGCGGGATTGACCAGCGCCAGCAGGAAGCTCTCCGCCCCGTCAGCCGTTTCGCTGTAGTTGAAGGTGATGCCCCAGCCCGCTTTCACCGGCACTCCGTCGATGACTTTGGGCGTGGTGCCGGCGGTCAGCTTGCCCCGCGCCTCCAGCTCGTAGGTCGAGAGATCGTGCATCAGCACGCTGTGGCCGAAGTCGGAGGCCTTGGTGGCGTCAATGACGTAGTTCCCGCCCAGCTCGTACTTGAACAGCTTATCGCCGAGCACGCCCTCAAAGAAGTACTTCTCTTCGGGGCCGGACGGCGTGAAGTCGTCGCGGAAATACTCCACCGAAGCGGCCGCCGTGAACGGCCAAATCAGTGTGGCCAGCAGCCCGATTAGCGTCAGCGTCTTCGTAATTCTCGGCATCGGCGCTGCGCCTAGAAGGGAATGTAAGGAGGCTCTTCGCCGCCGCCCTCGCCTTCACCGCCGCCTTCACCCTCATCAACAGGCTCTTCCGCGGGGGGCGCCGCTTCCTCAGCGGGGGGAGCGGGCTTCTCCACGGCGGGCTTGGCCTCCGCGCCCTTGAGCAGATCAAGGTTGTAGAGCACGGTCTCGCCGGTGTCGTACTTCACCACCGTGGGCACGCCGTTGAGGTTCTGCACCCACAGGCTCTGCCGCACCGTATTCAGCGCGAAGGTGTACAGCGTGGCTTTGTAGTCCTGGTCGTGGAACTTGAAAGTGTCCTCGCCCATCTTGCGCACGACCACCAGAATGGTCTGGTCGCCGACGGTGGAGAACAGCGCGAAGTGCAGGCGGTCGTCCGCCGAGAAGTCCAGCGAGGGAATGAGCCACATCAGCTCTTCGTAGTCAAAGATGCGGCCGGGGAAGTCCTGGCTGCTTTCCATTATCTCGCCGTCGGCGTCTTGCTTGCGCCGAACGACGATGCGCCCGTCGCCATAGTAGGTGTCAATGAAGAACGCGGCGCTTTGCGTCTTTAGCTTGCGCGTCGACTTGTAAGGTTCCAGGTTCACCGCGTCAAC
>CAZKNJ010000063.1:0-9248 GCA_964554185.1 uncultured Planctomycetales bacterium | reverse complement strand
TTTACCAGCCCTTGCGGCTGGTTTACCCGCCATAGCCTTGGCGACGGCGGGCCGCCGCACCCATATACCGCCACCATTGCAGCAACAACCGCGATAATAACTAGGATTGCGCCCTTCCTCATGGTACTCCCCCGGAATCCTGTTGTGACAAGCATAGATGAAGACTCCCCCGCGTGTCAACCCAGTGCCCTGTAGGGCGGCCACCTGTGGGCCGCCATATTGGTTTCCAGAGGATTAGGAGGACGGCGGGGCACGGGTCCCCGCCCTACAGCTTCCCCCAACTACCAGCTACGAACTACCAACTACTCCTCTTCCCTCTGCCAATGGCACTCCACGCAATCCGTCCCCGGATAATGCTCCTCGCGGTCGCTGTGGCACATGGCGCAGATCTCGCGCGCGCGCGGCTGCCAGGTGTGCCCGCCGTGGCAGTTCGCGCAGTCCTTATGCCCCTCCACGTAGTGCAGCCCGCTGTCCACCTCGCTGTGGCACACGGTGCAGTCAAACGCGTCCAGGTCGATCTTCCACTCATGCGCCTGGTGGCACATCGTGCACTCGCGCTTGGCGTGCGGTTCCGGCTTATCCGGCAGCTCGTCCAGCTTGTCCTCCGCCGAGAGCTGCTCCTTCAGCTTCTCGTAGCGCGCCTGTTCAATGCGCGCCGCGTCCTCCACCGCGTCGGAGTGGCAGACGGTGCAGTCGTCCAGGTTGGGCTTCCACACGTGCACCTGGTGGCACATGGTGCAGTCGCCCATGGCGTCGCGCAGGTCTTCCGGTATCTGGCCGGGGATGTCGCCGTGGCACGTGGCGCAGTCAAACTCGTCCAGGCTCAGCTTCCACGAGTGCGGCTGGTGGCAGTTGGTGCACTCGCGCTTGAACTCCAGCGAAGCGGGCGTGCTGGCGAGCTTGTCGCCGTGGCACACTGCACAGGCGCCCGCCTGGTATTTCCACGAGTGCATCTCGTGGCACGAGCGGCAGTCGCGCATGATGTCCGCGCCCGCGAACAGCTCGCCCAGCACGTCGCCGTGGCAATTCTCGCAGAGATTCGGCACCTGCGGCATCCGCGAGGAATGCGCGCCGTGGCAGGTCAGGCACGATGACTTGGCGGAGATGTCCGCCAGCATGGCGCGCACGCCGCCGTGGCAGTTATTGCACATGTTCTCTCTCGGCCCCGCCCACGCATGGGCGGTATGGCATTGCTCGCAGCTCTTGTGACCCCGCGAGTTGAGCACGCCCGTCTGCACCGTATGGCACTTGCCGCAGACGCCCTGGTCGCCCAGGAAGCCGAAGGTGTTCTTGGAATGGCAGCTAATGCAGGACGGATGCCCCACCGCATTCACGCTCGCGGTGTACTTCCCGAAGTTGTGGCAGCTGGCGCAATTGCTTCCGTCCACCTTGCCATCGGCGTTCACGGCGAACTTCTTTTGCTGGCTGCCGGGCTTATGCCCCAGCAGCGCAGCTTGGTATGGAGCTTCGCCCGCGATCGCCGCCTCGGGCGCGAAGTTGTGCGGCTGGTGGCAGCTCACGCAACGGTTCAGGTGGAATCCCCAATCGTGCGGCGGCACCTCCGCGAGTTGCTCAATCGCGTGGCAGCCCAGGCAGGTGTCTCGGTTGGGCGGCGCCTTGGTGTCGTGCGGATGGTGGCAGCGGGCGCAGGCCATCTCGCCGTGCGCGCTGTCGGCAAAGAACGCGCTCGCCGCTTCAACGCTCACCCCTTCCACCGAAGTGCGGTGGCATTTGAGGCAATCCTCCCGTGAGGGCAGGCGCTCCGGCTGCAACTCCACCGGCTGTTTGGCAAAGTCGTGGCAGCTGGTGCAGTGGTTCTTGCTCATCGCCGGCGACACGATGACCATCTCTATGTGGCAATCGTGGCAGATTTCCGCCGGCGGCTTGAAGCGGTGTATCCCCTGGCCGTGGCACCGCAGGCACTTGATGTGTTTCGTGTGGTAGCCGTGGGCGGTGTTGTCGTCCAGCCGCTCCTGGTGGCAGGTCTCGCACGCCTTGTCCACCAACTCCACTTCCCGCTTCACCTCTGCTGTCTCCACTCCCTGCTTCAGCTTCTCCGGTTCAATCATCCCGTGGGGCACGTGGCATTTCACGCACTCCACATCCTTATGGCCGCTGGCCTCGTGTTCCTGCCAGCCCGCCAACGTTGTATGGCAGCCGCGGCAATCCTGCTGCGGCTCCACCACCGGCGCGGGCGAGCGCGTGCATCCGGCAATGGCGGCGGATATCACGGCGAACAGCAGTAGTGCGAGAATCGACAGGCAGCCGCTGTTCTGGGGGTATGGCTTCATTTCAACCCCGCGTCAATCCGCTGGCAGGTCTCCCGCGTCCATTTGAGCAGCGCCAGCGAGTAGTCGTAGTTGTGCAATCCGATTCCGTAAGCCACCAGGTTGAAATTGTACCGCGCCTGCTCCAGCTGCTCCGCCAGTTCCGGCGTTATCTTCTCCGGCTTGGCTTTCAATCGGCTCGCGGTCGCTTCCAAAATGGGCTTTGTGCGCGCCACCTCCGCCGCCAGCCCGCTGCGCCAATCCGCCAGCGTCTTCAACACGGTCTGGTCGTGGCAGTTGACGCACGCCTCCTCGCTGAAGGTCTCCGAGGTTCCCATCAGGATGTTCTTCTCTCCGTGCTGATTCGCGTGGATGTGGCAGCCTACACAGTCCACCTGCGCCAGGAACATCTTCGCCGGCATCGGCTCCACCCCGTATCCGCCCTTGCCCTGGTAAAGCTGTTTCGGCCCCTGGTGCGGCCCCTGGTGGCAGGTGCCGCAGGTCACCAGCGGCTCGTTGCTGGTGGGGTAGATCGTATGCTCAATGTCCTCGTGGCAGTTGAAGCACTCCACCTTGTGGTTGGTCACGTGGTTGAGATGCACTGTGCGCACGTCGGTGATCTTGTCCAGCTGGTTCGGGTCGCCGTGGCACTGCAGGCACGCGCGCCCTTCCACCCTGCCGGTGCCGCGCACCGTATCAAGGTGGCAGCGCTGGCATTCCACTCCGCGGTCGATTTCCTTCTGGTGGTTGAACGTCATGCCGTCGATCTCCACCGGCTCCGTCGGATAGCCATGGCATTTCAGGCAGAACTGCAGCGACTGCGGCTGTTCCAGGCTCACCCGCCCCTTGAAGTGGCAGAGGAAGCAGGTGAACTCCGTCACTGTCATGTGGTTGCCCTGCACTATTTGGCTGTGGCACGAGGTGCACCGTAGCTTGATGCCGCGCACATCCGCGCCCAGGTGGTGCGAGTGGTCAAACTTGATGTCGCGCTTGAAGACAATCGGGCCGGGAAGCAGGCGCGTTTCATGGCAGCCCTTCCGCAAGCACGCCGCATCCTCAATATCCGCATGGAACTTGGTGCCGTACTGCCCGGTGGCGTAGGCCACCACCTGGTTGAGCGCCGCCAGCTTCGTTTCAAACTCCCGGCCCGGCGGGTAGTGGCACTTCACGCAGGCGACATTGCCGTGGCTGGAGCTTTTCCACGCCTGAATATACGGGCCCATAATGTGGCAGGTGCTGCAAAAGCGCGGATTCTTGGTGTATTCCGACGCGCCCCAGCCGCCCGCCAGCAGCAGGGCGAGCAGCCCCAGCACAAACCACTTCCAGTTGCGCCGCAAGAAGGAGCCTGCTGGCTCCCGGCAGGCCTGTTGGTCCATCCCTTTCCTCTTGGAATACAGTAGCAGCTTCCGGCCGCTCTGCGGGCATTCCCGCAGAACCGGAAGCTATGTCACGCCGCTGTCATTCTATCAGCCCGCCGGATGGCTGTAAACCATATATGCGCGACAGGCTGCTCTGCATCTTCTCTTCTGTCGCCAACAACCAACATCCAACAACCAAAAAGGGGCGCTCCCGGAGGAGCGCCCCTTCATATCAACCGTCGTCAGTGTGACCGGTATTCAGCCTAGTAGTCCATGCCCATGCCGCCGCCGCCCGGCATTGCCGGCGCCGCAGCCTTGTCGTCGGGCTTCTCGGCCACCAGAGCTTCAGTGGTGAGCAGCATGCTCGCGATGGACGCGGCGTTCTGCAGCGCGCTGCGGGTGACCTTGACCGGGTCAATGATGCCGGCCTTCACCAGGTCCTCGTACTTCTGCGACGCGGCGTTGTAGCCGAAGTTCTTCTCCTTCTTGGCGAGAATGCGCTCCACGACGATGCTGCCTTCCTGTCCGGCGTTGCTGGCGATCATCCGCGCGGGCTCCTGCAGGGCGCGCTCCACAATCTTCGCCCCCAGCCGCTCGTCGTCGTTAAGGTAGTCGTCGGTCTTGAAGATGATCGGCATCGCGCGCAGCAGGGCCACGCCGCCGCCGCACACAATGCCTTCCTCCACCGCCGCGCGGGTCGCTTCCAGTGCGTCCTCATAGCGGTGTTTCTTCTCTTTCAGCTCGGTCTCGGTGGACGCGCCGACCTTCAGCACCGCGACGCCCCCTGCCAGCTTCGCCAGCCGCTCCTGCAGCTTCTCCTTGTCCCAGTCGCTGGAGGTTTTCTCAATCTCATTGCGGATCTGGGCGATGCGGCCCTTGATTTCGTCCTTGGTGCCCTTGCCCTCAATGATGGTAGTGTTTTCCTTGTCGATCTTCACCTTCTTGGCGCGGCCGAGGTCGTTAAGGTCAACGCTCTCCAGCTTCACGCCGAGGTCTTCGGTGAAGAAGGTGCCGCCGGTGACCGCGGCGATGTCCTGCATCATCGCCTTGCGGCGGTCGCCATAGCCGGGGCTCTTGACCGCGCAGGCGTGCAGGGTGCCGCGCAGCTGGTTCACCACCAGGGTGGCCAGCGCCTCGCCCTCCACATCCTCGCAGATGAGGAGCAGGGGCTTGCCGCTCTTAGCGACCTTCTCCAGCAGCGGAATGATGTCCGCCACGGCGGAGATTTTCTTCTCCCACAGGAGGAAGTAAGGGTCCTCCAGGTGGACTTCCATATTCTCCTTGTCGGTCACGAAGTAGGGCGAGAGGTAGCCGCGGTCAAACTGCATGCCCTCCACGAGCTCAATCTTGGTTTCCGCGGTCTTGCTCTCTTCCACCGTGATGACGCCGTCCTTGCCCACCTCCTCCATCGCCTCGGCGATGTGCTCACCGATCTGCTGGTCGTTGTTGCCGGAAATCGCCGCAACCGCGGCGATGGCCTTCTTGTCGTCCCTGATGCTGATGGCGCCCTTCTTCAGGTCTTCCACGACCTTGAACGCCGCCCGCATAATGCCGCGCTTGAGGTCCATCGGGTTAGCGCCGGCGGTGACATTGCGCAGGCCCTCGCGCACCATCGCCTGCGCCAGCAGCGTGGCGGTGGTGGTGCCGTCGCCCGCGATGTCGTTGGTCTTGGATGCGACTTCTTTGACGAGCTGCGCGCCCATATTCTCATAGGCGTTCTCCAGCTCAATCTCCTTGGCGATGGTCACGCCGTCGTTGGTGATAGTGGGGCTGCCCCACTTCTTCTCCAGCACGACATTGCGCCCGCGAGGCCCCAGCGTCACCTTCACTGCGTTGGCAACCGCGTCAACCCCGGCGAGCAGCTTCTTCCGCGCATCATCGCTGAATAGTAGTTCTTTAGCAGCCATAATAACCTCCTCGGTTCACTCTGTATTGGGGCCTAGACCTCCCAGGCCAGAACGTCGTCTTCGCGCAGGATGAGATAGTCCACCCCGCCGTGCTTAAACTCATTGCCGGAGTACTTGCCGTACAGCACCTTCATCCCCGGCTTGAGATACACCTTCGCATGCTCGCCGCTGTCCAGCACACGGCCCTCGCCGACCGCGACAACCTCGCCGAGCACCGGGCGTTCCTTGGCCGTATCGGGCAGCACGATGCCGCCGGGAGTGGTCTTCTCATCGTCCTCCAGGGGCTTCACAATGACGCGCCCCGGGGACGGATGCAGGTTAAGCTTCTTGGCCATCCCAGAATCCTCCTATAAAGCGTTTGGTTTCAAGTAAAAAGTAACAACAGCCATGCGCAACTGCTGGCACTCTAAGCCGGCGGCTGTTAGCAGTAGCCGTTGACGACTGCTAATTATATGCTGTAAACTCCCTTTGTCAAGCCCCCAACGGGGCGATTCCGGATTTCGCAGCGGCTAGCCGCGCAGCAGTTATCAGGTTCGCGGTAGAATCATGCAGGATACCTATGCCGATTGAGATACCAATCAGCAGCCGCAAGAAGCAGCTTCTTCTTCGGCTCGTGGACGAGCACATCCGCTCGGCCAAGCCCATCAGCTCGCTGGAGCTGGCACCCCACTTCCAGGTCAGCAGCGCCACCATCCGCAACGAGCTTAAGGAGCTGGAGGATCTGGGCTTCCTGCGCCAGCCCCACCAGGCCTCTGGCCGGATGCCCACCGCGCGCGCCTACCGGCTGTACGTGGACCAGTTGCTTTCCAACGTCCGGGTGGACACCAGCGCCGTGCGCGCCCTGGTGCGCACCTTCCGCCAGCTGGGCAACGAGATTGAGAAGCTCGTCACCGGCTCGCTGGACGAACTGATGCAATCCTCCGGCTACATGGCGTACGTCATGCTGCCGCGAGTCAATCCTTTCGTCGTGCGCAGCGTTAACCTCATTGAGATAGACAACAACCAGCTCATCATCGTGATGGTCACCGATCTGGGTGTGCTGCAAAGCGAGCCCATCCGCACCGAAGTGCAGGTGAAGAAGCTGATGCTCGGCCACCTCAACGAACGGCTGACCAACTGCCTGCGCGGGCGCAACCTCGCCGACCTCCAGTTCTCCGAGATACGCTCGGCGCTGGAGGACTTCGCCACGCTGCCCGTTTCCATCCAGGCGCGGCTGGAGACCTTCCTGAGCGGGATTGCCTCATCCGAGAGCCGCGTCATTTTCAGCGATGCGTACAAGCTGCTCACCCAGCCCGAGTTCTACACGGTGGAGCGCTTCCGCCGCCTCATCGACGTCATCAACGACGAAGACGAGTTCCTGACGATGCTGGAGGAGCACACCTCCGGCGAGGCGGGAGTGGACGCCATCATCGGCGAGGAGTCGGGCAAGGACGAGCTGGCGGACATCAGCATCCTTTTCTCCAAAGTGAAATACGGCGGCGGCCTCCACGGCAAGATCGGCCTGCTGGGGCCCGCCCGCCTTAACTACACCAACTCGCTGCCGCTGGTGCTGCGGGTGGCGCAGGCGATGAGCCACGTGATTGACGAATGGCGCGAGGGAACCGAAGACGATGCAGATTGACCTGTACGAAATCCTCGACGTGAGCCGCACATCCTCGCAAGAGGAGATCAAGCGCGCTTACCGCCGGCTGGCGCGGGAGTGCCACCCCGACCACCACCCGGACGACCCGGGGATGGAGGAGCGTTTCAAGCAGGTCACGATGGCCTATGAAATCCTCTCCGACCCCCGCCGCCGCGAGCAGTACGACCTCTTCGGCACCACCAAAGACGGGCCCGGTGGCTTCGGCTTTGACGGCTTCGGCAGCGTCTCGGACATCTTTGAGTTCTTCTTCGGCAGTGGCGGCCACGATAGCCCGTTCGGCTCGCGCCGCGCACGCCGCCCCGACTACGCCGAAGGCCAGGACATCGTGCGCACCGTCACCTTCAGCCTGGAAGAAACTCTGGAGGAGCAGGAGGTCAGCGTCAAGATACAGCGGTGGGAAACCTGCCCCACGTGCAAAGGTTCCCGCGCCGAGCCCGGCTCCCACACGCACACGTGCTCCCAGTGCCAGGGGCGCGGAGTGGTCACCTCCACCCAGCGCACGCTGCTGGGCGTGTTCTCCAGCGCTGCGCCCTGCCCCCAGTGCCGGGGCACCGGCACCATCGTGGAGGAGCCCTGCAAAGAGTGCCGCGGCAAGGGCCAGAAGGCGGAGGACCGCACGATTGATCTCACCGTCCCCGCGGGCGTCACCAACGGCACCGTGATGCGCGTGCCCGGCAGCGGCAACGTCGGCAGCGGCGGCGGGCGCAGCGGCGACATCCTGCTGCGCGTGCACGTCAAGCCGCATCCCGTCTTCACCGTGGACGGCCCCGACCTGGTGGCGGAGCTGACCGTGAGCTACCCCGAACTGGTGCTCGGCGCCGACCTGAGCATCGAGCACCTCTCCGGCGACATCATTCCCCTCAAGCTCCCGCCCGGCACCCAGCCCGGCGAGATCATCACCGTGCGTTCGCGCGGCCTGCCGCGGCTGAACCGGCGGGGCACCGGCGATCTGCATCTGGTGGTCAAGCTGGACGTGCCGCGCAAGGTCGGGCGCAAGGAGCGCGAGCTGCTGGAGTCGCTGCAAAACCACAACGGCAAGCTCACCGGCGCGTCCCCGCGCATGCGCAAGCTCACCAAGCACCGGGAGCGCTGATGGAGCTGGACCGCGCGATTGATGCGTTCCTCACCTACTGCCGGGTGGAGCGCGGACTTTCGCCCAACACGGTGGACGCCTACGCCAACGATATCCTCGCTTTCGCCCGCGAAACCGGCGTGTCGTCGGTGGAAGCGCTCACGCCCGAACGCTTCATCACCTACGCCAGCGACCTCAACACCAATGGCAAACTCGCCACCGCCACCGTCCGCCGGCGGCTGGCGTCACTGCGCCGCTTCGGCCGCTTTTTGCAGCGGCGCGGCTTCCTGGACAGCGACCCCTTCCCGCCCAGGCTGCGCGCCCCCCGCGCCGAGATCCTGCCGCAGGCCATCACCTACGAAGAAGTGACGCGCCTGCTGGCCGCGCCCGACACCACCTCCCCGCTGGGCGTCCGCGACCGCGCGCTGCTGGAGACGCTTTACGCCTCCGGGATGCGCATCAGCGAGTGCACCGGCCTGAAGCTCGCCAACCTGGACCTGACCGCCGGCTTCGCGCGGGTGCACGGCAAGGGCGGCAAGGTGCGCGTGTGCCCGCTGGGCGATTACGCGGTGGACTGGCTGCGCCGCTACCTCAACGAAGTGCGCCCGAAGCTCCACCAGCCTCAGCGCAGCCTGGTGGTGTTCCTCAGCCGCCGGGGCGAGCTTTCGCGGGTGCAGGCCTTCCGCCTGGTGCGCCGTTACGCCGCCGCCGCCGGCATCACCGCCAACGTCACCCCGCACACGCTGCGCCACAGCTTCGCCACCCACCTACTGGACAACGGCGCCGACATCCGCGTGGTGCAGGAGCTTTTGGGCCACGCCCGCATCGCCACCGTGGAGTTCTACACCCGCGTCGTCGCCAGCAAGCTCCAGTCCGTCTACGACCGCACCCATCCGCACGCGTGAGGGGGTGTTCTTCGTAGGGGCTTGCCCGCTGTGGCGGGCACAGCATGCTGTGCCCGTGGTGCTTCCGCTACCACTCCGACGGATCAATCTTCATCAC